>NZ_JBIAWP010000025.1:0-4685 GCF_042895785.1 Streptomyces sp. NPDC001380 | reverse complement strand
TCCGGACGCCGACCCGGGCGGCGGGTCCCGCCCGCCGCCCGGGTCGGCGTCCGGAGCGGCCGCAGGGGGACGGGGGCACCGTCCCACCGCGGCCGGGAACGTCGCGGTGGGACGGGGAGGCGGAACCGCCGGGCGGGGCGGGCGGGCCGGTGCACGCCGTGCGGTCCGGCTGTCCGGCTGTCCGGCTGTCCGGCTGTCCGGCTGTCCGGCTGTCCGGCTGTCCGGCGAACGATGTCGCAGGGGCGGCAGGGCCGACGGGAACGCGGGGGACGGCGTGACGCCCCCGCCTCCCGGGCCGCCGGGCGGGGCGGGGCGGCCGCACCGCTGCCCGTCGCAGCGCGCGGGCCGGTGCACGGCGTGCGGGCCCCGCCCTCGGGGTGGAGCGAGGGGCCGCGGCACCGGGACCCGCCGCTACGGGGGGAACGGCGGGCCCCGGGCCGACCCGTACGGCGTCCCCCGCACGGGTCGCGGCGGACCGTGGACCCTTCGGCACGGTCCGCCTCCCGCACGGCGCGCCCGTCGGCCATGGACAGGGCCTGGACGGGAGGCCACAGGTGCGGACACGTCCATTGTCGGGCAGCCGTCCCGCGGTTCCCGCGCTCCCGAGCGCCGAGGGCACGGTCTCTGCCCTCACGGGCGGACTCCGGCCCTCCCGTGAACCGGAGGGCGCATCGGCGGCCGTACCGGCGGCGGACGGCGGCACCTTCGGGCCGGGTCCTCGGCCGTTCGGGGCAGCTTCCGGAGGCCGGGGCACCGCCGAACGGGCGCCCTCGGCCGTGCGCCCTCGGGACGCCTTCAGCCGGACGCCGGCAAGGCCCCTCCCGCCGGCCCGGAGGACTCCGCCAGCCAGGGCCGGACCGTGCGCCGGGCGGCGTGCAGCCGGGACTTGACGGTCCCCAGGGGCAGCCCCGTCCGGTCGGCGACCTCGGCGTAGTCCATCTGGCACACGTCGCGGTAGACCAGCGGCGCGACGAGGTGCGGGCTCTGGCGCTCCAGGCGCTCCAGGGCCTCCAGCAGGTCGATGCGGGAGCCCGCGACGACGCTGGTGGTGCGGGGGTCGGGCCGGTGGAGCTCCTCGCCGTCCAGGGGCGTCTCGGACGCGCGGCGCCTCAGGTCCCGGTACTTCTGCCGGGCGCAGTTGGCGACGACGGTGTAGAGCCAGGTGCTGAACAGGCTGCGCCCCTCGAACGACCGGATCCCGCGGGCCACCTGGATCAGGACGTCCTGGGCCGCCTCCTCGGCGTCCTCCCGGCAGGGCAGGAAGCGGCCGCAGCGGCGCAGGGCCTCGGGCCGTATCCGCTCCAGCAGGGCGTCGAGGGCGGCCGCGTCGCCGGCGGCAGCCCTCGCGGCGAGCGACTCCGTCTCGGGATCGGCGGGCACGGGCGGGCTCCTCTCCCCTTCCTCGGCTGGGGCATCATGGTCCCATGCTCCCAGTCCGGCAGATCGGCAGGTACCGCCTGGACGGGCGTCTGGGCTCGGGGGCCTTCGCCACCGTGTGGCTCGCGCACGACGACGCCCTCGACGCCCGGGTGGCGGTCAAGGTCATGGCCGACAACTGGGCCCACCGGATGGACTTCCGGGAGCGCTTCCTGGCCGAGGCCCGCTTCCTGCGCCGCGTCTCGTCGGACTCCGTGGTCCGGGTGTTCGACGTGGGCGAGCTCCCCGACCGGCGCCCGTACTTCGTCATGGAGTACACCGACCGGGGAACGCTGGAGGACCGGATCACCCCCGGCCCCCTGCCCGTCGCGGAGGCGCTGGGGATGGCGGCCGGGGCCGCGCGCGGGGTCGCCGACCTCCACCGGGCGGGCATCCTCCACCGGGACGTCAAGCCCTCCAACGTCCTGGTCGCGAGCACGCCCGGCGGCGGGGAGCGGATCCTGGTGGCCGACCTGGGCCTGGCCAAGAGCCTGGCGCACGCGTCGGGCCTCACCCAGGCCGTCGGCTCCCCCGGCTACACGGCCCCCGAGCAGGCCCGCCCCGAGGGCGGCATCGACGAGCGGGCCGACGTGTACGGCCTCGGCGCACTGCTGTACCACCTGGTGACCGGGGCGGTGCCGGGGCCGCCGGGGCAGGTGGTCCCCCCGCGCAGGCTGCGCCCGGACCTGCCCCGCGGCGTCGAGCGCGCGGTCCTGCGCGCCCTGGAGCCCGACCGCGGGCGGCGCTGGCCGACCGCCGACGGCTTCGCCCGGGAGGTGGGACGGCTGGTCGCGGAGGCCTGCGGGGAGCGGTCCGCACCGCGCCCCCGCGCGCGCCGCGGGCGGCTCCTCGCCGCGGGTGCCGCCGTGACGCTGGCGGCCTCGGGGGGCGCCGTGGCCACGGCGCGGTCCCTCCCGGACACCCGGCACGCGCCGGCCCTGGCGGGCGTGGGCGACGCCACGGGACGGATCCGGCTGGAGCTGCCCGCGCGGTGGGCCCGCGAGACGGTCGGCTCGGGGTGGGCGCCCCGGGCACTGGGGCTGGACGAGGACGCCGAGCCGGGCCTCACCGTCGCCACCGACCTCGGGAGCTGGCCCGACCTGCGGTCGGGGGCCGCGGGCGTGTTCGTCGGCCTCAGCGAGAAGGACGCGCTGCCCGCCGCGGTGGACCGGCTGGCGCACCCGGGCTGCGTCCCGGCCGGCAGCCGCCCGTACCGGGGCGCGGTGTGGGAGGGGCGCATCCGGACGTGGACGGGCTGCGGGGGCGGCCCGGTCGAGGAGATCACCCTGGCGCGGCGGGACGGCGGCGCCTCCCCGCTCGTCTACGTGCAGATCCGGCGGGACGGCGGTCCGGACGCGACCGGCCGGATCCTGGAGGGCCTCCGGGTCGCCGGCTCCTCCTGAGCCCTCGCGAACCTTTCCGCGGCGGGCCCCGTCCCACCGGGTGGCGGACACGTGACGGGACCGGCGGTCCCACCGGGCGGCCGTCCCACGGGGCGGCGGTCCCCGCGGACGACGGGCGCGTCCGGCCGGCGACCCCGCCGACGACCCCGCACCTCCGGCAGGAGGACGGGCACGGACCAGGAAGGCACAAGGCACCATGGAGCACCAGGAGCACACGGCCGGCGGACGGGGCGCGGAGGCCGGCGGCCGCCGGCGGAGGGGGACGGCGCTGCGGAGGGGCACGGCGCTGCGGAGAGGCGCCGCGTGCGGCGGTGCGGCCGCCCTCCTGGCGGCCCTGGCCGGCTGCACCGGCGGCACCGGCACGGAGGCGTCCGCCCCGCGCACCCTCCCCGGCTCCGCGGCGCCCGCGGGGGTGGGCACGGGCACGGCCGGACCGGCCGGTACGCCGTCGGGCGCACCGTCGGGCACGCCGTCGGACGCCCCGTCGGTCCGGGGGTCCGCCCGGCCCGGGGAGGGCCGGGCCTCGGCCTCCGCCTCGGCCGGCGGACCGTCCGCCGCGTCCACGGCACCGGGCGCGTCCCCGGCCGCGTCCGCGTCCACGGGGGACGGGCGCTGCCGCACGCAGGACCTCAGGGCGTCCGTCACGCCCGGCAGCCCGGGGGCCGGCCAGGAGAACTTCGCCCTGGTGCTGACCAACGCCTCGGGGCGGACCTGCACGGTCCGCGGCTTCCCCGGCGCGGCGTTCGTGGACGGCGCCGGAGAGCAGGTGGCACCGGATCCCGAGCGCGCGGCGGGAACCACGCCGGTGACCGTCCGGCTGCGGCCCGGGCAGAGCGCCTGGGCGCCCATGACGTTCGCGAACCCGGCCCTCACGGGGGTCACCACCGTGGTGCCCGCGGCCGTGCACGTCACCCCGCCCGACGAGACCGCCCCCCTCACGGCGCGGTGGCCGGGAGGAGCGGTGTCCAACACCGGCAAGGCCTCGGTGCCTCGGCTCGGCGTCCTGCAGCCCGGCACGGGAGCCTGAGCCCGCGCCCGCCGCGCGGGTCACGGTGCCGGGACCCGCGCGGCGGGCGACGGTGAGCGGTGGGCAGGGGGGCGGGGGACGGCCCGCGGACACCGCGGCCCCGGCCGCGGGCGCGGGGTGCGCCTGCGGTCCGGGGCCGTCCGCCGCCCGGTGTGCGGGGGCCGTGCGGCGGGCCGGGGGGTCAGAGGGCGGGGGCTGCCGGGAGGTCGAGCTCGGTGGCGGCCCAGTGGTTGAAGTGGTTGGTGTAGAGGTTGATCGCGATGTGGACGTGGAGCTCGGCGAGCTGCTCGTCGGTCCAGCCCGCGGCCCGGGCGGCCTCCCAGGCGGCGTCGTCGACGACGCCGACCTTGGCGGCGGCCTGGCGGGCCACGGCCAGGAGGGCGCCGAGGCGCGGGTCGAACGCGGTGTCGCCGCGCCGGATGGCGACGGTCTCCTCGCGGGTGAGGCCGGCCTGGGTGCCGCCGGCGGTGTGGGCGGCCTGGCAGTAGTCGCAGGCGTTCTCCGCGGCGACGGCCAGGGCGATGGCCTCCTGGGTGCGGCCGTCCAGGGTGCCGTGCTCGGCGATCGCGGAGCGCAGGCCGAGGTAGCCGTGCAGGACGGCGGGCGAGGCCGCCATGTGGCCGAAGATGTTGAGGAGCCTGCCGTTGGGGAACGCCAGCCCGGCGAGGGCCTCGCGGCCGGCCTCGGGGGCGTCCTGGACGGTGTGGCGGGCGATGCGGGACATGCGGTGTCCTTCCGAGGTCGGGGCCGGGCCGGGGGTCAGCGGGTGGTGGCGTGGGCGGCCTGCTCGATGAGGCGGGTGACGGCGCCGGGGTGGGAGACGGTCACGGCGTGGGAGG
>NZ_JBIAWP010000024.1:0-88035 GCF_042895785.1 Streptomyces sp. NPDC001380 | reverse complement strand
AACACCGACCCCAAGCCCTACGTCTGGACCAGGACAGCCGACGAGATCCTCGAACGCCTCGCCGGATATCTGAAGCGAATTCCTGACTCAGGACACTAGAAGAGGCTGGTCGTCCTGTCTTCCGCGAGGCTCTCGAGGATCGTGCGGAGCCACGGACGGCGAACGGCCGGCAGTCGGACCAGGGTGTTCTGGAACGTTCCCCAGTCGGCCCGGAAGAGAGAGGCGGGGCGCGGCGGGGGCGGGTCGTCGCGCAGGACGTCGTGGGGGAGGCGGCCTGTTGCGGGGCGGGGCGGGCCCGGTTGGGGGAAGGCCATCCGGAGCCACACTCCCAGCGGCAGTGGCACCGGGCATGCCGATGCCGCCGGGCCTGCGGGAGCCCAGGTCCGGCCCGTCCGGGGGTGGACGGGTACGAGGAGGATGTCCGCGTCTGCGTCAGGGGCGGGCAGGCCCGGCCCGGCCAGGACGGCACGCCGCTGCGGCGGTCCCGCGGGCAGCAGCGTGTCGAGAGCGCGTCGGAACACGTCCGCGGCCAGGCCGTCCGGGACCGTCACCGGGCGCCCGTGGGAGGCCGCCAGCAGGTGGGCGAGCGCTCGGCCGGCTGCCGCCTCCCACCGCGGACTCCACGACCAGAAGTGGCCCGTCCCGGACCTCGACCCCCAGGTGGCGATCGGCTCGAGCGGGGGCGTGCTCTCCCCCTCCTCCACCAGTTCCTCCCAGGAGAGTGGTGCGGTGCCGGCGTCGCCGGCGGGGAGGCGGCGCACGGCGTCCGGGGCGAGCCACACCGCCTGCCACGCGGAGCAGTCGTCGATCCTGCTCGCCACGGGCAGGCCGCAGGCTGCGCAGGCCATGGTGGGGCCGTCGCTCCCGTCGAGGCCGCAGCAGGAACCGCCCTGTCTCCCGGAAATCATCCGGGTGCCGCGGACGTCCCCGGGCGCGATCACGACGGCGCCCGGGGCGCCGTCGGACAGGGCGTGGACCGGCGCGTGGATGCCGCGGGCCTCCGCCTCCCCCGGGTCGAGCTCCTGCCAGGGCCGCCACGGCGGACCCCAGGGCTCCGGGTCCACCGCGAACGTGCCCGACTCCATGAGCACGGGGAGCTGGATTCCGTTCCCGTACTGCTGGTGGGCGTGGACCGGCAGGGCGACCTGGGACAACGGGGTGGTCAGCTCGGCGTCGCACCGGGCACAGACGAAAAGGAACAACGGTCCTCCGGGCAGGTAACAGCCGCATCGTCGCATCCCGGGGACGCCCGGTCCACGCGGTTTCCCGTCGGCCTCCGGGCCGTGCCCGCGACGGTCGTGGGGCGCGACCGCGACGCCCGAGGGCGTCAGCCGGGCGGCGGGAGGACTCGGCGGCCCTCGGCCCCGGGGGACAGCCGCGGATGGGTGGCGGCGATCCGTGCAAGGCGGGCGAAGTGCCAGGGCTGGAGCTGTCCGGCGTGCGCCACCCGGACCGGCTCCGCGTGCTCGGCGGGTACGGGGTCGGCGCCCATGTCCGGCGTCGGGGCGTGCAGCATCAAGCTCTCTCTCCGATGGCGGCGGTCAGCGGTGGGGAGCCGTCCGGAGTGTGCAGGCGGACACGGCGCCCCGGACGAGGCTTGAACCGCCCCGGGCCAAGCTCACGGCCCCCTCCGCGCAGCGGCTCGCCGTGGCCGCGCAGACCATGTCCGTCACCGAGTGGCAGCGCACCTGCCTGCGCTGACGGCTCCCTCCGGGCCCGGACCCGGGCCCGCACGGGCGCGGGCCCCGGAGCGGAGCCGTGCCGTCAGGGCGCCGGCTGCTCCTGGACGAGGTGGCCCAGGGCCCGGGCCCGAGCGGCGACGGCGGCGAAGTCCGCCGTCGCGGAGAGCGCCGCCACCGTCCGGCGGTCGAGCGGGGCGCCCGCCAGGAGAGCCGCGACGGCGTCCCGGCCGCAGGGCCGCTCGTAGGAGTCCTCGGCGAAGGCCACGTAGGCCTCCGGGCTGCCGTCGGCGAGGAGGTCGAAGAGCCGGTCGGCGCCGTCCGTCTCGCCGGGCGCGAACGCGACCGGCCCGCACCGCCACCGGGTGGCGCCCGTCTCGCGCCACGCGCAGACCGTCGCGTCGAAGAAGCCGTCGAACTGGAACTCCGGCGCCTGCGGGTACGGCGCGAGCGCGGCGGGCAGGCCGTCGAGCAGCCCGGGCCAGTGGGCCCGGGGCTCCTCGCGCCACGGGGTGGCGTCGCTCTCGTGGTCGAACCCGTAGAGGAACACCCCGGCCGGGTCGAAGACGACCGCGTACTGGTCGCCCGAACCGTTGTCCATCGACGCCAGGTCGACCCCCGGGCGCCAGTCGACGGCGAACCCGTGCATGGGCTCGCCGTCGTCGAGGATCGTGTCGAGCAGCGCGACCGCCCGACAGCGGGCCCGCAGGACGGCGGGGTCGGGCAGCAGGCGGACCAGGTCGTGAACGGACATGACGCCCATCGAACACCACCCCGCCGACAGCCGGCCGCGCTCCGCCGATCGGTCGGCCGTCGCCGGCTCGTACGGCCGGTGCGCTCGCGCCGGGAGAAGGAGATCGGCGGGCGCCACAGGCGGCGCGCTCTCGGCCCTTGGGGGATGGCCGAAGAGCTCCGAGGACCACAGGGCAGTGCTCACTGCTCCCTGTGGTCGGCACGTTCGGAGGAAGTGCGCTTCGCCGGTCTCCCCCGTCCGTGCGGATTCCGCCCTCGGTGGCGTCACCGGGGTGGCATCCTGCCAGGACGCCCCGGGGCGGAGGCTCCGCACGGCGACCGGAGACGAGGGGGACGCATGCAGGACTGGCTGTACATCCTGGACCCGACTGTCGCGACCATGGACGGCCGGCCGTCCAGCAGGAAGCAGGTGCGCCTGTGCGCGGAGACCGCGCCACGCGCCGAGTGGTGGCTGACCAGGCGGCGGCTGATGTCGCCCGGCGACCGTCTGTGGATCTACTTCTCCGCCCCGGAGAAGGTGGTGGCCGCGATGGCCGATGTGACCGGCGAACCCTACGAGGTGCCCGATGACACCGAGCGGCCGTGGCGGGTCCGGGCCGTCCTGCACCGGGAGGCGACACTGGCCCTGGACCGGGATCCCGTCCCGCTCGCGGCGCTGACGAACCGGCATCCGCAGGGAGTGACCCGGGTCAAGGAGGCCGACCTCGAGCTGCTGATGAGACACGCACGACTGTGACCGTCGGGCGTCACGATGCCGCAGCACGCGGCACCGGTCCGGCCTCCGGCATGCGCGGCACCGGCTCTGGTGGCGCCCGCATCCGTCTCGTCGTCGGCCGCCCCGGCCCCCACACGGGGCAGGTGCGTGCGGCCCTGCTCGCGGGAACCGACAGGAGATGTCCGCAGGTTGCGGCACCAGTCGGCACGCTCCTGGTCCGGCAGAGGGGGCCGGGCGCGGGCTGCGACGTCCGGCCGCGGCAGCAGCCGTGCGGCGGCCTGGCTCACCGGGCCCGGGGCGCCCGTCAGGTCCCTGCGCCGGAGGAGGTGCGGGCGAACCAGGTCCGTGTCTCGTCGGCGGACAGGACTCCGGTCAGTTCGGCCGTGCCCGGGAGCAGCGGGAAGAACCGGTCGGCGTTCCAGCTGCGCCGGTAGATCGGCTTGTCCAGGACGAGCAGGCGGCGTCCCTCCACCACGGGGATGTCGGCGGGCAGCCCCTCGTTCCAGATGCGACCGCCGTCGGGGGCGAGGAGTTCGAAGGCCCCGGTCGCGACGGTCCCGGTGCGTCCCCGGGCGGGCTGCGGGTCCGTGGCGAGGCGGACGCTCTCCGCCGAGGGCGCGGGGCCGGGCACGTGGCCGCCGCCGACGAGGACGTGGGCGAGGAGCGTGTGCAGCTGGAAGTTGTCGCCGATGCCGCCGATGCGCACCTCGAACCCGGTGCCGGTGGGCCGGTGCAGCACCACCAGGGGCTCGTCGTCCAGGACCGCCAGGGCGTGGGCCAGGCACGTGAGGTCGTGGCGCCGCAGGGCGGCCAGGTCGCGGCAGGCGGGGAGGAGCGCGGATCCGTGCCGACGGCGCACCTCGGCGCTGCGGCACAGCACGGCCAGCGCGGGCGGCTGCCACTCCTCGGCCGAGCGCCAGGCCAGCGCCAGCCGCGCGGCCTCGGGCGCGTCGCAGCCCAGGCGGGCAGGAAGCGCGTCGCCGACGATCCTCTCGTCGGGCTTCGGCAGTGCGTCACCGGTCTCGCCGGCGGCGGTCCAGCGGCGGGCGAACTCCAAGGCGTCGAGCAGGTCCCGGTGGACGCCGCCGAGGATCGGCCCCGCGCAGGCCGTGGGGTCGGCCCCGCGCTCGACGCAGAAGCCGGCCGCCGTCGCCAGCACGGGGCGCGGGCCGGTGGCCGGGAAGGCGGGGAGCAGCGCGGCCAGGCGGGGACCCGTCGGGGCGAGTTCGGCGTCCGCCGCCGACTTCAGGCGCTTCATCGTGGCCTTGAAGGCCCGCTCGGTGCGGGCGCCGTCGCGGGCGGCGACGGCCTGCTCCAGCGCGGACACCGCGGCGTTCAGGCCCGAGGCCGCCTGCCTCCTCTTGAAGATCACCGGCATACCTTAGGCCCGAGGGCGGTCCGGCGTCACCGGGCCGGACCGTTCGAAGCCCGCCGGGCAGCTCGGCGCAGGTGCGGGTCGTGGCGGGGCGGGGCGGGGCGGGGCGGGGCGGGGCAGTGTGAGCCGGTACCGGCGGCGGGACCGCTGAACCCGGACAGCGGGGACCCACCGGAAACCCGTACCGGCCCGGTGAAGGGTGGTACGGGGAGGTGGGCGACGCGGCCCCGGCAGGCTCGGACGCGGCGGGCGGGGTCAGCCGAGGCGGTGACGGGCGGATACCGGTCCGCCGCGGGTGCGGCGGCGGGGACCGGTGGAGCGGGCGAGCTGCCGCTCCGGACGCGGTCGCGGGGCGTCCAGGCGCGCCTGCAGCTCGGCGAGGAGCGCGGCCGACAGGCGGGAGCCGTCGAGGTGGCCGCGGCCGAGTGCCTGGCAGTGGGAGCAGTGCGTGGGGGATGCCTCCAGGCCGAGGGTGTCGTACCGCATGTCCTCCGGAGGCAGGTAGGAGGCGGCGCAGGCCTGGCAGAGGTGGATGGTGCGCATGAGGGTCTCCTACCCGGTGACGGAGCCCCGCCCACCGCACCGCCCGCAGGGGGCGGTGACCTGGCGCTGCTCGCTGGTGGTGGTGCCGTCGGGCCGGGTGACGATCTCGTACCTGGTCTGGGTGGTGGCTCCGCTGCCGCTGCAGGAGGTGCACCGCTGCTCGGCCATGCGCTCCCTCCTCCGGCGGTGGTGTCTGGGTCGACGGTAGCGCCGCGCGGGAGTCCGGCGCGGGGATTGCCGGGATTCGAGGGCGGGAGGTGCGGCGCGCCTCCGGCTTCGGCGCCGGAGGTGCGCCGCCGCTGCTCCGGTGGCAGCCCCTGGCGCCCATGCGCGAGGACGCGGCATGCCGCTGATGCCGTACCGCGGCGGGAGGCGCCCATGCCGGGTACGGGTGTCGGCCGCCTGTCGGGGACCGGGGTGACCGTGGGGAGGTCGCCGCTGTCGGGGCTGGGGCATCACCGCGGGGCGGGGAGCATGAGGTGCAGCGGCCGGTGGGGACTCCCCGCCGACGGCCGCTTCACCTCCCGGTGGTGGCCACGTCGATTACCCCCCGGCAGCCGAGGGGCGTACGCAGCGTGAGCGTCAGCGCCGGCCGGACATACCCCACCACGGCAGGATCGGCGGCAGGTCGCCCAGCCCCCGACCGGGCCGCTTCGGCATCGGGGACTCGCCGTCGTCCCCGTCCCAGCGCCGACCGTACTGGTCCGGCAAGCTCCCCCACCCCCAGTAAGGCGCAGGGCGGTCGGGCACCTCCCCGAGCTCGCCGACGGGGTCGATGCGCTTCTCCGCCACCGTGCACAGGTGAGCCCAGTCGTCGCCCATGTCGAAGACGTAGGCGAACTGCTCACCGGGCTGCAGTCTGCTGAGCTGGGTCACCTCGCCGTCCACCGTGCCGTCCGGGGCTTCGCCGCCCCACCACTCCAGGCGGCTGACCCCGGTGCCGTCGGCGAGCGTGAACATGTGCAGGTGATCCAGGTCCCAACGGCCGAAGGCGAGGTCCACGGCCTCGGCGAGCTGAGCGAAGGAGTGCGACCGGGCGGCAGCGAGGACACGGCCCGGCCGGGGCCACAGGTCGACGCCACGCCCTGACACCAGCTCCACGCGGACGGACAACCACGTACGTGCCACAGCCCGGTTCCCCTCATCGATCAGCCCCAGAGGACGGCACAGAGGCTACCGGGTGTGGCCGCAGAGCGGGGAACCGAACGGACGTCCGCGGGGACGGTCTGACGGCCGCCGACAGGTGCGGGCGGTGAAGACCACCTCCGCGCGTGTGCCCCGGCCGGGTGGACCGGCCCACGGCGTCACGGTTGCGCCGTCCCGGCCGGAGCGGCGGTCGTCGACCAGGACGCCTGCCCGTCCGTCGGGGGCGATGATCTCGACGGTGCCGGGCGCGGCAGCCTCACGACGTCAGCGGGCTTCCGTCAACGGCCGGACGGCGTCCCGGCACGACGTCGGCATCACCGGGACGCGCCCGTTGCCGACGAGGCGGTGCCGGTGCTGGACGGGACCGGTGACGGGGAGTCATCCACGGACGCGGTGGGCGCCGCGCGTCGGTACTCCGCCCCCGGTTTTCGGCCAGGAGGCGCCCCCGGCGCCCTGGGCGGGATCGGTCTGTGCCGGGTCGCCGTCCGTCCGACCCACGCCAGCCGCGCCGGGCTCGCCCTGCTCGACCGGGCCCTGTACCTGCCCGGGGACCGGGCCGCCGACGACGAGCGCCGCGGGCCGACCGGCGTCCCCGACGACCTCGCGTCCGCCGCCAGGCTCCGGCCTGCTGCCGCGATGACCGGGCGGGCCCGCGAGGCCGGGCTGCCGGGTCAGTGGCCGGGGTTGACGCCGGTATCGCGGAGGTCGGCGGAACGCGCGGCCAGTCGGGCGCGCAGGGCCTGGTTCTCGGAGCGCAGTCGTGCGAGTTCTTCGCGGACCGGGTCCAGGGTCTGCTGAAGTTCGGCTGCGGTGTAGCGGGGGGTGATGTGCTGCGGGCAGTTCCAGTCGTAGGCGTGCAGGTGCACGAGGGAGAGCCGCTGCACGACGGACCGGGTGTCGGCGGGGGTGAGCCGGGCCGCGAGGTCGGGGTGCTCGCCGGGGTCGAGGAACCGGATGCTGCCGAAGATCTTCAGACGCTGCCGGTGTGCGTAGTCCATGAGGAACAGGGAGGCGCGGGAGTCGGCGGCCAGGTTGCCCTGACTGATGTACTGGCGGTTTCCGCGCAATTCGGCCCAGGCGAGGGTGGTTTCGTCCAGGACGTGCAGGAATCCCGGCGGTCCGCCGCGGTACTGCACGTACGGCCATCCGGTGCTGCTCGTCGTGGCGAGGTAGAAGCCGTCCCGCTCAGCAGCGAACTGTGCCTCCTCCGGGCCGAGGACGTCGTTGCCGAAGTCCGCTTCCTCGAAGCGCTGCATGGCGGTGCGGCTGCCGTGAGCCTGCTGCACCTGCCTGACCTCGTCGGTGAAGGCGATCCGGGCGTAGTGCTGAGGCATGCTTGCTCCTGTTTCTCGTGCAGGTCGGCGGTGAGGGCGCCGGCCGGCTGCCTGCCGGCCGCCTGGCCGCCGTGGCACGGGGCCGGTTCAGGACGCGTCCGGGGAAGGCACGGACATGTCCGGTGATGACGTCGGTCCGGCGCTCGAGGGGAGGCGGCCGACGTCGGGGAGGTCGATCCTCGGGTCGGACAGGGTGGGGCGGGGCGGCAGGATTCGACGCCGGCGGGGGGATTCACGCCGCAGGCCCCGGTCGCACAGGCATGCCCGGCTGCCGGCACGAGATGTCGACGCCCCGCCAAGGTAACCCCTTCAGTAGCTTTCTCCGGTTACGCAGGCCAGGAAAGCACACCCCTGCTAACCTGTCAATCGAGCTTTAGGGGTTAGTTGAGGAGGTGCCGTGATCGACACGCAGCAGGAAGCTGACGGCGAGGCGCTTCGGCGCACGCTGGAAGCCCGGGGATGGCCGGCGCGCCCTCTGACGGGTGAACCGCCGGCCGTGGACGCCCTGAACACCCGATGGCTCACGGGCACGGATTCCTACGATCTGCTCGACGACGACGAACTCACCCGGGCCTGGCTGGACCAGCACGGACTCCACCGCCCGGACGCAGCCCTTCCCGACGTCCGCCGCCGGCTGCGGGAGGCCCGGTCGGTCCTGGCGGCCACCGTCGCCGACGCGGGAGACCTGACCGCCGTGAACGGGCTCCTCGACCACGGACGGATCAAGCTGTCCCTCACCCTCCACGGGCAGACCGAGACAGCCGAGGTCGGCGATCCCGCCCGCCACGCGGCGTTCGTGTGCGCACGGGACTTCGCGCGTCTCATCACCGACGCACCCGGCCGGGTCCGCAAGTGCGCCAACCCGCCCTGCCCCCTGCACTTCACCGACACCTCACGCAAGGGCGAACGGCGCTGGTGCTCCATGAGCCTCTGCGGGAACCGGGCCAAGGCCCAACGCCACCGCGACCGTCTCCAGGGATCGATGTAGCGGCCGCTCGCCTCGGCACACCCGCACCACCGGCCGCCCGCACGCGGCGCCCGGAAGCCGGGCCGAGGCTCACCCGTCACCGGCAACGACCGGCCCGATGCGGGGCTCGGCCCCGGGTGTCCTCACACGACGCGCCCAGAGGGCGGCGCCCGCGACGTCATGACCCGTCGCCCCGGCAGGCCACCCGCCGGTGAGCGCGATTCCGATCGTGGACCCTTGGCCGTTCGGCAGCGGGGAGGGGCGGAGGCGACGGCGGCCCCCTCCGAGCAAGGGCTGTGCGGTCGGCGGCAGCGACGGAGGGGTCTCTTCGCCAGGTTGCCGGTGGACGGCGTCACCACCGGGGACGCCGTCACCACCGTCCGGAAATGCGGCCCGGCACCCCCGGGGTCCGGGCAACCCGGGGAGCAGCGGCAGCGGAGGGCGCGTCCCTCGCCGAACCGGTGGCCGGTGGCCGACGGCCGGTGGGCGTGCGGAGCGGGCCGGTGGTCTCACGCACCGGCCCGCCGTCCTGTCGCGGTCCTCTCCCGGGACGTCCGCTGCAGGGTTCAGAACCCCTGGACGAAGTACGGCTCGACGGTCATCCAACCGTTGCCGCGCGCGCCGTAGCGGGTGCCGTTGTCGCTGCTGGCCAGGGTGTACCAGGAGTCGACGTAGTCGGGGTCGTCCGTCCACCAGTCGTTCGGGATGGCGTCCAGGACCGCGTTCACCAGGGGGACGTAGGCGCCCTGGTCGGTGATGGTGAGCAGGGCGGTGGCGATGGCCTTGGCCAGGTCGCGGTAGTTGGTACTGCCGTCCTCCTCCATCATGACGGCGTCGGCCAGGTCGTACTTGTAGTTGGACCAGTTGACCAGGATCTGGCCGGGCCGGTAGACGGTGCCGTCGTTGTCGAGGTACGGCATGTCGACGGGATCGACGCGCACCTTGCCGTCCTGCCCGAAGCCGGTGACCAGCGTGTAGATCTCGGCATCGCCCTTGATCCAGGGCTCCTCGTCGTTCGAGAGCTCCACCGCGGTGATGCGGGTGGTCCAGAAGCCTCCGGTGGCCGCCTGGACCTGCGGCCTGCCGGCGGCATCCGCCGTCGGTGCCGGTGCGGCGGAGGCGAGACCGTAGCGGCGCAGTTGCCTGTTCAGGACGTCCAGGCCGGCGGCCAGTGCCTTGGAGCCGTCGATGTCGACGACGTAGACGGGACGGGCGGGTGCGTGGCGGGCGTCGAGCGTGTGGGCCCGACCCCGGCTGTCGTAGGCGACGACGATGGTGGCGTCCTCGTCGGCGGTGGCCGGGGCGACCCAGGGCGCCGTTCCGGCGGACAGCGCGCCGCGCATCGCGTGGTTCCCGAGCCGCAGCCGGAGCAGCGAGCCGGCGCCGGCGTCGAGGCCCTTGGCGGCGGCGATGCGGCGGTCCGCCGCGGCCAGCGTGGACTGCAGACCGTTGCCGGCCCGGCCTGCCAGCGCGGTGACGGACACCTCGTCGGTGGCGAGGACCGCATGCTGGACGCGGGCGCGCCAGGACGCGTGGGAGAGGGAGAGGGCTATGGCACGCGCGGCCTGGTCCTGCACCGCGACGACCGTGGAGGCGGACGCCGAGGCAGACGTGGAGGCAGACGTGGAGGCTGGAGGAGGCGGGGCCGCGGTCGCGGGCAGAGCGGCGACGGTCTGACCGGCGCACAGGGCAAGCAGGGACGCCGCGAGGGCGACGGCGCCACGGCGGCGCGGTTGACGAGGTCTCACTGGGCGATCCTCCTGAGCGTGGGGGCGGGCGGACGCGCAAGCAGGTGGAGCGTTGGAGCCGTGGGATCTATGCGAGTAGATTCCCGACGCCAGAATGGCGGGACCATGACACCAAAGCAAGAGCGCGGAACCACGGAACCTCAACGGGGCCTCCCCCTGACCACCGTGTGCCCCATCGCCGTGTCGCGGGAAGCCACTGGCCGAAGGGCGCCACGCACCGGTCGACGCGGCCGATGGCGAAGGAGACGGGCCTGTCGCAGTCGACCGTGCCGCGGATCCGGCGGGCGTTCGGCCTGCAGCCGCACCGCGCCGGGACGTCTCTGCTGTCGACCGCCCCGTCCTTCGTCGACAAGGTCCGCGACGTGGTCGGCCTGCACCTGCACCTGCACCTGGACCCGCCCGAGCGGGCGCTGGTGAGCCCTCCGTGTGGACCAGGACCGCAGGCGAGATCCTCGAACGCCTCGCCGGACATCTCAAGCGCATTCACGGCTCAGGACACCAGCGGACCGCCAGGGCTCAGTGCAGGCTTCCGTTCCGATGTTCCTCAAGCCCCGGCACCGAGCCGAGCGTGAACCCTGCGGCGACTTCGCGCGGCGCCGGCACAGGAGCGGCGAAGAGCGGTGCCTCAGCGGTCGTCATCGCGTTCCGGGACGGCGTCGAGTTCGCGGAGGATGTCGGTGTAGTGGCGACGGCGTCGGGCCGCGAGCGCGGCGACGTCGTCGCCGGTCACCGCCTGGAGCTTGTGGAGGTACCCCAGCAGGTCGTCCCGCTGTCCGTGGTCGGAGCCGGTGACGTAGGAGAGCGTGTGCTCGGTTGCCCCGCAGGCGAGGAGGAGTTGGTGGGGCAGGCAGCCCCAGGTGTCGAAGCTGGTGAGGATCGCCTCCCACAGGTGCCGGACGTCGCCGGGCCGGCGGTGCTCGGCCAGCAGGAGCGCGGCGATCTCGATGGTGTGGCTGCAGCCCCGGCAGTGGCGGTGGAACCATACCTCCTGCTCCAGCAGGAAGCGGGCGAAGTCGTGGTCGATCGGCCCCGGGGCGAGGACGAGCGCCTCGAGGACGTCCTGGCGGTCCTTCGACCACCGGTCCAGCGGCAGGTCGGCCGCGTCGTGGGCCGCCTCGAACCGCAGGAGGTCCCAACGCTCCGGGTCCTCCGACCACCAGGCCAGGTCGAGAGTGCCGCCGACGTCGCGCGGCCGGGCGGCGGTCATGCACGAGCCCAGGGCGTGGCGGTGGCGGCCCGCCGCAGGACGCGGTGGACGGTGGGGTGGGTCACGGGGGAACACCTCCATCAGTCCGGTGCTGGTGCACTCGGCCCTGCGCACACGACGGCGGCGCGACGTTGCCAGCAGGTCTGCGCAACAGTCGGCCGCCGGCAGCCCGATGCCGATGAGGCGCCCCTCCCGGTCGACGTCGAGGACCTCGGCCGTGATCTCCTGGCCGACGCCGACGACGTCGGACGGGTGGCGGATCGGACGCCAGGACAGCTCCGGAACGTTGATCATGGCGGTGAAACCGCCGATGTCCACGAAGGTGACGCCGAAGTCGGCGATGTGCGTCACCGTGCCGGTGACGACCTGGCCACGCCGCAGGGTCCTCAGGAAGGCCCAGTCCCGGTCGCCGGGTGTCGGCTCGGTCTGCCCAGCGGGCCCGGAGAACGCCGTCGCTGTCGGGCAGCACAGCGGTGAACAGCGGGCACCGCTCGTCGGCGTCCAAGGGGACGACACCGGCGGCACGCGCGCCGGCGATCCGGGAGGCCACCGCCCCGAACGCGGTCTCGTCCGCGACGGTGTTGGCGATCCGCCCGTCCTGGTCCTCCCAGACGATCTCCACCAGGCCCTCGTCGGGCAGGGCGGCCAGGGCCGCGTCTGCGTCGGTGAGCAGGTCCGCCCAGACCGCCGGCCGGGCGCGAGGGGTCAGCCGGGCGCGCACCGCCTCGACGGTGTCGCGGGTGAGGCGGTGCCAACGGGTGGCGTTTCCGGCGTAGGCCTCCTCCAGGAACACGGCCCGGTGGGAGCTGACCGTCCAGTGCAGGCGGGCCCAGAAGTCGGCGTCAGCCGGGCGCTGCACGTGCAGGGGGTCGTCGGGGGCGAAGGCGTACGGCGAGGCGTCCAGGCGTTCCGGGAACAGTCCGAGTGAGCGGGTGCGGGCCAGCGCCGACTCGCAGGGGCGGCTGCTGCCGATGTAGAGGTACTGGTCCCAGCCGACGTGCACGGTGAATGCCCCGTCCACCTCGAGCCGGCACCAGGCGCCGTTGCCGCGGAGCATCGCCCGGACGAGTTCCAGGGCGACCGTGATCGGTACCAGCGCTCCGTCGTGGAACCCGGCGAGGCCCTGCGGGAGGAGACCGGCCGGACCGTGGCCGCCGACCGTGGGCCCCGGCTCGAAGTGGACGAAGCCGGCGATCTGCGGCTCGCGGACGGCCACGTGGTCGATGCCCGTGTCCTGGGCGAAAGCGGCGACCGCCTGCAGGTAGGCCGCTTCCACCGGTCCGTGGTCACTGGCCGTGGACTCGGCGCCGGTGCAGTGGCCGCGCTGGTCGCGGTCGGCGGGGTCGTACTTGGTGACCTGGTGGACGTGGGGCAGCACGTCACCGCCCCACAGGGGTCGAAGGCGCTGCCGGTGACGTCCGGTGGCGTTCGAGGACGCGGTGGACCGTGGCGCGGCCGGCGGGGACGAGCTCGGCGGGGTCTGCGAGGGTGCGCTCGCCGGACCGGTGCTGCGGGACCAGGCGGGTCTGCCGACGGGCGGCGAGCGGGTCGCCGATGTCGCCCGCGGCGGTTACCGGACGGGCGAGACGCGCGGCCTTCGCAACGACGGGGATGTCGTCGACGCGCACGGATGCGGAGACCCGGGCCAGGGCCAGCCAGGTGCAGGTTGTTCCGGTCAGGCCGCGGTCGAGGCGGCTCCGGCCGCCGGGGACGTCCGGGCCGGGCAGGACCTCACGCCGGGCACCCGACACCCGCCGGTCCGGACCGCACATCGCGCAGCCGACGCGTTCGCTCATGCCGGGAGCGTACGGGAGGCCCCCGCTCAGCGTGCAGATCACCGGACACCCTCCACAGGGCTACGATCACGCAGCTCGACGCCTCGCAGTGTCCGGAGTCATGCTGATCCACCGGGTGGTGGCCGACGGGCACAAAAGCAGGCCGCGGTCAGCACCCTGACGCGCTGACGACCGGCACCGCCTTGTCGAGGGCCATGAGCGGCATCGTCGGTCTGCCCCTGCGCCCGCTGCCGGATCGCGTCGCCGAGCTCCTGTCCCGGCCGCATTGCCCGCCGCGGCCGGCGGCCGGCCTGCGGGCCGTCCACGATGTCGCACACCAGCTGGTCGAATGGGTCGGGCAGCACTGTCCCGCCCTCGTCCTCGACCACGAGGCGGTGCTCTTCGGGGCCGCGACGCACGACATCGGGAAGACGGTGCACGTGTCCGAGCTCTCCGGGCCCGGCGCGGCGCACGAGGAGGCGGGGCGGACTCTTCTGCAGCGGGCGCGGCAGCAGTGCAGAGGGTGGCCCTGGCCGTGGTCTTCCCGGACTCCGGACGTCGACGACGGAGCGGGCAAGCTGGATGTTCCGCCCGCCGCCCCGGCGATCGGCAGGTCTTCGGGAACCGCCCTGCCGCTGCGGACACCAGAAGGACGTGGAGTCCTTCCTGCCCAGTCAGCAGAGCCCGACCGGCGACCGCCGCGCCTTCGCCGCGCTCTTCGACGAGCACGCCCGGACGGTGCACGCGCACGCGGCCCGCGCCACCGGGGACGGAAGCACCGCCGATGACGTGGTGTCACTGACGTTCCTGGAGGCCTGGCGCCTGCGGGACAGACTGCGCGGCGACGTGGTCAACCCGCGGGCGTGGCTGCTGGGCATCGCCACCAACGTGCTCCGCAACACCGCGAGAGCCGCGCGCCGGCACCGTGCGGCGATGTCCCGCCTTCCTCCCCGTGAGCCGACACCGGACTTCGCCGACGAGGTCGTGGGCAGGATCGCCGACGCCGCCACGGCAGCCGCAGCCGTGGAGGCGCTCGGGCGGCTGCGCCGCAGCGAACGCGAGGTCTTCACCCTCGTGGTCTGGTCGGGACTGGGCTACGCGGAGGCCGCGCAGGCCCTGGGCATCCCCGTGGGCACCGTCCGATCCCGGCTGTCCCGCGCCAGGGAGAAGCTCCGCAAGATCGTTGCGGCAGAAGGTCCACCGGACCGAAGAGCAGTGGAACCGCGCCCCGGTCGCGGACACCACGTCCACGACAGCCCGTTGTCCATGAGGAGCCACCAGAGGAGGCAGCCGTGAACCCCGCATCCGGAGACCGACACGCGCGGGACGAACAGCGCGAGCATCTTGAGCTCGCGCGGCTGCTGCCGCCGCCACCCCACCAGGACATGGCACCCGACCGCCTGCGCACCAGCAAGGAGTTCCTGTTGAACGAGATCGACCGGCACCACCGCCCTGCCGCTCCTGCCGCTCGGCGATGGGGCAGGCTTGCCCTGGCGACGGCAGCCGCCACGGCTGCTGCCGTCGCCGTGGTGGTAGGCACCCAGGGCGGCGGTGCGCCGGGGGAGAAGGCACCGCCGGCCACTACGGCATCCGTGCAGCTCCTCAACCGGGTGGCCCAGGTTGCCTACGCCCGGTCCCAGGCGCAGCCGCGTGACAGCCAGTACACCTACGTCAGGACGGTCGGCCACAGCACGTCGCTGAGCGAGAGAAGCGACGGCTCGATGCAGCGCGACACCATCACTCAGAACCGGGAGGACTGGACGCCGGTGGACGGCGACCGGCCCGGCCTCCAGCGCAGCAGCGGCGGCGACCGGGAGATCCCCGCCCTCCACGGCGGCACGCTCAACTCGCCCACCTACAAGCTCCTGGCGAGCCTGCCGACAGACCCGCAGGCCCTGCTGAAGCAGATCTACGCCGACGCCGACCTCAACCACGGGGCCGGCTCCGGGTCGACCACCGGGCCGGACCAGGAGGCCTTCACCACCATCGGCGACCTGCTGCGCTCCTCCGTCGCGCCTCCCCAGGTCAGCGCCGCGCTGTACCGGGCCGCAGGGCACATCCCCGGGGTGGTGACGGTCGACGACGCCGTCGACGCCGCCGGCCGGCACGGCGTGGCCGTCGCCCGGGTCCACGGCGGCGAGCGCTCGGAGTGGATCTTCGACAGGCGGAGCCTGCGCCTGCTCGGCGAGCGCACCGTCCTCCTGGAGGACAGCTCCTGGGGCAGGGCGGGCGACGAGGTGACCTCCATCGCCGTCGTCGGCCGCGGCATCGTCGACGCCGCAGGGCAGACTCCCGACGCGAGATCGAACCCCTGACCGGAACCAGCCCGTGGTTGGCCGATCCGCCTGAAACCCTTGTGCGAGCGGTGGTTCCACCGCCTGAAAGGCCGGAGTGGTGCGTACGTGTGCACGAGGTGACGAACGCTGCTGGTGTGCCCCGGCCGGGTCAGCCCTCCCGGCGGGGCAGCAGGCTGGCGGGGCGGAGGGTGCCGGGGCCGTAGCGGGCGGCGGCCCGGTCGGCGGTGGTCTCCGCGCGGCGGCGGCGGTCGTCGTCCTCGTGGTCGAGGGTGAGCTGGAAGGGCGTGCGGGCCGCTTCGGTGAGGTGCTCGGCGCGCAGGTGGAGGTGGCGGATGCGGGCGCGCTGGAGGGCGAGGGCGTCCTGGACCCGGTGGGCGGCGTCGGCGAGGTCGGCGGCAAGGTCGGTGGGGCGGGGCAGGGCGCGGGTGCGGGTGAGGGCGGCGCCGTCGGCGAGACGGACGGTGAGGGTGGCGGCCGAGGCGAGGAGGCGGTCGGCGCGCAGGCGCGGGGCGATGCGGTGGGCGAGGTCGAGCAGGGCGGTGCGGACGACGCCCGGGTCGAGGGTGTCGGCGGGGAAGGCGTGGGCGTCGCCGAGCCGGCGGGCGGGGGTGTCGCGCAGGACGGGGCGCGGGTCGTGGCCGCGGGCCTGCTCGGCCAGGCGCTGTCCGGTGGCGGGGCCGAGGGCGCGGCGCAGGGTGGCGGCGGGGGTGCGGCGGAGGTCGGCGAGGGTGTGCAGGCCGTAGCGGGCGAGGGCCGCGGCGGTGGCGGGTCCGACGCCGGGGAGGGCGGAGGCGGGGAGGGGGTCGAGGAAGGCGGTGAGGGCGGCGGGGTCGTCGGGCAGGACGCGCAGGGTGCCGGGTGAAGCGGTGTCGGCGGCGAGGCGGGCGAGGAGGCGGTTGGGGGCGGCGCCGAGCGCGGAGGGGAGCCGGTGCTCGGCGTGGATGCGGTCCTGGATGCGGCGGGCGAGGGCGGCGGGGGTGCGGCCGAAGTACGGGAGGGCGCCGGTGAGGTCGAGGACGGCCCGGTCGCCGGGGAGGAGTTCGACCAGCGGGGTGGTGGTGTGCAGGACGGCGGTGACGGCGGTGGCCGCCGCGGCGTAGTGCTCGGGCCGGGCCGGCAGCAGGGCCGCGTCGGGCAGGAGGCGGCGGACGCGGGCGGCGCCCATGCCCGGGCGCACGCCGGCGGCACGGGCGGCGGGGCAGGCGGGGCAGGCGGAGAGGACGGTGCCGCGCGGGCCGCCGTCCAGGACGGCGACGGGCCGGTCGGCGAGGTCGGGGCGGTCGCGTTTCTCGACCGCGGCGGGCAGGTCCTCCAGGCGCACGTGCACGATGTGCGCGCCCGTGTCCGCCGCCGGGGGCGCGGCGGACACGGCGGGGGCGGACACGGCGGGGGCGGACACGGCGGGGGCGGCCGGGGCGGGGACCGCGGCCGCGGGGCCGGGACGGCTGCCGGGACCGGTGCCGGGTCCGGGGCCGCCGGTGTCGGTGTCGGTGTCGCCGCCGCGCCGGGGGGCGGTGACGGCGTCGGCGGGGCGGGTGCTGCGCTGGGGGTGGGTCATCCGGCGCTCCCGGGTGAGGCGTGCCACAGGCGGCGCGGCAGGGCGGTGGGGTGGGGCCCCGGGCCGCGCAGGTCGGCCCAGGGGTGCTGGAGGGCGCCGGTGGGGTGCACCAGGACGCGGCCGGTGCCGGCGGCGGGGTGGGGCCGGCTGCGGCGGCCGGTGTCGAGGTGGTCGCGGACGGCTTCCGCTCCCTGCGCCTCGCGGCGGTGACCAAGAGGCTGAACACCTCCTTCGCCACCCTGTACCAGCTGGCACCGTCCCGGGACGAACTGATCGCCCTCGTGGTCAGACGCTGGTACGCGAACGTCTGCAGCTCGGCCGTACAGCGGCTCATGGAGGAGACCGAACCGGTCGGGCGCCTGCGCATGTGGACCCGGTTCGGGGTGGCGGGCGTGACGAGGACGTCCCGGCAGTTCTGGCGGGACGCCGAGGCGCACGAGGCCATTCGCGCAATCGTGCACACCTACTCGCACTACTACACCGAAGTGCTGCGGGCCGTCCTCGACGACGGAATCACCGTGGGAGCCTTCCGCCCCGTCAACACAGCCCTGTTGGCCGCAGTCTGGGAGACCTCGACGACACGTCTGGCCGATCCGGAGGACCTGCCCGGCGCAGGCAGCCTTCGGGAGCTGTCGGAGGACTGGGTCGACCTCGTGCTCCACGGGCTTCTCCCGGACGCGGAGAGGTGACGGCACCCGGCGCGCGGCGCATGCCGCGTTCAGCGGAGTCCTCGTGCCCCGGGCGGGAGCACGGGAGCAGGGCACGCCGACCGCGAGGTCCAGCCGCCTGACCGGTGTGCCCGAGCGGACCCGGCGCCGCCACCGGGCCCGCGCCCGGCACGGTGCACCGGCGCGGGGGCCGTGGCCGCGTCCCGCCCGGGAACGGGTCCGCGACGCGGCCCGCCGGCACGTGCCCTCCCCCACCGGGGCCGAGCCCCTGACCGGAGCCCCTCCCGCGGACCTCGCACCAGACGACGCGGACGGCACGCTCCAGCCCCTGGTCACCATGGTCACCGACAACGGCGGCCCGTTCCGCTCCCTCCGCTTCGAGGCACCCGTCGCCACCCGGCCCGGGCTGCGACATGGGGCCCACCCGAGTCCGCACCCCCGGCCGGGACGGCCCGCACGGACCCGCCTCCGGTTCCCTGGAGGGCGAGAAGCTCCTCCTCGAGGAGAGCCCCGACGCCCTCGACCCGGTCCGCCCCGCCGAGGACCACCGGACCGGGCACAGCACCGTCCATCCACGCGAGGGACCCGCCCGGAACCGTCCCCCCGACGTCCGCACCCGCCCCCGAAGCGCCCACTCCCCCCGGCACCGGCAAGCCTGCCGAACAGCCCTGCCCTCGAGCGGAGCCGAGCCGGCAGGGAGAAGCCTCTGCACGGCCTGCGCACGAACGCAGCGCCGTACCACCTCAAGGCGGGAGATCGAGTGGACAGGTCGGTCGAGGAACTGAGGGCGTGGATGGGAGGCCGCCGCAGGCCACGGGGCTGAGGCCGGGGCTTCGATCCGCCTCCGGTCCCAGCCGTGACCAGCCCGCTTCCAGGGCGTCCGCCCGTTTCGCCAGGTCCGCAGAACTCACGGCAGGGACGGCTCCGCCCCGCCTGCCGCCGATGTGACGCATGGTCAGTCCTCGGCTTCGGAAGCCGGCTTCTGCCACGGCCACCGTCCGGTGATCTCGAGCTCGAGGGAAAAGCTGAGGAAGGTGCGGATACCCACGATCACGGCCAGCACGCCGACGCTTGCGAAGGTCGGCGCGACGGCGACCGTACGGATGATGTCGCCGGCCACGAGGAGCTCCAGCCCCAGCAGGATCGACCGCCCGACGCGCCGGCGATAGCCGCGGTACACGCCCGGCTGCCGGCGACTGATCCGGATGGCCGCGAGAACGGTCGCCAGGAACGTTCCCACGACGATGACGGCCACACCCGCGGAGTCGACGGCTCGGCCTACCAGCTCCACGACGTGCTGGAATTCCACAGTGCCCCCTCTCGCGCCGGCCCGAATCCGCTCGTCCGCGATCCGCGACCCCTGTCGCCACCGGGACGTCGTTCCGGGCATCGGCCGCAGCAGGGCTGGACGTGTCTCCACGGCGCTCCCCGCGCAACGGGCCGGTGGGCGCCGACGAAGTCTGGTGAAGGAGTGAGCACCGGGCGGACGCACCCACTATTTCCCGGCTGCGGGCTTCTCAGCGCATGGCATCGAGCACTTCGTCGGTCGACAGCAACGCATGCGCGAAGAAGCGGTAGTTGATGATCGCCGCTTGATAGCCGTCGCCCCAGACCGGGTGCCGGGGGCCTGCTGTCGCATCCCTGACCATGGCGACCTCGAATCCCTCCTCGATGAGGTGGCGCATGTGGGACTCGACGCACATGTTGGCCAGCATCCCGCCCAGAATGATTTTCTGCATCCTCCGCTTGCGCAGCTGCAGCACCAGGTCGTTGGTTTCCGGTCCGAACACCTTGTGCGGGCTGGCGACCACCGTTCTGCCGTCCTCGATGTAGGGCTTGAAGCGGTCCAGCCAGTCCGCACCGGAGTTTCGGAACCCGGTCAGATCGAGTTGTCCCGTCCGCGCGAACACGTGGTTCTCGATCTCGCTCGTCTCGAGCGGCCCGTTCATCTGCCACCCGTTGTCGGTCGGGTAGGAGTAGTGGGGCGAGATGAAGACCTCGTATCCGCCCGCCTTCGCCGCCTCGAAGATCCGCTCCATGTTCTCGACGGTCCTGTTCTCCGTGACGCTCGCCCCGACCGCGTCCCAGGCCGCCCCGTCCTCGCTCAGCACGTCGTTCTGCGGGTCGATGAACACAACCGCCGTGTCAGTCTTCCTGATGTCCACCTGACGCTCCTCATGGAATGAAAAATCACTGCCGTAACAGGTGTCCGGTGCGGCGGATGCCCCTCCGGAGCGCATTCCGACCAGGTGGCACGAAGCCTCTGCCTGAGCTGCCGGATTGTTCCGGCACCGAGCTGCATCACCCGAGTGCCGTATCCACCTCGGGGTACGCGCCGCGAAGAGGCGCTGTCGCGGTCATTCGACCCTCCATTTCATTCTGCCCCACAGCGGGGTGTTCTGCATCGGTGGGTTGCTGCACCTCGGTCGCCGCTCCTGTTGTCCCCGTACCAAGCCCGGTCTCCTCACGGCAGCAGACGGCAATCGGCCACCACCCGTGCGGGCGGTGGGGCCGCGGTCACCGGGCAGGCGGTCCTTGCCGGACCCGGCGGGGAACGCACCGTCTGATCCTGGACCCGCCCCGCGTGACGCCGCTCGAACCGGCGGTGCCGCGGCAGGCAGGGCACCGGCGCCCCGCGCCGTCGGACACCCGCGCGTCCGCCGCGCACCGACCGGGTGCGCGGGCACCCGGCACCGGAGGGACGACCGGGCGCGGCGGGGGTGGGCCGGGACGTGCAGGGCACGGGTGTCAAAGAGCTGTCAGGATGGCGTCAATATCCGATAACGTCGTGGACGGAGTGCCGGGAAGCCTGGTCGGCGATCGAAGGAGACGTCTCTTCACCGCCAAGGGGTTCCACGGTGCTCATCGCTGTCTTCGGGGTCGCGCTGCTGGTCGCGGTCCTGCTGCCGGGGCCGGCGGGCCGGACGGTGCTGTCCACACCGCTGTGTTCCTGGGCGCGGGGGCGGTCGCCGGGGACGGCGTGCTGGGCCCGGTGCACATCGGCACCGCCGACCCGGTCGTCTCCGCCACCGCGGACCTGGCCCTGTTCACCGCGCTGTCCACCCATCGACGGCATGCACCTGTCCCTGCCCGCGGTGCGCCGCGCCTGGCGGCATCCGGCCCGGGCGCCGGGACTGGGGACGGGGATGCCGCTGGTCTGCGGCACCCGGCTGGCCCCGGCGCTCTTCGGGGCCCTGCCGTGGGGCGGGTACGCGGCGGTGGGGCCGGCGATCGCGCCGGTGCGGCCCGTCTCACTGCTGCTCTCCCTGGTGCGCAGCCGCTCCGACCGGCGCGAGCAGCCGGTCGGAGCCTGGTTCGGGCCCGAGGGGTTCGCCTCGATGGTGTGCGGACTGCTGGTGCTGGTGCTGCAGGCCGGCATCCCGCCGAGGCCGGCGTCCGCGCCGAGGGCTCCTTCCACGGCACCGTCCAGCAGCAGCGCCGCGAGAAGGACACCGAGCCCCGTCACCCCCGCCACCAGGAACCACACCACCGTCCCCACCTCCGTGCACCACGGTCCGGCAGCGCGCCGACCGCGCCGCCGGGCTGCATGATCGCGGCCGGACGGGACGGCGCACACTGCCCGGTTCCGGCAGTCTTGACGCGTCCTTGACGTCCTGGACGTGGCGGGCGACGGCAGCGACGGTCTCCCAGGGCCGGAGGTTCCTGACGGAGAGGGACGGTGTCCGCTGCGCTGCCCAGGGCTCACCGCATGACGACACCGTCCTGCTCCTGCCGCGGTGCCAAGGTGCGGTACCGCCCTCACAGGAGGAACGACCCCGCATCACCGCGGTTCGGAACGCAGGGCGGTACGGCGCAGAGCGTGGAGGGCCCGCCGGTCCGCCGGTGCGGACCCGGGGTGTCCGTCCCCGCCCTCTGCCTGCTGCGGTGGGAGACAGGCCTCCGGGCGAAGGCGGACCGCCGCGCGACGGCGGCGCCAGGTCTGCGGTCGCGGGCGATGCCCGCCCCCGCCCGTCCGCACGGCACCGGCCGCTCCCCCGGCTCCCGGTCCGCAGCCGGGTCCGCCACGGCCGTGGCGGCCGCACACCGCATGCTCGCCGGGACCCGGGGCGTCGGGTCAGAACGGGCCGTGGAGGCTGCCGAGCCTGTCGGTCAGGCGCAGGTTCTCGGAGTAGTCGACGGGGCAGGCGATGACGGAGACCGCGTCGTCGTCGAGGGCGCGGCGCAGCACGGGCAGCAGCTGGTCGGCGGCCTCGACCGCGTAGCCGTGTGCGCCGAAGCTCTCGGCGTAGGCGGCCAGGTCCGGGTTGGTGAACCGGGTGTGGCTGTGGCGGCCGAGTTCGAGTTCCATCTTCCAGGTGATCAGGCCGTACTCCTCGTCCACCAGGACGAGGACGGTCAGCGGGACGCGCTCGCGGACGGCGGTCTCCAGTTCCTGGGAGTTCATCAGGAACGAGCCGTCGCCCATCATCGCCAGGACACGCCGGTCCGGCCGGGCGAGCTTGGCGGCGAGGGCGCCGGGCAGCGCGAAACCCATGGTGGACAGGCCGTTGGAGACCAGGCAGGTGTCCGGTTCGTAGGTCGGGTAGAGGCGGGACATCCACATCTTCCCGGCCCCGGTGTCGGCGAGCACGATGTCGTGGCGGTCCAGGGCGGTGCGGACGTCGGCCACCACACGCTGCGGCACCAGGGGGAACGCGTCGTTGCCGCGTCCGTACCGGAGCTCCGCGTCGAGCAGTCCGCGGATCCTCGCGGTGGTCCCGGAGTGGTGGGCGAGCCCGTCGGGCAGTGCGGCACCGAGTGCGTCCAGCGCCTGCGAGAGGTCGCCCTCGATGCCCACCGCGACCGGGTAGTGGGCGTCCACCTCGGCGGGGAAGCGGTGCACGTGGACGATGCGCTTGTCGCCGTGCGGATTGATCCTGGCCGGGTCGAACTCCTGGATCTCGTACCCCACGCAGACCAGCACGTCGGCCGCGTCGAAGCCGAAGTTGCCGTAGTCGTGGCGCATGAAGCCGACCGCGCCGAGGGCGTTGGGGTGGTCGTCGGGGAAGACGCCCTTGCCGTGGAACGTGGTCGCGACCGGGACGTCCAGCCGCTCGGCGAACCGCACCAGGGCGGCCGAGGCCCCGGCCCTGGCGGCGCCGTGGCCCGCCAGCACGACGGGGTGCCGTGCGGCGGTGAGCACCCCGGCGGCCCGCGCGACCTGGGAGGGGGACGGCGCGTCGGCGCGCACCGTGTCGACCTGCAGGGGCGTCAGCGGTTCGGAGGGATGCTCCGCCTCGATGTCCTCCGGCACCGCCAGGAACACGGCGCCGGGCCGCTCGCTCTGCGCGGTCTTGAACGCCTTGCGCACCATCTCCGGCACCGCGTCCGGGCACTCGATGCGGGCCGCCCAGCGGGTGACGGGGGCGAACATGGACACCAGGTCGATGACCTGGTGCGACTCCTTGTGGACGCGGCGCAGCGAGCCCTGGGCGGCGAGGGCCACCAGGGGCGCGCTGTTGGTCGTGGCGTCCGCGGTGCCGAGCAGCAGGTTGATCGCACCCGGGCCCAGGGTGGCCGAGCACACCCCGGCCCGGCCGGTCAGCCGCCCGTAGATCTCCGCCATGAACGAGGCGGCCTGCTCGTGGCGCACCAGGACGTACCGGATCCCGGAGCCGTTCAGCGCGTCGACGAAGCGGATGTTCTCCTCACCGGGGATCCCGAAGACGTACTCGACGCCCTCGGCCTGCAGACAGCGCACCAGGAGGTGCGCGACGTCCTCCGCTGCCGCCGTGCGCCGCTCCCCGGCCCCGCCTTCGGTACCCATGGGTCGAACGTAGGCACGCCCGTCCGCCCCGGCCACTCGTCGGCCGCCGGCCGGGGGTGGCCGGCGGCGGGTGCCGGCCGGGCCGGCCGGCGGCAGGTGGCGTCCTGCGCCCGGTCCCAGGGACCGCAGGCGTCGCCGGGCCGTTCGGAGGCGCTGCGGTGGCGGTCGCCGCAGTCGGCCCGCACGCTGGAGCCGGACATGGACGCAGCGCCGCGCACCGTGCGGCATCCGGGCTCCGGGAGGACCGTGTGACCGCTTCGCCACCTGCCGCCGGCACGCCGCCGGCCCGGTACGACGACCTGCGGGCCCTCGTGGTCAACTGCACCCTCAAGCGGTCGCCGGAGACGAGCAACACCCAGGGCCTGATCGACCGGAGCACCGCCATCATGGCTGCACAGGGAGTGCACGTCGACGTCGTGCGGGCCGTGGACCACAACATCGCCACCGGCGTGTGGCCCGACATGACGGAGCACGGCTGGCAGACGGACGCCTGGCCGGACCTGTACCGGCAGGTCCTGGCGGCCGACATCCTCGTGCTGGCGGGCCCCATCTGGCTGGGCGACAACAGCTCCGTGACGAAGCGGGTGATCGAACGCCTCTACGCCTGCTCCAGCCTGCTCAACGAAGCCGGCCAGTACGCCTACTACGGCCGTGTCGGAGGCTGCCTGATCACCGGCAACGAGGACGGCGTCAAGCACTGCGCCATGAACGTGCTCTACAGCCTGCAGCACCTGGGCTACACCATCCCTCCGCAGGCGGACGCCGGCTGGATCGGCGAGGCGGGACCCGGGCCCTCGTACCTCGACCCCGGATCGGGCGGTCCGGAGAACGAGTTCACCAACCGCAACACCACCTTCATGACCTGGAACCTGCTGCACCTGGCCCGGATGCTGAAGGACCTCGGCGGCATCCCCGCCTACGGCAACCAGCGCAGCGCCTGGGACGCCGGCTGCCGCCGCGACAACGAGAACCCCGAGCACCGGTAGGGACTCCCCCGGCCGGCCCCGGGGCTGCACAGGCCCGGATCCGCCTTTCCGGGACCCCTGGGCGACCGTCCGCCGCTGCGTCCCCCGACGGATCGGGGACTGCTGCCGCCGCACTGGCTGCCGAGCACGGGCACGAGCACGAGCACGAGCACGACGGGAAGCCTCTGCCATCGGCCGGTCGGCGCTCGGTCGTGGCCGACTCCGACGACCGCCCGATGGAGCTCGTCGAGACGACGGACGTGTGCGTCGTACCGCTGGACGGAGCGGACATCAGCCACGCGCCGGACGAGGGTGAGGGCCGCGCCACCGCGGAAGGGCGGGGGTCCTCCTCCGTGAAGGCGGACACGCGTTCATCCGCCACCGGGGGGGGGGAGCCTCGTCCCCATCAGCCCGGGGATACGTTCACTGCCCGTACGTCGCCACCCTGGTGGACCTCCTGATCACCGCTCCCGCAGGACACGGTCTTCCTCCTCCGGTGCGGTTTCGTGATCAGGATGGCGTCGCCCTGCTGGAGGCCGAACGCCAGGTCGGATTCCCGCCGGTCTCCGGCGCCGATGCCGACGATGCCGAACGTCATGAACCGCCTCGGAGGAAGCAGGGCCTTGATCACCGGCGGCAGCCGAGGCATCGGTGCCGCTGTGGCGCCACGGCTGGCCGAAGAAGGCGCGGACGTCGTCCTGACCTATGAGAACAGCGCGGAACGCGCCGCCCGGGTGGTGGAGCAGATCAAGGACCGAGGGCGCCGGGCACTGGCTGTCCGGGCCGACAGCGCCATCCCGGAGGCACTCACCGCCGCGGTGGACGAGGCCGCCGCGGCGTTCGGCGGACTCGACATCCTGGTCAACAACGCCGGCGTCTTCCTCGTCGGCCCGCTCGAGGACCTGGGATCGGCAGAGATCGATCGCACCCTGGCGGTGAACGTCCGGGCGCCGTTCGCAGCGTCCCAGGCGGCAGCGCGTCACATGGGCCGGGGCGGCCGCATCATCAGCATCGGCAGCAACGTCGCCGAGCGTGCGGTCATCCCCGGCCTGGCGCTGTACTCGATGAGCAAGTCGGCCCTGGCCGGGATGACGAAGGGCCTGGCCCGGGAACTCGGTCCGCGGGGAGTCACCGTCAATCTGGTGCACCCCGGCCCCACCGACACGGACACCAACCCCGCCGACGGGCCGGGCGCCGAGGTGATCGCCGGCTTCACGGCTGTGGGCCGCTACGCGGAAGCGGCCGAGATCGCGGCCACCGTCGCCCACCTGGCAAGTGCGGACGGCGCGTACATCACGGGAGCCTCGATCCATGTCGACGGCGGCTTCACCGCCTGACACGCGGGCTCGACCTCGGGACGACGCTGAGGCCCGGCCCGCGAGGGGAGGCCACCGCGTGAGGCTGCACCCCGAGCGCGGGCACCGGGTTTCATGCCGCGAGGTCGAGGCCACCGGAGTCGATCAGCCGCCGTTCGGACGCGACGGGCGTGAGGTCCTGCAGAACCGAGTACCGGCGACGCTGGTTGCCGTACGGGAGCCGGCGGAACAGATCGAGCCGCGCCCGCGCCCAAGGTGCAACCTCAGCGCTGAAAACACTCCCTGATCAGGCCTCCGCGAGCAACGCCCGGCCGGCAGAGCGGGCCATCCACGCCTGGGCGCGCTCGAACGACCATGCGCGCTCGCCGACAAGCGTCATCCACGCGTGAGGGCCGAGATAGAAGATGAGCAGGTCGGCTGCCTCCTCGCGCCCGATCCCCGGACGAAGCGCGTCGAGCGCCCCGAGGCGGTCGGCCACGGCGGTCAGGATCTGGACGTAGCTGTCGGCCCCGCGGTCCAGGACCGCCTTGACCGCGGGCTCTCCGGGCGGATTGCGGTAGAACAGCTCGAACACGAGATCCCAGTGGCGCTCGTGGGTGAGCCGGGTGCCCTCGGCGGTGAGGTCGATCAAGGCACGCGGGTCGTCACTGACCTCGATCGCCGCCAGGGTGTCGGCGACGGCCGGATCCGTCAGGACGGGTTCCAGCAGCGCCCTCAGGATGCTCGGCTTGTTCCCCGCACTGCTGTACACGGTGGGCACGGCGACCCCCGCCGCCTCCGCGATCTCACCGACGGTGACCTCGGTGTACCCGCGTGCCAGGAAGAGCGCCTGCGCGCTGTCCAGGATGGCCTGGCGCGTGGCGGCCGCCGCACTGGCACGACGGGGTGAGTTGTATCTCCGGGTAGTCACGGGCCCACCATATCACTATCACTTTAGGTAACAATATTGACAAGAGAGTAATCTAATGAATATGATTGCCCATACGTCGATACATGCCTCTCGCGAGCCCCTGGCAGTCCTCGGGACCCGGCTTGCCCACGCGGTTCACCGCGCCGCCACCACCCTGCCGGCAGAAACGGCGGCCGCCCCCCCTCCGTGCCGCTCGGGGCCCCGGCTCAGCTGCGGGACTTCCTCGTCGCCGACCTCCGCCATCACCACAAGGCGGAGGACGCCGACCTCCGGCCGCGCATCACACGGACGTCCTCGGCCGCGAAGGGCGTACTCAGCGCGCTGAGCGAGGAGCACGAGCGGCCGGACGCGGCACCCGGGAGGCGGGCCGCGTCGGCTTCCCCACTTCGCCCGGCCTCCCGAAGAAGCTGGAGCGCATCCTGCGGGACCCGCACGTGCCACTCGCCCACCACACGCGTGAGCACGGATGCGCCTCGGACGGTTCGTCCGTACTCGCCCAGGGCACGGCGACGGTCGACCTGCGCCCGTCCCCGGAGCGCCTCGCGGAGCTGATGCGGGCCTCCGCACCGTTCCTCGGAGCCGCCGGGCGGGGACGGGTCCGGGATGGGCTGCTGGGCGAGTACCACCAGGAACGCGTCTTCGTCGACGTCGGCCCCGGACGCGTGGCCGCCCGGCCCGATCCGGCGCTCCGCGGCCCGACGGCGGTCACGGGCGCCGCATGGCCGGACGGCCCGGCACCGCGGAGGCCGCCGAGGAAGGGCACGGGGCCACATGCCGACGTCACCGCGACAGCCAGGCACATCGGCGGACTGCCGCACCGGCTGCCGGCGTACCGGGGTGCCGACGGCCTCCCCGTCATCCTTCCGGCGGCCGACAGGACATCCCCGGCGTTGATCGTGTCGAGCTGCCTGTGGCCCAGCGGGGTGGTCGGCCGGCCGCACTCGGAGCCCGATGGTGTCGGCTCCTCACTCGGGCCTGTCGGCGAAGAAGTCCGCCAACGAGGAAGCGAGCGCCTCCGGAGCCTGTTCGGCCACGTGGTGGCCGGAGTCGATGCCGTGGCCGCGGACGTCCTCCGCCCACCGACGCCAGATCTCCACGGGGTCGCCGTACAGGTCCTCCAGGTCGTCCCGGCGTGACCACAGGATCAACGCCGGGCACCGGATGCGTGTACCGGCGGCCCGGTCCTCCTGTTCGTGCTGCTTGTCGATGCTCAGGCCGGCGCGGTAGTCCTCCAGCATCGCGCGCACCATGTCCGGATTCCGTGTCGCCTCCCGCCATTCGTCGTGGTTCTCCTGGCCCATGCTCTGCGGATCACCCCGGTACCAGCTGTCCGGATCGGCGTTGATCACCCGCTCGGGGATGTCCGGCTGGGCGAAGAAGAACCAGTGCCACCACTGAGTGGCGAACTCAGCCGTGATGCGGGACAGGTGCTCGGTGACGGGAAGGCAGTCGATCAGTGCCACCCGCTGGACCGCACCGGGGTGATCGAGCGCAAGGCGCAACGCGACGCTGCCTCCGCGATCGTGCCCGGCAAGCGCGAACCGGTCGTGGCCCAGGGAACGCATCACCGCCGCCATGTCAGCGGCGACGGCTCGCTTGGAGTACCCCGCGTGATCCTCCGTGGCGGCCGGGCCCCGGGAACGGCCGTACCCCCTGAGGTCGGGACAGACGACGGTGAAGCCGCTCCGGACAAGGAGTGGGGCCACGCGGTGCCAGGTCGCGGACGTCCTCGGGTGGCCGTGGAGCAGCACCACGGGTGGGCCCTCGCCGCCGTGGCGGACGAAGATCGATGCCTCATCGAGCTCAATTCGCCCGGTTGTGAAACCCTCGAACAAAGCTGCACCTTTCCAGCCGTGTCGCGACCCTGCCCACCTGGCCCGCAGGCCGCCGGCAGTCCGGTCGGAGGCCGCCGGAGCCGGGAGCCTGCGCCGGCCGACGCTCTCCGTCGGCTCCTCCGGAGCTGACACACCGTCTGTCCGCTCTTGTCTCCGCGGACGTCGTACACACACCTGGCCGGCACCCGCACCGGGTCGCACGGAACGCGCGGCAGGACGGCCATCACGCCTTCACGCCGCGGCGGCGAGCCCGGTCGGGAGGGCGGTGTGTTCGTCGGACGGCTTGCGGTGCTGCAGGCAGTGGTGGAGCTGTCCGGGCATGCGGCTGAAGAGACCGCGCCGGGCGGACGCATGCCGGTCTCCGTGGTCGGTGCGGCGCTCGCGGCAGTGGGCCTCGGCGCCGGGTGGGGCGGTGACGGAGGCGAAGGCCCCGGGGTGGCCGGCGTGGTTGAGCCGGTCGTCCTTCACCCGCTGCCTGGTGGTGCTCGGCCTTGTGCCGGGGCCCTGGCCACGGGCGAGGCACCCTGAAGTCCCGGCGGCTGCCGCGCAGGCTCCGCTGGAGCACCACCCGCACCACCGACCTGGCCGAAGCCGTGCTCGCCCTCCACCTGGCGACGTCAACGTGAGGCTGGAAGGAATTCAGCACTTGTGCGGACTGCTCCTTCACTGCTCACCGCCGGCCACGTGCACGAAGGACCGTACGGCGTCTCAGTCGATGAAGACGGTGCGGGTTTCGAGGTATGCCTGGAGGCCGTGGATGCCGAACTCGCGACCGAATCCGGACATCTTGAAGCCGCCGAAGGGGCTGATCGGGTCGTCGACGAGCTGATTGATCATGACGCGGCCGGCGAGTATGCGGTTCGCGACGGCGCGGGCACGTTCCCGGTCCTCGCCGTAGACGTAGGCGTGGAGACCGTATTCGACGTCGTTGGCGATGGCCACGGCGTCGTCGTCGTCGCTGTAGGTGATGACGGACAGGACGGGGCCGAAGATCTCCTCCTGGGCGATCGTCATGTCGTTGGTGACACCGACGAAGACGGTGGGCTTGACGTAGTTGCCCGCCTCGAACCCCTCGGGCTTTCCTTCTCCGCCGATCAGCACCTCGGCGCCCTCGTCGATGCCCTTGCGGATGTAGCTCTGGACGCGCTCGTAGTGCGCGTGGGACACCATGGGCTGGATCGGGTCGCCGATCTTCAGGCCTTCGACTCCGGCCTTCAGCGCGGCCTTCGCCTCGTCCAGCCGGCTTGCGGGAACGAGGATCCGGGTTCCGGCGATGCAGGCCTGGCCGGTGTTGATCAGCCCCGTGGTGAGAGCGAACCGGACCGCCTTGCCCATGTCGGCGTCGTCGAGGATGATCGTCGGCGACTTGCCGCCGAGTTCCAGCGTGACGCGCTTCATCGTCTCGGTCGCGTCGTGGTTGATCTGCTTGCCGACCTTGGTCGAGCCGGTGAAGGAGATCTTCTGAACGTCGGGGCTGCGGGTGATGGTGTTGCCGACCGTGGCGCCGGGGCCGTTGACGACGTTGACGACGCCGGGCGGCAGGGCGGCCTTGTCAAAGCACTCCATGAGGATCCGTGCCTCGAGCGCGCTCAGTTCGCTCGGCTTGATGACCACGGTGCAGCCGGCCGCGAGCGCGGCTGCCGCCTTGCCGCAGACGAACCAGGGGTTGCCGTTCCACGGCGTCAGCAGCCCTGCGACGCCGACCGGCACCCTGGTGATGACCGCCTTGCCGTTGGCCTCCTCGAAGTTCTCGGGCTCGAGCAGGTCCTGCACGAGGAGGAAGAAGTCGCGGGCCTGGCCGTCGATGTACCCGGCGAAGAGAGGCGGGGCGCCGAATTCGGCGACGGTCGTCGCCACCAGCTCGTCCATGCGCTCGGTCAGCGCGTCGGCGATCTGCTGCAGGTACCGCTTGCGCTCTTCCAGGCTGGTCGTGGACCAGGAGGGGAAGGCGGCCTTGGCCGCGGCGATGGCCCGCTCGGCGTCCACGGCGTCACCGCGTGTGGAGCGCCCGATGAGTTCACCGGTCGCGGGATTGCGCACGTCGACGGTCTCCTGACCGTGGGATTCGACGAAACGCCCGTCGATGAAGTGCTGGTTGACGGTAATCATCATGACTCCTCTGTCCGGGGAAGATTTTCGGACTACTTCTGCGCCGGATTCTTCTCGATCAGGTCCTGCGGGTTCGAAATGCGTGCGAAGGTGTGGAAGAAACCGTCCTCCAGGCGGCGGTGGACAATCCGCCAACCTTCCGCGCGCCTCTCCAGCCTGTCGTGCCACAGACCGGTGTGGATGACGTTGGCCTTGCCGTCCCGTGTTTCATGCGTATGGAAGAAGGGCGAGACGGCGGTCGCGGCGTCGTCGTCGATCGTGACCACCGCATAGCCCTCACGGTGCTGCCACAGACCGAACAGCCTGCCCAGCCCCTGATCGGGCCTGCGGCCCTCACCGCGCATGAAGTCGACGAACTCCTCGAGGCCGATCTCGGCACTCAGCCCCACGTCGGAGGCATCGATCACGGCGTCCGGCGCAAAGACCTCCGCCCACTGGGTCAGCATGTCCTGATCCGCGTCGTCCCCCTGGTGAAGGTCCTGGCCCAGTCCGTACTTGGCGATCACGTCCTGGATCGCAAAACGGTCGAGAAGGTAACGGACATCAGATTCCAGCATCATGGTGTTCTCTTTCCCTATGGCTTTGCCGAGACCGGACACGCCCGCCTTCCCGTGTCCTGCCGGTGTGGTCGGGCGGCAGTCCACTGCGGATCCTTGCGGGCTCCGGACGTACTCCGTCGGCCGCGGCGGGGCATGCCCCGTGCTGTGCGCCGGCGTGCCGGATGGTTCAGATGGTGAGGACGATGCGGCCGGGGACCTCACGGGCCTCGAGCCGGCGGTGTGCCTCCGCGGCCTCGGCGAGGGGGAGTTCGTCGATGCGCTGGGTCAGCCTGCCGTCGGCGAGGAGGGCGATGACATGTGCGGCGGCGGGCTGCGCGGCGGAGGGGTCGGCCTGGAGGTAGGGGCCGACGGCGAAGCCGAGCATGCCCGCGTTCCTGCCCCACAGTTCGTCGCCGGTGACGGGGGTGTCCGGGGTGCGGGCGGCGTGGCCGAGGAGGAGGATGCGGCCGAGCGGGGCCAGGACGTCCAGGCTGGCGGTGCGGACCTCGCCGCCGACCGGGTCGACCACGACGTCGACCGGGCGGCCGTCCAGAGCCGCCACGAAGCGGTCGCTGGTGAGGACCTCGTCGTAGTCCAGGTGGGCGGTGTCGGCGATCCTGGCCTGCGCGGTGACGGTGCCAGTGATGCGGGAGGCGCCGAGGGAGCGGGCGACGGCGGGGAACGCGGCGGCCAGGCCCCCGGCGGCTCCGTGCACCAGTACGCTCTCCCCCTCCCGCAGGTGCGCCACGCGGGTGAGGGCCAGGTGGGCCGTGACGGCATTGGGCAGGACCGCAACGGCCTGGGCCGGGTCCACGCCGCTCCCCTTCAGCGAGACGGTCATGGCGGCCTCGGCCAGGGTCACGGTGGCGTACCCGCCCAGGCTCATCTGGGACAGGGTCACGACCGGTTCGCCGACCTGGAATCCGGTGACGCCTTCGCCCAGCTCCCGGACCGTTCCGGCCACTTCCAGGCCGGGCACGAACGGCGGCCGGGGGAAGCCGGGCCGGTCGGCCAGGTCGCCGCGACGGAAGAAGACGTCGACCAGGCCGACTGCGGCGTGGCTGGTGTCGATGCTGATCTGCCCCGCCCCCGGCTTCGGGTCGGGCAGGTCGACCGGGACCAGGACCTGGGGCCCGCCGAACTCGCTGATGGTCATCGCATGCATGGGAACACTCCTGCTTTTCGGCCCGTGGGGGGGGGGAGGGAGAGGCTGCGGGTAAGGCGCCGCAGCTCGGGAACAGGGGGCGGGGGCGGAGACCGACCGCACGAGGAGCGCCGCACTGCGGATCGCGTGCACCGGGGCACCGCTCCGACAGGGCCCGCAGCCGTGGAGTCCGGTGTCCGCCCGCCGATGACGACAGTAACGCAAGCTGCTTGCGTTGTCCAACGCATGCCGCTTGCGTTGTTAGTATCGTGAGCATGACGCATCCGAAGACCTTCCAGCGCGCCTACTCCCGCCACCACAAGGAACAGCGGGCCGCCGACCTCCTTGAGGCGGCCCGCGTCCTGGGCACCCGCGAGGGCGTCCGCGCGGTCACCCTGACGGCGATCGCAGGACATGCCGGCGTGCACGCATCAGCGGTCCGCCGCTACTACTCCTCACGCGAGGAGATCCTGCTCAGCCTCGCCGAGGAGGGATACCGCGACTGGTCGGAGGACGTCGCCGCGCGGCTGGCCGGCCGCCGCGCCACCTCGGACGAACTGGCCCGCGTCCTGACCGCCTCGCTCGCCGCGCGGCCGCTCTTCTGCGACCTGCTGACCCACGTTCCCCTCACCCTCGAACGCGAGGTCACCTACGAGCGCGTCCACGCCTTCAAGGCCGTCGCCCTCGCCTGCGTGGAGACCCTCGTCACCGCCATCGCCTCGGCCGGCGCACTCGACACGGCGCAGGCGGGCGACCTGGTCATCGCGGTCATCGCCATGGCCGCGCCCCTGTGGCAAGCCGCGCACCCCGCCGAAACGCTGACCCGCCTCTACGCGGAGGAGCCCGGACTGGCCCATCTCGGCATCGCCTTCGAACCCACCCTCGTGCGCCTGGTCAGCGCGCTGGCGGACGGTATGACCGGCCGGGCATGACCACCAAGGGCCGGGTCCCGGGGGACAGGTGACGGAGGCGGGAGAACATCGGGCCAAGCACACCGGGGACGGCCTGAGTGAGGACGATCCCGTTCCCGGGGCCTCCTGGGAGAGCGTCCGTCCCAGCGGGTCGTGGGGGGGTGGCGCCCCTCGGTCCGCCCGTCGGAGGCGGACGGCAGGCGCCCGCCGCGCCGCGGGTGGTGCGGCCCGGGCCGCGCAGGAACGCGCGGACCCCGTGAGCACGCCGCCAGGCGACGGCGATCGTGGCAGCCCGCGCCGGTGCCTCCTTGAGCGGGCTGCCGCGCGGGCATCGGCGTGCTGCGGGCCGGCTGCCTCCGTTCGGCCGCCTCCCGCCTGATCGGCGTGCCGCCCGCACCCGGCCCCCGTGCACGTACGGTCGTCCGCCGTCGGGCACGTGCACCCTGCGACCGACGACCCGAAAACCCCATGTGCGTGCGGCGGGCAGACCCTATGATCACTCCGCCCCAGCGTCCGCTGCAGCGGCACACGCCTCCGAGACAGGCCGAGGACGATGACGAAGACCGCCCGCAGAGCCCCGTGGATCCTCGCCCGCTCCGCACAGGCGGCGACAGCGGCGGCCGCCGTGGCGGACGTGTTCCGCGCGGCGGCCGTCCGGGATCACCACCTGCACCACACGGATGCGTCCCTGCAGAGGTCGGGCTTCATGTCGATGGTCTTCCTGTACGTGATGACTCCGGCGATCGTGCTGTTCCTCGTGTGGCTCGCCCGGTCCCGGCACAACGCCCGGGAGCTGTCCCCCCTGGCCCCGGTCCCGAGTCGGGCCTGGACGATCGGTGCGTGGTTCGTACCGGTGGTCAACCTCTTCGTCCCACGCCGGCTCGTCCTCGACATCGGGCGGGCGAGCTCCGCGTCGTGGGAGCAGAAGCGGGACACGGCCCTGGTGAACCTGTGGTGGGCCGCCTGGATCACGCACGCGGTCGTGCTCACGGTGGGCGGCCGGGCGGCCCCGGGTTCGATGCCCCTCCTCGTGGTGGCGGAGGCACTCATGGTCGCGGCGGCCGTGCTGCTGGGACTGGTCATCGAGCGCATCACGGCGCTGCAGGGCGCCGCGCTCGGCGCCACCGTCCCGGTCGCGCCTCTCGCCCGGGTATGAGCCACTCCCCGGGTGCACTCCCCCACGCCGTACCGCACGCTCCGGGCGGTCCGTTCCGACGTGGGGCACCGGCCGCTCGCGGGCCAGTGCCGCGGCGTGGAGTGGTCCTCCCGGAGCCCGCCTGTCGGCAGGCCCGGTCGTCGTGGCGACACGGCGCACGTCCAACCCTCCCGGAGAGCGGTCCGCAGGACACCTTCATCTGCTGCCTCCGCCTGCTCGTGCGTCCTCCCGGACTCCGGAGGCCCGACGCGTTCGAACGGCGTGAACGCCCACGGGAGGCGCTGCTCCTCGTCCGGTACGCCTCAGACGTCCGTCGCCACGATCAACCCCCGGTCGGCAGAGCAGCTCAGCCTGAGCGGCCGGCAGCGTGCTGGCGCCGGGCCTGTTCGATCAGCCGTGTTCGCCCGGGGACCGGCGGGCGCGGCTCCTGCATCTGCAGGGGTGACGCCGGGGCTGTTCGCCTGTCGGCAGACCGTCGAGCCGGGTGGTGGCGATGCGATGAGGTAGGCGCACGGCGGCAGGTCGACCGGCGCCGGTCCCACCCTCCACGTGTGACGCCCGGCGTCGGTCACCCGAGAGGGCGGCCCGTACGATCATGGCACCCGGCCGACGGCTTGTGCCCGATGAAACGAATGAGCCCATGAGCGACGACGTCCTGTCGGTCATCCCGACCGACCCCTGGTGGCAGCCCGACCGGGCGGCGGCGGAGCGGACCGCCGCGCTCGTCGCAGACCTGGCTTTCGGGCTGCCCGGAGACATGGAGGCCGAGATCGACACCACCTGGTACGAGGCCCCCACCGTCGTCGACTGCGGCGCGAACCTGGAACGGATCGGCTGCCCGCGCTGCACAGCCCCGATCGACACCGAGTGGTGGGCCGACCTGCTCGAAAGCCACAGTGGCGACGGCTTTCCCACGCTGGCCGTGGAGGTGCCCTGCTGCGGCGCCGCCACATCGCTGGATGCGCTGGACTACGACTGGCCCTGCGGCTTCGCCCGCTTCGAGATCGCCGTCTGGAACCCCGAGCGCGACTGGTTCAGCAACGAGGACCTGGCCGCCGTCGCCGGCACACTCGGGCATCCCGTGAAGCAGGTCAGAGCCCACATCTGACCCGGGGCGCGCTGTCAGGGGTGGTCGCTGGGGTTTTGCCCGTTGACCACCGGATGGTCGCTGCACCTGGTGGCCGGACACGGCATGGAGGAGGAGCTGTACGGCGCTGGGAGTTCATCGGTGACCGGTTCTGCGACGTTCTGGGAGGGGTGGTCGAGGGTGCGTCGGTGCGCGTGCGCCACGGCCGGATCGGAACCGAGGGGCGCATCCGGGTGAAGGAGTTGGACTGCGCGGCGGCGGCTTCGGCGCAGTTCGGCAGACTCGTGACGGAGAAGGAGCGCAAGGGCTGCTCCGAGGTCGAGGCGGCGGTCGACCCCGAGCCGCGCACGGACCAGGAAGCCGCTCCCGTCGCGAAGGTCGGCGAGCTGCCGGACGAGGACACCTTTGTCCTGCCCGGCTGACGGATCGTCCCGGAAGGAGGTCTGCGGGTCGGCCGGCAGCCAGCGGTCCTCGCAGGCAGGGTCTGCCGGGCGCCTGACGATCTCGTCCCGGACGGCCTGATGAGCCGCACGGCCTCGTTGCCGCCAACACCTCCTGAGCGCAGGCGCCGGCACCCCGGATGCCTGCGTGCAACCGACCGCATCGAGCCCGCCGGCATCGTCCCCGTGCCGTCCGCCTGGCACACGCCACCGCGCAGGCGAGAAGAGCGCGGCCTCCAGCTCTTCGACCCTCGGCATGCCGCCTGCCGGTCCGAGCAGCTCTCGACCGCGACGGTCCCGGACCGCACCCCGTCCCGGGTGAGGCGGACGTCGCGACGACAGGAGCGCCCGACGGGTGCCGAAGCGCCCTCTCATGCCCCGGCCCCAGCCGTCCGCGTGCGGTCACGACGTTGCGTGTCACCCTCGGAACAGGGAGATTCCACGGATGGAGCACGCGCCGCACACCCCGCAGCCTGTCCTCCGCCCCGGCGACGTACCCGAGCGCATCACCGCCGAGGGCCTCGTCCTGCGGCGCTGGCAGCCACGGGACCGCGAGGCGAGGTACCGCGCGATCCTGGCGTCCTTCGACCACCTGCACCCCTGGATGGGGTGGGCCGGCGAGCCGCCGACCGAGCAGCAGCACGCGCAGCGCTTCGAGGAGGCGCTGGCCTGGCCGAGCGGCCGCAGCTACAACTTCGGCATCCTCGACGAGCGGGAGGGGACGATCCTGGGCATGGCCGCGGTCCACGACGACCTCGGCGGCGGAGCCGTCGAGATCGGCTACTGGTCGACGTCGCGCATGACGCCGCGGCGGCGGCGCGCTGGACCGTGGCCTCCTCCCAGCCCGCCGCCGGCACAGCGGTCCACGGGGACACCCCCGTCGTCCCGCACCTGCGGCCCGTCCGCACGACGACCGCGACCCCGCGACGCACACCGACGCCGCCGCACTCCTCCGTACGCAGGGAGGCCCCGCGCCGCCCGGCTGCGCCCAGGCACACCAAGCGCCGGTAGGCCCCCGCGCACCGGGTGCCGCCCGGACCGACGGGCGGCACCGCCGGCCCGCTCCTCCGCACGGGCGGACGGGGTCGGGTGCGGCGGGTTTCCTCCGGTTCGGGAAGGAGCTCCTGCCGCCGGGCGGTGCCCGGGCGGGAGGGGGATTGCGCGCGGTGGCAGGGCGGCGCCGGCGTCGCCGGATGCCCCGTCACCTCCATCGTCCACCCCGATGGTCGTCCCGTCCGAGACCTCCGCGGTCGAGGTCTTGAGACGACCGGTTGAATGCACCCGTACGGACCCCGGCAGTTCGCCGGCCTCTGCGACGAACTCGGGGGGCCGGTCGATGGGCGCCGTCGGCAGCGGTGCCGACAGCGCGGTCTGCAAGAGCCTCGACATGCCGCTGGGGCGCGAACGCCCGCCCACCATCAGGGGAGAAGGCCCCGTGTGCGTCCGATCCCCTCGGCCCCCCGCCGCCGGACGCCCGCTCGACGGCGACGGCAGGAACAGCAGGACGGTCGGGCGGGACGGGTCCCGGTCACGCGGTGGGCCGTGGGCCCGCGGCGCGGCGGAGCCGGTTGGCGATGGCCAGTCCCAGTCCCTCCTCCTGCGGCAGGGAGGCGATGATGAGGTCGCATCCCCGCCGGTCGAGTTCGCGCAGGTACCCGTAGAGCCCGCGTGCGTAGGCGGCCGTCGATGCGGGGACCGGGATCACGGCGTGCGCCGCCACCGGGGCGCCCGCGAGGGAGGGGGGAAGGAGGACGCCCACCCGGTGGCCGAGTCCCTGCGCGCGTTCCGTTTCGGCGACGGCCTCGCCGGGCTCGACGAGGACGACCCGTGCCCGCGGCGCGTAGTGGGACGGATGCTGGCCCGGTACCCGGACACGGCTGGCGGAGGGGACCGCGATCGGGCGCCCCAGCACTGCTTCGAGGTCTTCGCGCGTGACTCCGCCGGGCCGGAGGATGCTCGGGGCGTCGCCGGTGGTGTCGACGATCGTCGACTCGACGCCGACGTCGCAGGGGCCGCCGTCCAGGACGAGGTCGACGGCGTCGCCGAGCTCCGCGCGGACGTGCTCGGCGGTCGTGGGGCTGACCGAGCCGAAGCGGTTGGCGGACGGGGCCGTGACACCGCCGCCGAAGGCCGAGAGCAGGGCGAGGGCGACGGGGTGGCCGGGCACGCGCACGGCCACCGTTTCCAGGCCGCCGGTGGCTTCGAGGGGGACGCGCCGGCCGCGCCGCAGGACCAGCGTCAGGGGCCCGGGCCAGAAGTGCTCGGCCAGCAGGCGCGCGGTGGCGGGAACGTCCTCGGCCCAGTCGTGGAGGTGCTCCGCGCCGGCGATGTGGACGATCAGCGGATGGGAGGGCGGGCGGCCCTTGACCTGGAAGGTCCGGGAGACGGCGGCGGGATCCTCGGCGTTGGCGCCCAGACCGTAGACGGTTTCGGTCGGCAGGGCCACCAGGCCGCCGGCCCGCAGCACTTCGGCCGCCTTCTCGATGTCACGTGTGCTTGCCGTCACTGTCCTTCGTCCTCTGCCTAGCCCGTTCCCCGCACCGCCCGGCCCGCGCCCGCTCAACGGCGGACGCGGGGCCGGCGGCCACCACGCCGTCCCGCCGTCCCACTGTCGCTGCGGCATACGCGCTGCGTCGAAAGGGGCCGTCGCACGGGTGCGCGGTCAGCCCGCCTGCCGGTCGGAGGACTCGTGCCCGGTGTAGCCGGCGACGGCGGCGAGGAGGTCGCCGATGCTGTGGGGCTGCTCGACCGGGTGGCGGACGGGCAGGTGGGGGTTGATCGTGTAGTGGTTGCGGCGCCCGACGCGGGCGCGGGTGATGTATCCGGCGCCGATGAGGTCGGCGATGATCGACTGGGTGGCCCGTTCGGTGATGCCGACGCGGTCGGCGATGTCGCGCGCGCGAATGCCGGGGTCCTGGGCGATGCACACCAGGACGTGGCCGTGGTTGGTCAGGAACGTCCAGGCCGGCTTGGCGGTCTCGGCTGCGGCAGACGGGGTCACCTGTTCAGTGTACTGCACTTCCTGAATCAGAAGCCGCATGTCATGCCCCTCCCGGGTTGCGCCCCACCCTCACCTGCTGTACTAATCACGATATCAAATTCGTGCTTTAGAGATCGGAGGTGGTGCGGATGGACGCGGGGACACTCGGGCAGGCGGCACTCGCGGCGGCAGTGGGTGTGCCGCTGCTGGCCGCCACGGGAACCGGGGGGTCGCAGGCCGCGGCCCGGTGGCGGGCGGGATGGTCGTGGGTGGCGGCGGCGGCCGCGGTCGTGGCCCTGGTGGCGGTCGCGGTGGGCGGGCCGGTGGGCCTGGTGGCCCGGGCGGGATCGCTGCCGGCCTGGGGGCTGGTCGCGGACGGGCTGACGGTGAGTCTGCTGACACTGGTGTGCCTGGTGGGTGCGCTGGTGCAGAGCTTCTCCGGCCGCTACCTGTCCGGGGATGCCCGCTCGGGGCGGTTCGGGGTGGCAGCGGCGTGGGTGGTGGCGGCGATGGCCGTGGTGTCGGTGTCGGCGACCGTGGCCGGGATGGTGGCCGCCTGGGTGGTCGCCGGCCTCGGGTTCACGCGGGTCGCGGGAGCCCGCCGGGACCTGCCCGGCGTGGCGGGGCTGGTGCGGGTGATGCGCACCGCGCTGCTGACCGGTGACGCCGCCCTGGTCGCGGCAGCGGTGATCGTTCTCGCGCGGGCGGGAAATGTGGGGACGGAGTACACCGCGCTCCAGGGTGCGGCGGCCCGGCTGGGCGGGTGGGCGCCGCTGGTGGCGGGGCTGATCGCGGTGGCGGCGATGTCGCGGTGTGCGCAGGGCGTCTTTCAGGGGTGGCTGCGGCTGACGGTGTCGGCGCCGACCCCGGCGTGCGCCCTGCTGCACGCCGGGGTGGTCAACGGCGGCGGGATCCTGCTGGTGCGGCTGGCGCCGCTGGCGGCGTGGACGCCGGCCCTGGCGGCGGTGTCGCTCGCGGGGACGGCGACGGCGACCTGGGCGGTGGCGGTCATGGCACGGCAGCCGGACGTGAAGGGGCGGCTGGCATCGTCGACGAGCGCGCAGATGGGCTTCATGCTGGTCGAGTGCTGTGTGGGCGCCCACCCGGCGGCGGTGGTGCACCTGATCGGGCACGGCCTGTACAAGGCGGGGCTGTTCCTGTCGTCGGGGTCGACCGTGCGCAGGCCGGGCTCCCCGGGGGTCCCGGAGCCGGTCGGCGGCCGGGCGCGGGCGGGTGCGGCCGCCGTGGCCGCCGCCGCTGCCACCGCCGCCGCGGCCCCCGGGGTGGCCACCGGGGACGGGCTGGTGCTGGTGGTCCTGGTGGCGGCGACCGCGTGGACGCTGGCGAACGCGTGGTGGGCGCGGCGCCCGGCCGGCGAGCCGCGGCGGTGGCTGTGGCCGGTGCTGCTGGTGGTGGCCGCCGGTGCCTACGGCGCGGTCGCGGCGGTGGTGGGCGGGTTCGTCGCCCGGGCCGTGCCCGGTGCGGGGACCGGGCTGCCCGTCTGGGTGCTGCTGGGTGTGCCGGCTGCGGCTGCGGTGTTCACCTGGGCGGCGACCCGTACGCGGGCGGCGGTGTTCCTCGGGGCCCGGCTGCTGGACGCCGCCGTCGCACCGGTCGGCTGGGACCGGCCGCGCCCGCCCTCCGCCGCGGCCGTCGCCAGGCCGCACCGGCCCGAGAAGGAGCCGGTGCTGGAGTCCGCGGCCTGAACCGCCGCCCCGGCGCGGACGCCCCCCGTGCCCTCGCCCGCACGCGGCGTGAGCGGCCCCGACCCTCCTGCCCCCCACGACTGAAAGGTCTGCTTCCATGACGACGACCCATCCGGCGCCGGTGACGGCGGCGCTGATCGAGCAGGCGGCTCGGCCGATCCCGGCGCTGTGGCCGGTGACCACCGCGATCGCGGTCAACCCGCTGTGGGACCTGCGCGGGCACACCATGGCCGAGGCCGTCGGCATCGCCGCCCCGCTGCTGGGCATCACCGGCCTGCCGGATGCGCGCCTGGTCGCCGACGCCTACGAGCGCGGCCGGATCACCGACGCAGACCTGAGGACCGCGCTGAGCTCCCTGCACGGTCCGGCCGTACCGGGGGACGCCGCGCACACGCCGGCTCTCGCGCCGCCGGTGCCGACGGTGGACGGGCGGGCGGAGGCGGTGACGGACCGGGAGGTGGCCAAGTGGTGCGCCGCCTACGTCACCGGAATGCTCGGCAGGACGGCCCCGGCGTCCGGCTTCTACGCCACGTGGCGGGAGTGGGCGGGAGGGGATCCGTTGGCCCGCCGCCTGGGGATCGGCACCGGCCGGCCGCTGCCCGCCGCCGCCGAGGACGCCCTCGCGCTCGCCCTGGAGGGGATGGGGGCGGACGACGAGGAGACGGTGGTGGCGGTGCTGAGCGCGCAGCTGGCCCGTCTGCCCGGCTGGGCGGCCCATGCCAAGTGGCGCACGCAGTGGGCCGCACCCGACCACCCCGGGCCCGCCCTGCACCTGGGCGACTACCTGGCCGTGCGCCTGACCTACGACGCCGCCCAGCGCACCCCCGCCCTGCCTGCGCCCGGCGGCGCCGGACCGGCCCCGCACGGAGACGCGGCCGACGCCGGCCGGGGCCGCGACCGGCTGCCGGAACCTGCCGACGCCGAGGTGGCGGCCCGGCTCTCGGCCCTGGACCCCCGCACGCGGCACTGGGTGTGGCTGGCCGCCTACGAGGGCCACTACCGCGACGGGCTGCTGGCCGCCCTCGACCGCCCCGCACGCCCGGTCCCCGCCCGGCCCCCCGCCGCCCAGCTGGTGTGCTGCATCGACGTGCGCAGCGAGGGACTGCGCCGGCACGTGGAGGCCGTCGGCGACTACGAGACCTTCGGGTTCGCCGGGTTCTTCGGCCTGCCCGCCCGGGTGAGGCCCTTCGCCAGCGATGACGCGCTCGACCTGTTCCCGGTGCTGCTGCGGCCCGCCTTCACCGTCGGCGAAGCCTCCCGCCGTGCGGGCGCGGGTGCCGCGGCGGCGGCCGCCCACGCCGACCTCGCCGCTGCGGCGGCAGCGGCCGGCGCCGCGCAGAAGGCCCCGCTGGGCGCGTACCTGCTGGCCGAGGCGGGCGGGTTCGCGCTCGGGCCCCTGGCGGTGGCCCGCACCCTCGCCCCGCGCGCCTGGGCGGCCGTACAGCGGTGGGCGAGGACCGCCCTGACCGGCACCGCCCCGGTGACGCCGGTGCTGTCCGGGCCGGCGGCACCCAGCGACACCGAGCAGGCCGACTTCGCCGAGGCGGCCCTTGCCGCGATGGGCCTGACGGAGCGGTTCGCGCCGCTGGTGCTGCTGTGCGGGCACGGCAGCACCACGACCAACAACCCCTACGCGAGCGCCCTGGACTGCGGCGCCTGCGGCGCGGCCCGCGGCGGCACCAGCGCCCGGCTGGCCGCCGCGGTCCTCAACCGGGCGCCGGTGCGCGCCCTGCTCGCCGAGCGGGGCCTGCCCGTGCCCGACGACACCGTGTTCGTCGCCGCCGAGCACGACACCGCCACCGACACCGTCACCTGCTATGACGTGGACGCCCTGCCCGCCACCCACCAGGCCCGCATGAGGCGGCTGCGCCGCGACCTGGCCACCGCCGGACAGCGGCTGGCCGCGGAGCGGGCCCGCGATCTGCCCGCCGCCCCCGCCGGCCTGCGGCCCAGGGCCGCGGCCGCGCACACGGCCGCCCGGGCGGCGGACTGGTCCCAGGTCCGCCCGGAATGGGGTCTGGCCCGCAACGCCGCCTTCCTCGTGGCCCCGCGCGCGTTCAGCGCGGGCCTCGACCTGGGCCGGCGGTGCTTCCTGCACTCCTACCGGCCCGAGACGGACCCCGACGGCGCGGTGCTGGAGGCGATCCTGTCGGGGCCCGCGGTCGTGGCGCACTGGATCAACGCCCAGTACTACTTCTCCACCGTGGACCCCGACACCCTCGGCGCCGGGGACAAGATCGCCCACAACGTCGTCGGCGACATCGGCGTCCACCAGGGTGCGGGCGGCGACCTCCGGCTCGGCCTGCCCCGCCAGTCGGTGTTCACCGACCACTCCCGCCCCTACCACGAGCCCATGCGGCTGCTGGTCGCCGTCACCGCCCCCCGCGACCGCCTCGACACCCTCCTGCACCGCAGCCCCACCCTGGCCGACCTCGTCGACGGCGCCTGGATCCACCTCGCCGTGCACGACGCCGACCGCTGGTGGCTGCGCCGCCCCGGCCACGGCTGGACGCCCTGGCGCCCCGCCGGCCGGCCCTGAGAGCGACCACGAACCGACCCAGTTCCAGCGCAAGGGAGAAACCCGCGATGACCTCGCCGCAGCCCGACGCCGCCACCGCCCTCGCCACCCTGCTCGACGGCAACCGCCGGCACGCCCTCGGCACCCCCGCCCCGCACGCGCCCGGTGAGCACCCCGGCGTCCTCGCCGCCGTACTCACCTGCAGCGACCTGGGCGTGGCACCGGAAGCCGTCTTCGACACCCAGCCCGGCCGGCTGATCGTGACCTCCACCGCGGCGCACCTGACCGGCACCGCCGCCCTCGCCGGCATCGACTACGCCCTCACCCTCCACCAGGCGCCCCTGCTGGTGGTCCTCGGACACCAGCCGTGCCGCATCCTCGACACCGTCCACGCCCAGTACACCCGCGGCACCGTCCCCACCGCCTACCACGGCGCCATCACCGCGCACCTCGGCCTCACCCTCGGCCACCGCCCCGCCGCCACCCCCGAGGACCTCCTCGACCGCCACCTGCGCCACACCGCCACCACCCTGCTCGACACCTTCCCCGTCCTCGCAAGGCTCCACCGCGCCGACCCCGCCGCTCTGGCCACCCTCGTCTACACCCCCGCCGACCGGCTCGTCCGCCCGCTCCGGACCGTGTCCGTCCTCCAGTCGTAGGAGCAGCCCGGAAAGGCACCGATCCCATGGCCAGCACGCCCACCGCCCGCCCCTACCACGGCGCGACCGTCGCCTTCGGCACCCGGCACGGCAAACACCACTGCGCCGCCCCCGCGTTCCAGGACGTCCTCGGCGCACGCGTCACCGCCCCGCCCGGCCTCGACACCGACCAGTTCGGCACCTTCGCCGGCGACATCCCCCGCACCCTGCCCCCGCTCCCGGCCGCCACCGCCAAAGCCCGCCTGGCCATGGCCGCCACCACCACCCCCTACGGACTGGCCAGCGAGGCCAGCTACGGACCCGTCGGGCTGGTCAACACCCACGAGGAGATCATCGTCTTCCTCGACGACACCCGCGACCTGTGCATCGTCGAGGGCCTGCGCAGCCTCGACGTCCCCGGCACCGCCACCGACGTCGCCGACCCGGAGACCGCCGTCGAGGCCGCCCGCTCCTTCGGCTTCCCCCACCAGGGCGCCATCGTCACCACCACGTACGACGGGCACCTGCACGTCGCCGGCAAGGGCATCACCGACACCGCCGTCCTGCGCCGCACCACCGGCACGGCACTGCAGCGCTCCGACACCGGCACCGCCACCGTCGCCCCCGACCTGCGCGCCCACCACAACCCCACACGCCGCGCCCTCCTCACCCGACTCGCCCGACGACTCGCCACCCGCCTGGCCACACCCTGCCCCCGGTGCCGCACCCCCGGCTACGGCCGCACCTCCCACCGCACCGGCCTGCCCTGCCGCGCCTGCGCCTGGCCCACCGACCTCGTCACCGCCGACGTTCACGGCTGCGCCCGCTGCCCGCACCGCCACACCGTGCCACGCCCCGACACCACCGCCGACCCCCGCTGGTGCGAACGCTGCAACCCCTGACAGAGCGTTCTCTCCCCTGGTCCGTGTTCGGCCCCGGGGCCGGGTTCCGCGCCGGCTCACGGGGACCCCCGGGGGGGCCGACGGCTCCTGCGGCCGGTCGTCACGGGCTGGATCACGGCTTCGGGGCGGTGGGGAGTGGGTCTCGTGGTCGCGGGCCGGGCGGGCGCCGTGGTCGACGGCCGTGGCGCGGCAGCCGGAGTCCGCCCGCGCCGAGGCCGCGCGGGCCGGGGAGGACGCCACCGTCCCCTCGACCCGCGCGGCCGACGCCGTGCCACGGCCGACCCCGCGCCACCGCGTACCGGGTCGTTAGGCTCAGGGACATGACTGTTCAGCGGATGGACAACGTCGCCATCGTCGTCGACGACCTGGACGCGGCTGTCGCCTTCTTCACCGAGCTCGGCCTGGAGCTGGAAGGCAGGGCACAGATCGAAGGCCTCTATGCGGACCGCACCGTCGGACTCGACGGCGTCCGGAGCGACATCGCGGTGATGCGGACCCCCGACGGCCACAGCAAGCTGGAGCTGACCAAGTACCACACCCCCGCGGTGTCCGACGCCGGGCCGCGGAACCCTCCGCCCAACACGCTGGGCCTGCACCGCGTCATGTTCGCCGTCGACGACATCGACGACACCGTCGCCCGCCTGCGGACCCACGGCGCCGAACTCCTCGGCGGGGTGGCGCAGTACGAGGACGTCTTCCGGCTCTGCTACCTCCGCGGCCCCGCAGGCATCATCGTCGCCCTGGCCGAACAGACGGGCTGACGCGGGCCCGCCGCTCGGAGCACGCCGACGGCCGGCCCCGCGCCCCCGCGTACCGGGTCGCAGGGCCCGGACCGCGGACGGGCCACGGGCCGACAGGGCGGCTGCGCTCGGCGAGGTGCTCCGCAGACGAGGCGCCCGGGCCCGTGCCGCGCGCTCGACGGCGCAGGTGACGGCGAGGACGGACTCCCGTCGCGGCGTCAGCGGCGCCCCCGTGTGCGGCGCCCCTGTCCTACCTGATCGATAGGGTCGCGACCATGACGTCGGATCACGGCCTGACCGGTCGCACCAACCAGGGACCGGTGCTCACACGCGGCGGCGAGGCCGAGACCTGCGCCGACCCCAGCGCCGTGATGGCGCTGTTCGCCGATTCGGCGCAGACCGGGGGCGCGTTCACGAGCTACCGCTCGACCTTCGTCGAGGGTGCGCCCGGCGCGCCCGCGCACGTCCACACGCGCGCCTGGGAGGTGTTCTTCGTCCTGGGCGGCTCGCTCCAGGTGCTGCTCGGCGAGGAGGTGACCCTGCTGCACCAGGGCGACTTCCTCGCCGTGCCGCCGGGCACCCCGCACGCCTTCCGCGCCGCCCCGGGCTCGGGCGCCGACATCCTGTGCGTGTTCACGCCGGGCATGGACCGCTTCGACTACCTGCGCCTGCTGGGGCGGGTCACCCGCGGCGAGGAGCCCCCGAGCCGGCTCGCCGAGACGTCGGAGCGCTTCGACAACCACTACGTCGACAGCCCGGTCTGGCGCGCGGCCCTGGAGGCCGCGCAGTGATCACCCGGGACACCCGCGTCCGGATCGCCCGCCCCTCCCGGGACCTGGTGGCCGCCGAGCGCTTCTCCGTCGAGGGCCTCGGGCTCGACGTTCTGTGGCGCACCACCACCGAGCGCGTCTCCGGCAAGCATGACCTGGTGACGCTCGGGCTCCCGGGCGGCTCCTGGCACTTCGAGCTCACTCACGACCCCGAGCGGCCGCTGGAGCCCACACCCACGGTGGACGACCTGTTCGTCCTCTATCTCGGTACCGCGGTCGATGACGCCCTCGTCGACCGCCTCGTCGCCGCGGGCGGCACCCGCGCCGCGGCGCACAACCCCTACTGGGACGAGTACGGTGCCACCGTTGCGGATCCCGACGGCTACCGCTTGGTGCTCTGCTCACGTTCGTGGAGCGCCTGAAGTCCTCCGCCGTTGAGGGGCGGGGCCGGGTGGCCGGGCCGGGCCGGGCCGGGCCGGGCGATGATGGCCGCGGTCGACCGGCCGCTCGGCCTGCAGGCGGACATGGCCGACCTGGCCGGACGCGGCCTCCGCGTCCACCGCCTCGCACACCGCCCGCTCCCGTGGCCCCGCCCGTGACCGCGCCCGCGACCCGACGGTGCGTCAGCTGCAGCGGACACCGCCATGACCCGCCGGCAGGCCGGAGGGTCCGGCAGCCTCGCGGGCGGTGGCGCGGGCGGTGGAGGACCTGACAGCTCCAGCAGCGTCTCGCGGGTGATCCGGATCCCCTCGGAATCCTCGTCGAACCCGTCCGGCAGCGCCGCCCTGCCAGGAGTGCCCAGCGATGCGGGAACGCGCCTGCCCTACGCGTGCGCGGGCGTCCCGGTCACTCCACGAAGTACGAGTCGTGCCGGTCGAAGAACCTCGCACGCTCCTCGTCGGAGGCGTCGGCCGGCTCCGACACCCGCTCGAAGTACTCCTCGCGCGGTGCGCCCGGCGTGAAGAGCAGCAGCATCTCGGCGGGCGCGTCGGAGTCGTTGCGGAAGGCGTGCAGTCCGCCCTGCGGGACGTGCAGGAAGTCGCCCTGGTGCGCGTCGACCCGCTGAGCGCCGTCGTAGAGGCGGACGGTGCCGCCGAGGGTGGAGAACGACTCCGAGATGGTCTTGTGGAAGTGGGTCCTCGGACCGCCGGCCCTGGGCCGCATTTCGACGCGGTAGAGCCCGAACTCGCCTCGGGTGGTGGTCGTGGTCGCCCGGTAGTGGATGGCGTCCCCGCCCTCCCCGCCGATGTCGGGGGCGGTCTCCGCGGGACGGTAGCGGGCGCTGACCTCGCCCCCGTCCCCCCAGTACACCTGTTCCGGGTAGTACGACATTGCAGGCACCCTTCGTCCGATCGGTGTGCGCGCCGAGAGGCGCTGGTGGGCGCGGCCCGTTCGAGGTCCGGGCCCACGCCCTTGTCCACTTGACCGGGCACGTCGGGGGAGTGTGACGTGCCCGTCGTGGGCGGTGCGGCGGGCCCGGCCGCCCGCAACCGCCCACGACGGACCCGGTGCCTCAGCCGAACTGGCCCGGCTGGTAGCCGCCGGCCGGCGTCCGGTTGATCACGTTGATGCGGTTGTAGGCGTTGATCACGGCGATGAGCGAGACCAGCGCGGTGAGCTGGTCCTCGTCGTAGTGCTTGGCGGCGTTCTCCCAGGCCTCGTCGGTGACCCCGCCGGCCGCGTCGGCGATGCGGGTGCCCTGCTCGGTCAGCTCCAGCGCGGCCCGCTCGGCCTCGGTGAAGACCGTGGCCTCGCGCCAGGCGGCGACCAGGTTGAGGCGCTGCTGCGTCTCACCGGCATGGGCGGCGTCCTTGCTGTGCATGTCGGTGCAGAAGCCGCAGCCGTTGATCTGGCTGGCGCGGAGCTTCACCAGCTCCTGGACCGTGTGCGGCAGCGTCGAGTCGACCACCACCTTGTTGGCCGAGTTGATGTGCTTCAGCACCTTGGCCGCGAGGGGGTGGCCGAAGTAGTCGAGGCGCGCTTCCATCGTGGGATCTCCTCGTCGTATCGGGGTTGCGCCCAACTGACCGGGGAGCCCTCCGGACTGTGACACGGCGGCCGGTGATCCGCGTCACTCCACGCCGGACGTTCCGATGCGATGCGATGCGATGCGTCCGGTCCGGGTCGGCGGCGTGCGGGCGGAGGGCCGGAGCTCCGCTGCCGGGACGGTGCACGCGCGCTCGATGCCGGTTCCGGGGTCGCCGGGGACACCGGATCCGTCCAGGCCGACGGGGGCGCCCCCGCCCCTTCCGGCCCGGCGCCCCGTGTCACAGCCCCGCGCCACGACCGGTCGTACGAGCGGAACAGCAGACGGTCCGGACACCCGCCGGCCCGAGCGCCCCGGCGGGCCCGGGCCAGTGCCGGGACACCTCGCAGGAGCACCGGCGGGAACCCCTTGTCAACGAACGATGAACGGTGGTGGCGGCATGAGCGGCGGGAGCCCGGAACAGCAGGCGGAACCGTCCGGTGCGGACCGGGCTCGGCGTCGCCTGGATCAGCTGCTACGCGGTGGCGCCGGCCGGCTCGGCCAAGGACATCATCGCCACCCCTCTCCACCTGCCGGTGGGGCCGGTGACCTGGGGGGTCCGCATCGGCCTCCTCGTCGTGCCCGCCGCCGCCTGCACGACGGCGCAGCGATGGGCGCTCGGCCTCCAGCGGGAGGACCGCGACACGGTGCTGCACGGCCGCGAGACCGGCCTCATCGGGCGTCTGCCGCACGGCGGGTACGTCGAGCTGCACGAGCCGCTCAGCCAGGCGGAACTGCACCTCCTCACCCAGCACGCGCAGTATGCGCCGATCAACGGCGTCACCCGGGACGGCGCGGACGCGGCCGACGCCGGCCGCCGCCTCCCCCGGCAGCTGCGCGCCGGGCTGAGCAGGCGCCTCCACGGCGAGGACGCGCAGCTACCCAAGCCGACCCGGCAGGAGTACCGGGAGACCGGCAGCCGGCACGAAGGCTGAGCCGGCGGCCCGTCGGCAGCGGGCCGCCCGGCCCCCCGGAAGCGCCCCGGGCTCCGTCCCGTGGTCGCACGGCGGAACGGCCGGCCTCCACCGGAGGGGTACGGCGACGGGGAGAGGCTGCGGACGTGCGCGGGTGGTAGCTTCCCCACCGTGACGGAGCATCAGGACGAGACCAGGGCGGCCTACGACGGAGTGGTCGAGCTGTATGCGTCGATGTTCGCCAACGGGTTGGAGGCGCACCCGTTCTCGCGCAACATGATCGGCACCTTCGCCGAGCTGGTGCACGCGACGGGGAACCCGCGGGCAGCGGACGTCGGATGCGGGCCCGGGCATCTGACCGCCATGCTGCACGGCCTGGGGCTGGACGCCTTCGGGCTCGACCTCTCCCCGGGCATGGTCGCCCACGCCCGGCGGGCCCATCCGTCGCTGCGGTTCGACGAGGCCCGGATGGAGGCCCTGCCGGTCGAGGACGGCGCGCTCGGCGGCGTGCTGGCCCACTACTCGATGATCCACACCCCGCCCGGCGCACTGCCTGCGCTGCTCGCCGAGCAGGTACGCGTCCTGGCGCCGGGCGGCCTGCTCCTGGTCTCGTTCTTCGCGACCGACGGACCGGAGCCGGTCCGCTTCGACCACAAGGTGACGCCCGCCTACAGCTGGCCGGTGGAGCGGTTTGCCGCGCTGCTGGCGGGGGCCGGGCTCGTCACGGTCGCCAGGCTGATCCACGACCCGGCCTCCGAGCGGGGCTTCCTCGACGCCCACATGCTGGCCCGCCGTCCCCGGAGCACGCCCGTGGTCCCGGGGAGCGAGCCGGTGTAGATCACCTTTGTGGCGGGAGGCCGCCGGAAGGCGCCGTGCCCCGACCGCCCGGGAGCCCGCTCCCCCGGCCCGTCCGAGGCTCTTTCCCCCGGACTGTCGGAGGCCGCCTCCAGCGGCTTCCCGGGGTCCGGTGTCACAGATTCCGTGCCTGTCCGGTCTGAACGGTTGGGCGGTGTGCGCGGGCACGGCTGCCGGCACGGGGGACGCGGTGCCGGGTGATGAGGGGATGGATGCGGTATGGACCACGCCGACGACGCGGCGCCGATCTCGGAGCTGCTGGACGAGCGGAGGCATCTGCTGGATGTCGCCCACTGGATGCTCGGCAGCGGCAGCGCGGCCGAGGAGGCCATCGACGACTCCTACCGGCAGTGGTACGCGCTGGCCGAGGAGGAGCGGGCTCGGATCGCCGCCCCCCGCGCCTGGCTGGCGAAGGCCGCCGGCAGCGTCTGCCTGGCCCGGCTGGCCCTGCCCCGCCGGGTCCCGCCCGGAGCGGCGGACAGGACGGCGGACGGCGTGGCGGCCGGGGCGGCGGACCGGGCGGACGGGGCGGCCGGGGCGGCCGGCGAAGGGGACCGGCAGCGACTGCTGGAGGAGGAGGTCAGCGAGGTCCTCCTGGAGGCGCTGGACTCCCTGCCGCCGGCCGAGCGGGCGGCCTTCGTGCTCAACGACGCCTTCGGGATGGCGCCGGGTACGGTCGCGGACATCGTGGGGCAGCCGGAGCCGGAGTGCGCCGAGACGACCGACCGGGCTCGCGACAGCCTGCGCGCACGCCGGGCACGGTCCGCGTCCGTCAGGCGGCACGACGCGGTGGCCCGCCGGGTGGGCAAGGCCTGCGCCGCGGAGGACGCGGCGCTCCTGGCGTCCGTGATGGCTCCCGACGCGACGGCGTTCTTCGACGGCGGCGGCAGGATCCGGGCCCTGGTCAGGCCCGTGTACGGCAGGGAGCAGGTCGCCCGCAGCCTGCTGACGCTGCTGGCGCGACGGCCGCGGACCACGCTGCGCACGCAGTCCGTCAACGGGCGGACCGGTCTCGTGGTGCGCCACGACGACCTGGTGGCCGCGGTCATCAGCCTCGACGTGGCCGGCCACCTGGTCGCGCAGGTGTGGATCACCCTCAACCCCGACAAGCTCCGCTCCTGGAACCGCCCCAACTCCCCGCCGGACACCGGACGGCACGGCGGCAGCCCTGCCGGAACACGCCGGACGTGACATCCGCCGCTCCCGCGGCACGGGATGCGGGGTACAGGATGCGGGAACGGCGGAGCGACGCGTCCGGCCGGGACCGGGACGGCCCCGCCGGTCCGCTCCCCGGTCGACGCCGTGCCACCTCTTCACCGGATGCGACGGGCTGTGGGAAATCCTGCCAGAAGCGGCGGTCCTGACCTGGCCGGGGGGCGGTGCCGCGCACGAGGCCGCCGGGTGCCGGGACGCGGTCAGCCGCGTCATCGCACGCGGTGCGCCCGGTGACGTCGGCGGCCGTCCCCGGGACACTGGCCGCCCATGGATGAGGTCGAGGTCGTCGTCGCCCATTGCGAGCGCGCGACCCTGCGCGTCGGGGACGTGTTCCTCAAGGTGGACGCCGATCAGACGCGCATCGACGTCGAGGTCGAGGTCGAGGCGATGTCCCTCGCGCCGGTCCCGACCCCGGAGGTCCTGTGGCGCAGGCCGCCCGTGCCGGCGCTCGCCGCAGTCCCGGGGACGGCGCTCGGGCGCCTCGGCGGGCCGTCGGCCGGATCGCCGGCGGCGTGGGCCGCGGCGGGCGCCGCCATCCGCAGACTGCACGACGCGCCGCCACCGCGCCGGCCCGGCCAGGCGAGCCGGAGCACTGCCGCGCTGGAGGCGGAACTCGACGACGAGTGCGGGCTGCTCGTGGCGAACGGCCTCCTGCCCGCCGACCTGGTCACCCGCAACCGGCGGGTCGCCGAGGCCGCACTGCGGCCGTGGACTCCGGCGTTCACGCACGGCGACCTGCAGATCGCGCACGTCTTCGCCGAGGGCGACGAGGCCACGGGCATCATCGACTGGTCCGAGGCGGGCCGGGGCGACGCCCTGTACGACCTCGCCACCTTCACGCTCGGACACGGGGAGCACCTCGGCGACCTCGCCGCCGGCTGCGGTGCCGGCATCGACCTCGACGTGATCCACGCGTGGTGGTCGTTGCGGAGCCTGCTGGTGGTTCGCTGGCCGGCCGAGCACGGCTTCGACCGGTTCGCGCCGGGCTGTGAGGCCGACGTGCTGAGATCCCGGGTGTGGGGCTGCGCGGGCCCGGCTGCGACGAGAACCGGCATGCCGCCATGCCCGCAGGTCCGGAGGCGGCCCCCTGCCGGGCTCGCAGCCGGGTTCGGCGTCGGACCGGCCGCCGTCCGCCGCGTCACCGAGGCCCCCGGCGGCGCGGCCTGCCCCCGCGCCCGGGGGCCGTCGGCCGCCTCACGGTCAGCTCCGGACGCGTACCGCTCGCTCCACGCCGGGGCGGCTCGGCTCCCCGCTGGAGACGAACGCCCGGCGCGGGTCCTGCACGGACGCGAGCGAGACGAGGTCCCGGCCGAACAGGGCGGCGGTGAGCCACACGGCGAGCACCCGCACCTTCCGCTCCCAGGTGGGCACGGCGAGGACGTGGTAGCCCCGGTGCATCAGCCAGGCCGGGAAGCCCTTGATCACGATCCCCTTGTACTGGAAGATGCCCCGGCCGAGGCCGAGGGTCGCGACCACGCCGAGGCTGCTGTGCCGGTAGTCGCGGACCCGGCGCCCGCGCAGGTCGGCCAGGATGTTCTTCGCCAGCCGCCGGCCCTGGCGCACGGCGTGCTGGGCGTTCGGCACGGTGTGCGCTCCCGGGACCGGGGACGCGAGGTCGGGCACGGCGGCGTCGTCCCCGGCCGCCCAGGCGTCCGGCACGGGCTCGTCGGCGGTGCCGACGCGGAGGTCGGCCCGGACCACGACCAGGCCGCGGCCGTCGACCGGGAGGTCCGTGTGGTTGTGCACGACGGGGTTCGAGGCGTTGCCGGCCGTCCACACGATCAGTTCCGAATCGAACTCCTCGCCGGTGGAGAGCACCACGTGCCCGTCCTCGGCGGACTTCAGCTGCGTGTTCAGGTGGACGTGCCCGCCCCGGCGTTCGAGGGATCGCACGACCCAGGCGCCGGGCCCGTCCCCGACCTCGGGCAGGATGCGGTCGCGCGCCTCCACCAGATGGAAGGAGAGCTCGTCGGCGCTCAGCTCCGGGTAGTACGCGAGCATCGCGGTCGCCAGCGACAGCAGCTCGCCGAAGCCCTCGACGCCCGAGAAGCCGCCGCCCACGAAGGTCACGGTGAGCAGGCGCCGCCGCCGGGGCCCCGGGGGCAGCGAGGCGGCCTGGTCGAACGCGGTCAGGAGGCGGTCGCGTATGGCCACCGCCTCCTCCACGTGCTTCAGTCCGATCGCCTGCCGGTCCAGGCCGTGGACGGGGAAGGTACGGGTCACCGCGCCGGCGGTCACCACCAGGGTGTCGTAGCGGAGTGCGTAGTCGGCTCCGTCCGCGGGCCGGACGGTGACCGTCCGGTCCGCGTGCCGGATCTCGGTCACACTCCCCGCGACCAGCCGGGTCCTGCGCAGGTGCCGCCGCATCGACACGGCGGCGTGGCGCGCCTCGACCGATCCCGCGGTCACCTCCGGGAGGAAGGGCTGGTACGTCATGTAGGGGCGGGGGTCGACGACCGTGACCCGGGCCTCGCCCGGGCGCAGCTTCTTCTCCAGCCCCCATGCCGTGCAAAAGCCGGCATAGCCGCCGCCGACGATCAGGATCTCTCGCATGATTCCCTCTGCTCGTTGTCCGTCACCAGGTAGACCGGGCGAGGCGGGGCGGCGTGACAGAGGGGCCCGCGTGGGGCGCCGATGTGACACACGGCACAGCTCGCGTCCTGTCACGGTCCGCCGGGGCGGGCCGGTCGGCGGGCCGTACCGGCACCGCCTCGCACGTCCGCGCGGGCCCGGGCGGCTTCTCCGTCCCGACCGCCCTCCGGCTCCGGACGGCCGTCGGGGCCTCGGCGGCGGGGGCCGCCGCGGCCCTGGCGTCGGACACCGCGGTCGTGCCGGCCTGCTCGCGCAGCCGGAGGACGTCCTCCGCCTCCCCGACGGTCCGACGCCGCACGAGGGACGGGACGAGCCTGAACGGAAGAAGGCGGCGGACGCCGGCGGCCTCCCGGTCGTCCTCCGCGATCAGGAGCACGGTGAGGCCACCGCAGTCGGGGGGCTCGACGGCCGTCACCTCCCGTCCGCCACGGAGCCCGCGCGGATTTCGGTCACGCACGTCCGGCTGCGGGATCTCGCTGGTCATATCGTGGCTTTCGTACGGCTGGCCGGCAGGGGCTGTTGACCTCTTCCGACCGGCGGCGCCCCGCCCGTGTGACACCGGGAGGGCAAGGGGCGCCCGGAAGGTACGGACACGGACGGATCCCGTGGGCGCACGGCGCGTGCCCCGGTGCCCCCGGGGGCGAAGCCGGTTGCGAGGCCGGCCGTCGGCGGAAGCGCCCTGCTCAGGCCGCTTGTACAGTGGGAGGCGACCGGACCGGAAGGGACGATCATGGAAGCTGGCGCCGACGCCGACTCCCTCGACCGGGCGACGAGCGACTTCCTCGCGGCGCGCCCGCAGCTCTTCGGCATCGCGTACCGCATGCTCGGGAGCGCCGCCGAGGCCGAGGACATCGTGCAGGAGGCGTGGCTGCGGTGGCAGAACGCGGACCGCACGGACGTCCACGAGCCGACGGCCTTCCTGACCACGATCACCACACGCCTGGCCATCAACCTGGCCCAGTCCGCGCGGGTGCGGCGGGAGTCGTACATCGGGCCGTGGCTTCCCGAGCCGGTCGACACCCGGTCCGACCCGCAGCTGGGGGCGGAACGGGCCGAGGCGCTCGAACTGGCGGTCCTCATGCTCCTGGAGAAGCTGAACCCCGTGGAGCGTGCCGCCTACGTCCTGCGGGAGGCGTTCGACTATCCGTACGGACAGATCTCCGACATCCTGGACACGAGCGAGGCCAACGCCCGCCAGCTGGTGAGCCGTGCGCGCAGGCACCTGGCCGCCGAGCGCAGGGAGCGCGTCAGCGCGGCAGACCACAAGCGCCTGCTGGAGGTGTTCCTCTCCGCCGCGCGGACGGGCGACCTGGCGGTGCTGGAGGACGTCCTCACCGCGGACGTCGTCAGCTACTCCGACGGCGGCGGGATCCGCGGCGCGTCGAGGATCCCGGTCATCGGACGTCCGCACGTCTCCAAGTTCCTGGTGGCCTTCGCGCCGCGCTTCTGGCCGCAGGCGGACATCCGGTGGGTCGAGGCCAACGGGCGGCCGGCCGTGCTCGTCTCGTCCGGCGGGACCGCCGTGGCGCTGCTCTCCGTCGACGTGTCCGCAGAGGGCATCGACCGGATCATGTGGGTGATCAATCCGGACAAGCTGTCGCCCTATGTGGCGTCCCTGGACGCCTGACGACCCGCCCCGCCGGTGCACGACGGCGCCGTGCCGGGGGCCTGCGGCTCCGACCCCGCCGGCGGGGAGCGCCGCCTCGTCCACGCGGACGCCGTCGTCCCGAGGGGCGGTGCCCGTGCCCGTCCGGAGGACCGCGGCACGGACGTGCGCGGCCCCTGCGCCGCCGGTGAGGCGTCGGGCGGCCCGCACGGCGCCGGCCGGCTCGGCGGCGGCCCCGTCGGGCCGCTGGTCCACGGCCGCCTCGCCGGGCGGGCGGCCGCCGCCCTCCCGGAGCCGCCGGCCTCGGCAGCCCGGTCCCGGAGGAACGCCCCGCGGTCCACCCGGGGACCTGTCACACCGACCGTCCCTGCCCGGTCTTTCCTGGGACAGGTGACATCGAAGGTCTCCGAAAGGATTGCCCCTATGAAGATCGTAGTGATCGGCGGTACCGGACTCATCGGCTCGAAGCTGGTCGCCAGGCTCACCGAGCACGGTCACGAGGCCGTGCCCGCCGCTCCCAGCACCGGCGTCAACACGCTGACGGGCGAGGGGCTGGCCGAGGTCCTGAGCGGGGCGTCGGTCGTGGTCGACGTCTCGAACTCCCCCTCCTTCGAGGACGACGCCGTTATGGAGTTCTTCCGCACCTCGACCGCCAACCTCCTCAAGGCGGAGGCGGACGCCGGAGCGGCCCACCACGTGGCCCTGTCCGTGGTCGGCACGGAGCGGCTCCAGGAGAGCGGCTACTTCCGCGCCAAGCAGGCCCAGGAGGAGCTGATCAAGTCCTCCGGGATTCCGTACTCCATCGTCCACGCCACCCAGTTCTTCGAGTTCATGAAGGGCATCGCCGATGCGGCGACCGACGGCGGCACCGTCCGGCTGGCGCCCGTCGGGATCCAGCCCGTCCACTCCGACGACGTGGCCGCGGCCGTGGGCCGTACGGCGGTCGGGACCCCCGTCAACGGGGTGGTGGAGGTGGCCGGCCCCGACGCGTTCCAGCTGGACGAGCTCATCCGCCAGGGCCTCGCGGCCAAGGGCGACCCCCGCGAGGTCGTGACCGACGTGCACGCCCGGTACTTCGGTGCCGAGCTGCGCGAGGACACCCTCCTGCCCGGCCCGGACGCGCACCTCGCCGCGAGCCGTTTCGCGGACTGGCTCGCGCAGCAGCGGTGAGCCACCGGGTGGCGGCCCTGGCACCAGGGCCGCGACCCGCCCCCGGCCTGCTGCTCCTCGGCGCCGCGCGGCCGTGCCGCAGCGGCCTGCCGCACCCGGAGCGGCAGGCCGTTTCCTTCCCGGACACGGCGGGCGCCGGGATGCCGACGCTCTTCACCGGCACCGGCACCGGCACCGGCACCGGCACCGGCACCGCGCCCGGCACTCCGTCGGAGCAGGAGGCCCGGCACCGGACCCCCGTCGAGCGCGGGCACGTCGACGTGAGGCGGATACGGCAGGACTCCGCGGACACCTCAGCCCGGTCCGCCGCTGCTCCTCCGGGTGACGTCGCACCTGCTGTCGCTGCACGCCCGTCCCGGGAACGGCAGCCGCAGGGGCAGGCCGGTCGCGGGAGCCCTCCCTCCCTGAGAACTGTCGGAAGGTCAGCCGCCGGGGGCCGCACCGGTAGGGCCGGGCAGGGCGTGGGCGGCGGACGCGTCGGGACAGCGTGCGCTTCCCCGGGGGTTTGCACGATGCGATGATTGAACGGTGGTACGGACCGGTCCGATCGAGGGGTGCTCGGCAGGACGCTGCCTGCCCCCTGACTCCGGAGGGTCCGGGGCAGGTGGGCCGGGACGTCCGCTCGGCGGTCGCCCCGGCGACCCCTCCGACAGGCGGACAGAGGCCCCCGCACGATGACGAGCACCAGATCCTCCGACGGGTCCGGAGAACCCTTCCGGCCGAGCGGCGCACATCCGTACCGCCTCCGCCTGGAACCCGCCGTCCTCCTGCCCGGCGGTGTGGCCGTGCTCAGGCCCGCAGGCACCCTCGACCACCGCGCCGACGCCCTGCTCGACCCTGCCGTCGCCGCGCTGCTCGCCGACGGCGCGCGCCACCTGGTGGTCGACCTGGCAGGAGTGACGCGCTGCGACTCCCGAGGTGTGGACTGCCTGCTCGGCGTCCGCCACTGCATGCGCGTCCTCGGCGGCGCGTTCGCCGTGGCCTCGGCGCAGGGGCCGGTCCTGCGGACGATCGCCGCCTGCGGCGCGGGCCGGGAGCTGTCCTGCTTCCCCGACACGGAGCGCGCCCTCGACGCGGTCCGCCGGGGCGCCGCTCCGGGCTCCCCTCACTGAACCGGGCCGGGGGGCGGGCCGCCCCTGTCCGGCACGGCACCGGACACGGCCGTGCCCGTCCCGGGCCGCGACGCCGGAGCCGAGGCCTTGGCCGGAGCCGGGGCCGCGGAGCCGCAGGGCGCGGGACCGGCCGCCCACGGGCCGCCGTCTGGCCAGGGGGGCGGCCGGTGGCCCGTCGTCGTCCGGTCGGGCACCTCCCCCGGTGCTGTCGTGGTCCGCCGCGCCGGGACGGTCGTCGCGGTGCCGGCTGCCGGGGAGCACCTCCTGCAGCTCGGCCTTGAGCCCCTGCCGGAGCACGGAGTCCCGGTCGCTCCCGCCGTGCAGGACCGCGGAGGCCGCGGCCTCGATCCGGTCCGGGGAGGCGTCCGCGCACCTCCTGCGCACCCGGCGTGCGGTGGCCGGCCGGGGTCAGCGGGGACGGGGAAGGGCGCGGTCCCGGTGCAGCCCCTGCGTGCGGGCCGCCTCCGGCCCGGGGCCGCGGGCCACCCGCCACATGCCGTACGGGAGGTCGACCAGGAGCCGCCACGGACGGCCCTCGGCGCGCGCGCTCCACCGCTCCACCCACCCGGCCGTCCGCACGCGGGGCAGCGGACGGGCATGGGCCCGTCCTCCCACCATGTCGGAGAGCACCCTTGCCACAACGCCTCCCGCACGTCCCCTGTCCGCCCGCGGTCCCGTGCCGCGGCTCACGTCGCGCACCGCACTGCTGCCCCGTCCGGCGCCGGGCGAACCGCACCGGCGGCGACAGGGGCGGGGCCGCCGTCCGCCGCGAGGGCGGCGGCCGGCGGGCCGCGGGGGCGGGCCGGCGGGTCCCCTGCGGGTCCCTCCTGTCCTCGGGCGGCCTGCGGCCGACGGCGGTCGAAGAGCCCCTGGGTGCCCGCCGGACCGGAGGGGAAACGGTCGTGCGGGCGCCGGGACCGGACCGTCCGTCACCATCCCGGGGGGTCGGGGGGAAGGGGGAGCGCGTACGGCTCCCCTCAGGCCTCGGCGAGGTCCCGCAGGGCACCCACCAGGCCGGCCCTGCGGTCGGCGGGCACCGCCGCGACGACCCGCCGGATCTCCTCCCGGCGGCGTTCGAGGACGAGGGCGACGGTGCGCCGCCCCTCCGGGGCGAGGGCGACCCGCACCTCGCGGCGGTCGCGGACCCCGGCCTCGCGCACGACCAGGCCCGCGGCGGCCAGCCGGTCGGCCATGCGCATCGCCGTCGACGGGTTCACCCCGAGCTGCTCGGCCAGCCGCGACAGGCTGAGGGGGCCGCGCGTCTCCAGGACCACGAGCATGCGGAAGCGGGGCAGGGTGAGGTCCTCGGCGGTCCCCGCCAGGGAGCGCACCGCGAGGGCCACCAGGACGCGGGAGGCGGCCAGGACGGCCGTGACGACCTCGTCCTCGTCCTCGCTGTCGGGGGTGACGGGACACGCGGGGGCGGCTGGCTCCTCGGGGGCGGCCGGCTCCTCGGGGGCGGCCGGGCTCTGGTCGGCGGCAGGCCGCCCGCAGGCGGCGGAGCTGTCGGAGGGGCCGGGGGCGGGGAGCGCGCCGCCGTCCGCGGCCGGCCGGAGTTCTGTCATGGCTCCTTCCTACCGTCAGGGACCACCCGGTCGCCGCCCGCCCCGCTGACGCCGCTCCCGGCCCCGGGGGCGGGCCGCGCCCCCAGGCGGGCCGTGCACTCCAGGAGCTGCAATACCGACCGGCCGACCGTCCTGGACTGCTTCGTCGCCGACACGGGACTCGGCCTCGGCTCACCGCCGTCACCCTGAAACGCTGATCTCGGCAGCGTCGGCAGAGCGGGCCCAGGTGCATCGGGCAGGGGTCGGCGAGGACGTGGGCGGTGGTGCCGGTCGGGTGCCCGGTGCCGAGTGCGGCGCAGGCGTCGCGGATGGCGACGATCCCGGCGTGAACACGGGGGCCGCCGGCCTGGGTGATCCTGTTCGGTCTCCCGGCGAGGGCCTTGCCGTCCCTGACCACGACGGTGGTGAACGGGCGCCTGTCCTCGGCTCCGTTGCGACGGGGCAGGCCAAGGGTGTGCCGGGCGAAGCACCCGACGGAATTCCTTGCCGGCGCGGCCCGGACCTGGGGCGGGGGCGGGAAGACCTGCCGGTCTCCCGCCCCCGCCGGGGGTCAGAACGGCTTGGTGGGCAGGTACTTGCCGTCCAGGGTGATGACGGCCCGGCGGCCGCCCTCGGGGTCCTCGACGGTCTTGAAGTCGAGCCTGAAGTTGATGGCGGAGACGATGCCGTCGCCGAGCTGCTCGTGGACCAGGGCCTTGAGGGTGGTGCCGTAGACCTGGAGCATCTCGTAGAAGCGGTAGATGGTCGGGTCGGTGGGGACGCCGCCGGGGATGGATCCGCGCATCGGGACGGTCTGGAGCAGCCGGGCGGCGTCCGGGCCGAGACCGAGGCGCTCGGCGACGGCCGTTGCGGACTGTTCGGGCAGGGGGTGCTGGCCGAGCAGGGCGGCGGTGACGAAGGCGACGGAGAGGCCGGCGGTGTCTGCCAGCTCCTGCCAGGTGAGGTCCTTGTCGGCCTTTGCTTCGACGACCTGCAGGGCGAGCTGCCGGCGGGCGGTCGGGTCGAACTGGGAGTGCACCATGGGGTGGGCCTTTCGGGTGGGGTCCTCAGCGGGGTGCCCGGACCTGGTTCGGGGGTGCGACGGATGGTGGGAGGGGGTGGTCAGCCCGCCAGGGCGGTGAAGCGTCCGGTTTCGGTGTCGAGCGTCTCGGCGGAGCCGGACCCGATGTCGTAGACCCAGCCGTGCAAGGTGACCTTGCGCTGAACCAGGGCCTTGGCGACCGAGGGGTGGGTTCGCAGGTTCGCCAGCTGGGCGAGGACGTTGTCCTTCACCAGGGCGGCGACCCGCTCCGGGCCGGCGGGGTGCCCGCCTGCTCCGGTGCGGGCCATGGAGGCGTCCGCGTGGTGGAGCCAGGTGGTGACGGCGGGCAGTGCGGTGAGGTCGCCGCCGGAGGCGAGGGCGGTCATCGCGCCGCACGCGGAGTGCCCGCAGACGACCACGTCTGCGACCCCGAGGACGTCGACCGCGTACTCGATGCTCGCCGCGACACCGTCCGGTCCCCGCGTGTACGGGGGGACGAGGTTGCCCGCGGTGCGGATGACGAAGAGCTCACCCGGATCGCTCTGGGTGATCAGCTCCGGCACGACCCGGGCGTCCGAGCAGCCGATGAACAGCGCGGTCGGCCGGTGGGTGGTGGCGAGTTCCTCGAACAGCGCCGCCCGGGCCGGGAACACCTCCCGGCTGAACCGCTGGAAACCCTGCGCCATGGCATTCACGAGGTCATTCCTTCCGTCGGCGATCTGCGGTACCCGCCTGTGACCTCAACGATGCACGACCTTTCTCATAGTTTCCAAGACGCAATATCCATGATCGCCATCGATGCCACCTATAGTCGACGGCATGGAACTGCGCCACCTCCGGTACCTGCTCGCCGTGGCCGAGCACGCCAGCTTCACCCGCGCCGCCGAAGCCCTGCACGTCTCGCAGCCCACGCTCTCGCAGCAGGTCAGGCAGCTGGAGAGCTCCCTTCAGGTGCAGCTGCTCGACCGCTCCGGGCGCACCGTGCGCCTCACCGACGCAGGCCGGGCCTACACCCACTACGCGCGTCAGGCCCTGCGCGACCTCGCCGCGGCCGAGCGTGCGGTCCGCGACGTCCAGGACCTCTCACGCGGCACCCTGCGCCTGGCCGTGACGCCGACCTTCACGGCCTACCTGGTCGGGACGCTCGTCGAGGACTTCCACGCGCGCCACCCCGGGATCACCCTGGACATCCGCGAGATGGCACAAGCCCGCATCGAGTCCGAACTGGCCGCCGACCGGCTCGACCTCGGCATCGCCTTCAGCGGGGCACACCTGCCGGCCATCACCGCCAGCACCCTGTTCACCGAGCACCTCGGCCTCGTCGTCGCCTCCACCCACCCCTACGCGACACTCCCGGGCCCGCTACCGGTGCGCGCCCTGCGCGACCAGCAACTCGCCCTCCTCAGCACCGACTTCGCCACCCGGCGCCACATCGACCAGTACCTCGCCGAGCACGGGGTCCAGCCGCAGGTCGCCATCGAGGCCAACTCCATCGGCGCGCTCATCGCGATCGTCCGGCGAACCGGCCTCGCCACCGTGCTGCCCGACGCCGTCACCAGGGAGCGGCCCCGCCTCCACGCCGTCCCCGTCGACCCCCCGCTGCCTTCACGCACCGTGGCACTGCTCCGCCGGGACACCTCCTACCAGAGCGCCGCCGCCCGCTCCTTCACCACGCTCGCCGAACGCCACGCCCACACCTTCGGCCGCACCGGCGACGGCCCGGCCCGCACAGACCCTCCGCAAGGAGCACGCGGGTCCGCCTGAAGGCCCGAGCCCGGATCCACCGAAGCCCCCCGACGTGACCGGTGTTCCCGCAGACCAGAGCCGGCGCCTCCGACGGGGCGTCGGCGGCACCGGTCCCGTGGTCGTCGCCATCCACGCCGCGCCGGAGGATGCGGATCCGTCGGACTTCTCGTTCCGGCCGGTCGCCGGGCAGCCGCCGCGCAACGCCATGCCGCCGAGCGGGGCCCTGGACCCCGACCGGACCGGCACGGTCGTGGCGACCCGGGCCGACAGCGGCAGCAGCCGGGCCGGCCGGGGGCCGGCACCCGCGCACGGCCGCCCCCCTCGCGCACGGGCGCGGCCGCCGCATCCGCGGCAACGGCACGACGGCCCTGCGGGCCGGTCGGCGCGGGGCCGCGCCTCGTCCCGGATACGCGTGCAAATCCGGCCGTTTTTATCTGACGGTACGTCAAAATCCAGTGCGGAAACATCTATTGACGCGCAAATGGTCCAGACCTTTCAATGCGATCAGCGAGTGCGCCACCCCCGCCCCGCGCACGAGAAGGGCCTTCCGTGTCCGCATCCCCCACCGCCTTCCTGTGGCACCGGTCCCTGCTGCGGCTGCTCACCCTGTGCACCGTGGTGCTCGGCCTGCAGACCTGGACACCCCCCGCCGCCCATGCAGCACCGGCCTTCAACGTCCTCGCCTTCTACGGCAGCACGAACGACCCGGCGCACATCAGCTTCGACCGGGAAGCCAACTCCTGGTTCCCGCAGGCGGGTGCGCAGTACGGCTTCTCGTACACCTCGACCACCGACTGGAACCAGCTGAACGCCGCCAACCTGGCCGACTACCAGGTGGTGATGTTCCTCGACGACTACCCCCACGCCGCCGCGCAGCAGTCCGCGTTCCAGACGTACATGAACAACGGCGGCGGCTTCCTGGGCTTCCACGTCGCGGCCTACAACGCCGACAGCGGTGACTGGCCCTGGTACCACAACACCTTGCTGGGGACGGGCACCTTCCGCACCAACACCTGGTGGCCGACCGCCGAGACGCTCAGGATCGACGACGGCACCCACCCGGCGACGGCCGGCCTGCCGTCCACCATCACGTCCTCGGTCAGCGAGTGGTACAGCTGGCAGAACGACCTGCGGACGAACCCGGCGATCGACATCCTTGCGTCGATGGACCCCTCGACCTTCCCGGTCGGCACGGACCCCGACCAGTCCTGGTACAGCGGCTCCTACCCCGTCGTCTGGTCCAATCGCGACTACAGGATGATCTACGCGAACTTCGGCCACAACTCCATGGACTACTCCACCAACACCCCCCTGTCGTCCACCTTCGCCAGCGCGCAGCAGAACCAGCTGCTCATCCAGGGCCTGCGCTGGCTGGGCGGGCAGTCCGGACCGGTCACGCCGCCCGGCGGACCCACCGGCGCGATCCACGGGTACGGCGGCACATGCGTGGACGTCGCCGGGGCCGACAGCGCCAACGGCACGGCGGTGCAGCTCTACACCTGCAACGGCACCGCCGCCCAGAACTGGACGGTCGCCGCGGACGGCAGTCTGCGGGCGCTGGGCAAGTGCATGGACGTCACCGCGGGCGGCACGGCCGACGGCACCAAGGTGCAGCTGTACGACTGCAACGGCACCGGTGCGCAGCAGTGGCGGCCCGGCACCGGCGGCTCGCTGGTGAACCCCCGGTCCGGCAGATGCCTGGACGCCACCGGTCCGAGTTCCGCCAACGGCACCCGGCTGCAGATCTGGTCCTGCACCGGCGGGGCGAACCAGAGCTGGACACTGCCGTCCTGACGCCCGGCCCGCACACCGCCCCGTCGCGGAGCTGAGGATCCCCCGGCAGGGCGGGGACCTGCGGACGCCCCCTCCCCGCCGGCCCTGCAGCGCCGGGGACGCCGCCCCCGCGCCGCCGGGAAGCGGGCGTGCCGGGCACCGCACCTGCAGGCCCCTCCCCCGGCGGCGCCCCGCAGTCGCGCACGGATCCCCTCCGCACCCGAGGACGGCGAGGAGGCAGGACAGGGCCGTCGCACGCCTGCGTGAAGCCATGTCGCGGCAGCTCCCGGAACGTCGTCCCGAGAAGCCCGGGCCGACAGGACGAAGACCTCCCCCTGTCGGCCCTCCCGTCCACCGATGACCCGAGCGGCCCTCCTCGCCCTTCTCGGCCGCTCTTCCTCCCCCACCGGTCCCGTACGCCCCCACACCCCTTGGACGGCTCATGCGTATCAGGCACCTGTCCCCCCTCGTCGGCCTCCTGGCGGCCGTCTCCCTCCTCAACGCCCCCCAGGCCCAGGCGGCAGCCGACCCCGGTCCCGGCTTCCCCGCCCAGTACGTCGCGCCCTGGGTGGAGACCTGGAACTCCCCGTCCGCCCTGGCGAACGCCCAGGCCGCCACCGGCGTCAACCACTTCCACCTCGCGTTCGTCCTCAGCGACGGCTCCTGCAACGCCACCTTCAACGGCAACATGCCGATCAACGACGCCGGCTGGACCGGGGCGATCAACAGCCTGCGGGCCTCGGGAGGGGACGTCATCGCCTCCTTCGGAGGCGCCGCCGGCACCGAGCTCGCCCAGGCCTGCGGTACCGTCGCGGCCCTGCAGACCCAGTACCAGCGGGTCATCGACACGCTCAACCTCACGCGGATCGACTTCGACATCGAGGGGGCGGCGGTCGGCGACACCGCCGCCAACGACCGCCGCAACCAGGCTCTGGCGAACCTCCAGGCGGCCGCCGCGGCCGCGGGACGGAGGCTCGACGTCGACTACACGCTGGCGACGAACCCCGACGGCCTGAGCTCCGAGGGGATGAACCTCGTCGGCAACGCCAAGTCCCGCAACGTGAACGTCAACCTGGTCAACGTCATGACCATGGACTACTACCAGAACGTCTCCGACATGGGTGCGGCCGCCATCAGTGCCGCCAACGCGCTGCACACCCAGCTGGGAAGCGTCTGGACCACGAAGACCTCCGCGCAGCTGTGGGCCATGGAGGGCAGTACGCCCATGATCGGCGTGAACGATTCGCTCAACGAGGTCTTCACCACCGGCAACGCCACCACCCTCACCGACTTCGCCAGGTCCAAGGGCATCCAGCAGATCGGCTACTGGGCCCTCGGCCGCGACAATGCCTGCGCGACGAACGGCACGCTCTCCAGCACCTGCAGCGGCACGCCGCAGAGCCCCTACCAGTTCGCCGCCGTCTTCAACGCCGTCGGCGGCGGGGGCGGCACTCGGCACACCGGTCCGATCAGCGGCTACGCGGGCCTCTGCCTCGACGACAGGAGTGCCTCGACAGCCAACGGCAGCCCGGTCCAGGTCTACACCTGCAACGGCACCAGCGCCCAGAACTGGACCGTCAACGACTCCGGCCACACCCTCCAGGTGCTCGGCAAGTGCCTGGACGTCACCGCGGGCGGTACTGCCGACGGGACCAGGGTGCAGCTGTACGACTGCAACGGCACCGGCGCGCAGGTGTGGGTCCCGCAGGCCGACGGCTCGCTGCTCAACCCCCAGTCGGGCAAGTGCCTGGACGACACCGACTGGTCCACCACCCCCGGCACCCAGTCCCAGATCTGGTCCTGCACCGGCAGCGCCAACCAGAAGTGGTCCCTGCCCGCCTGAACCCCCTCCCGGAGATGGGGCCGCCGCGCAGGTGAGGAGCACCACGCGGCTGCGGCGGCCCCTCCGCCGGACCCGCGCGTCGTGCGCTGCGGACACCGGGGGCGTCGACAGGCCCGTGCCCCCTGGTGGGTGGCCGAAGTCCCGTACGTGCGCCGATCCGGGCGTTCGCCGTGCTGGTGTGATCCCTGTCCGGCGGTGCTGCGGAAATCGTGAATCGGTACGCCGAGGACAAGCTCCGGAAATTCAAGGCTGCTCGGCAGGGTCGCCCGAACAACCGGAGCTTCGTTTCACGGGTGACGGGCCCGCACCACGTCCTCGCAGCAGCGTGGCCTGGAGACCTGCATGATCACCGAGACTGCGGCACACCCCTGGGTCGACTACCGCGAGCGCCATGCGGTCGAGTGCGGGACCAATCGCCTCAGGAGGCACCGCGCCGTCGCCACGCGACACGACAAGCTCGCGGTCCGCTACGAGGCGACTGTCCTCGTCGCTGCCATCAACGAGTGGCTGTGGCCCTCGGCCGTTACGCGGTGGGATCCACGTTCCACGCCTCCGGCAGATCGCCGGCGCAGAAGACGCAGACGAAGCCGCCCTCGCGCACGATGTTGTGCTCCTGGCAGTCAGGGCACCGTCGGAACATCACCTCGTGGGTGAAGCCGGAGGGGCCGCCCGAGCCCTCCACTCAGGACGGCCGGGCGGCTCAGGACGGCCGGGCCGTCAGGGAGCGCGTGCGCTCGTACTCGGCCCGGTCCTGGATCCGCCAGACGGCCTGGCCGACGGCGAGAACGCCGCGCGCAGGCAGGGGGACGTCGCCGATGCGCGGGTTCTCCCGCAGCCGGACGGGGTGTCCGAGGTCGACACCGTCGAACGTGGCGCGGGCCTCGTCGATGAAGTACATCTGCTGCGGCATCAGGGTCCCGCTGTGGCCGCTCGGCATCACCCCGGACATCCGCAGGCGGCCCAGCCCCAGCGCGCGGGCCGCCAGCTCGCGAGCCCCCACCAGGGGGCGGGGGCGCCATGTGGCCGGCGGCAGCACCGCGCCGGCGCGGTTCAGCAGCGAGAGGGGCCTGGTCACGTGGGCGGTGAGGGTCCAGTCCACCGCAGGCGTGTCCATCGTGACCCTCAGGGACGCCGGGCCCGTCCAGGTGAGACCGATCCGGGCGAATCCCGTGTGGTCGCAGGCGGCGCCGTAGTACCGCGGGCACGCCGTGTCGAGCCGCTCCCCGTCGACGTGGATCGACCACCTGCCGCCCGGATCGCGATGCCACAGCGTGCGGAAAGGGGCGAAGGAGCCCTCCGGGAACACCCGCAGCGCGAGCACGTGACCGGAGTCGAAAGGCAGGCCGAACACGCCCCAGCCACGGACGTACTCGTGGTCCGGCCAGGGAGCCCGTCCCCGCACCTCGGGACGTCGCGACAGCCTGGACGACAGGTCGAGCATCTGCGTCACCTCGTTCCCGACGGCCCCCGACCTGTGTCCAGCATGCCCACAACCGGCACCCGGGATCCACCGGAGGACCGGGTCGTCGCCGCCGTCCCGCCCCGCGCCGGCAGTGCCCGGCCGCCCCTGGGACCCGGCCCGCCCGGCACCGGCGCCTGCCGCACCGGGACCCGGACAGCGCGGCGAGCGCCGAGCGCCGAGCGCCGGGGCGTGCTCGGCGGACTCACCGACGAGCACCGCCGCACCGCCTGGCGAAGAGGCCGTGGAAAGCGGCGGAACGGCCAGGCCGGGGCAGGTGCAGGACTCCCGGCAGCCGGCAGGGCGGTGGTGTGCCGCCGCGGGCGCGTGAAGGGGTCGGTGGCGATCAGGAGTTGGCGGCAGGTCGGGGTGCCGGGTGCTCCAGCAGGTCGTAGCGGAGGCCGGAGGTGGCTTCGCCGCGTCCTTCGCTGCGGGCCCGGGCCTGCCAGAGGACGGTTCTGCCGTTGGTCCAGCGGGCGAGCTGCCAGTGGCGGACGGCGCGGGTGCCGCCGGGGGGGATCTCGTCCTCGGGGACGGCCATGGGGGTGCCGCGGTCGAGGATCGCGCCGCGGGCGGTGGCGCCGAGGCGGAGGAGGAGGGTGCGGCCGGGGTGGTCGGGGTCGGGGACGGGCAGCAGGGGGACCCAGTTGTCGGCGCCGCCGGTGCTGAGGCGGTAGTGGAGGACGGCGCCGGGGGTGGTGGCGGCGGGGGCGGCGGCGGTGCGGGGCGGGGTGAGGTCGACGGCGCGGCCGGCCGGGCCGGCGACGCTGCGCTCGACGGCCCAGGCCAGATTGGCGGCCTCGTCGCGGGCGAACAGGACCTCCTCGACGGGGTCGCCGTCCAGGGAGTCGATGACGCCGGCGGGGAGCACCAGCAGGTCCGCGGCGGGGCGGACGGCGCCGGCGGTGGCGGGCTGGACGCTGGGCCTGAACAGGGTCCAGTCCGGGCCTGCGGGGGGAATCAGGACCTGCTCGCCGAAGGTGTCGGTGACCACGACGGAGCCGATCCGGGTGACGCTGCCGACGGGCAGGTCGAGCGGGACCAGGAAGTAGTCGTTGGCGTAGCCGGTGGCGTACTCGGCGACGAGCATGCGGGCCAGGTCGGTGCCCTCTGCGGTGACGCCGCCCCAGTAGACGCGGGAGTCCTCCATCTCCCACCAGCGGGTGGCGGGCATGCCGGGGTAGGCGGCCACGGCCGGCAGCACGGTGCGGACCACCTTCTCGACGGCCGCCGAGGGCACCGCGTCGATCGGGGCGGGGGTGCCCAGGGAGGCGCCCTCGCGCACGTCCAGGTCGGACCAGTCCAGGCGGTGGCCGTGGTGGCCGCGGGCGGCCAGGACCGTCTCGGCGGTGTCGTCGCGGGCGGCGACCGCGAAGGCGTACTCCAGCCGGTCCTGGTCCCAGGCCCGGCCGGGGGTCTCGGCGACGGTGGGGACGCCGAGGGTGGCCAGCCAGTCGTGGACGGCGTGGCCGACGGCGTTCGCCTGGTCCTGCGGGATGCCGATGCGGGCGGGGCCTCGCTCGCGCAGCAGCGCGAGCCCGTCCGGGACGCGGCCGACGGCCACCGCGTGGTAGCCGCGGGTGTCGTCGTCGGCGGGGACGCCGCTGCCGTCGGCCGGCGGGGGCGGCGGCGCGGGCAGCGGGTAGGCGGCCAGCACTGCGGCGATGATCTGGGGAGCGGCGCCGCAGGCCCGGAGCGACCGCAGGAAGTCCAGGCCGAGCTGGACGGCGGTGCGGCGGTCGTGGGCCAGTGCCGCGGGCTCCCGTTCGACGACGGCCTCCAGCGGCAGCGTCGGGTCGATCGGCGCCACCGAGCCGGGCACCGGGCCGCCCTCGGGCCGGTAGCGGGAGAGCGGCGCGGCCTGGGCCCGTACCCGGACCGCGACCGGGGAGCCGGCGTCCTCGCCGTGGAACTCGCCGACCTGCCACTGCCGGGCGAGCAGCCACAGCGGGTCCGCGGTGGCGGCGGCCAGGCCGGGGGACATGTCGGCGGCGCGGGTGCGCGGCTCGATCCGGGTCCAGGAGGTGATGGACGGCTGCTGGGGCACGGGGACTCCCGGTTCGGTCAGCCGGCCGGCGGGGCGGCGTCGACGGTCAGGTCGGTGGAGACGGCCAGGCCGTCCGTGTTCAGGCCGAGGTAGACGGCGGGCAGGAACTGGCCCGCGGCCTCCAGCAGGTCCAGGTCCACGGCCCGGACGGCGGCCAGGTCCAGGGTCTGGTGCAGCAGCCGCTCCAGGGCGCCCGGTGTCCAGAAGGCCGTGTCCTGGTGCGGCGGCACGGCCAGCAGGACCGTGTTGGGCGGTGCGGCGGCGGGCGCGTCGTACTCCAGAGCCAGGCCCGCGGTCTGCCGCGGCGCGGGCACGGTCTCGGTCCACTCGTCCAGGGCCAGGCCGACGAGCTGCCGGGACAGGTCCAGCCGGCCGGGCGAGGTCACGGCCACCACCAGCGACAGCCGGCCGGAGCCGGCCGGGCGGGAGGTGCTCTCCGCGCCCCACCACACGTCCCCGGCACGGTACGGCAGCTGGGCGATGCGCAGGCGTTCGCGCGGGGCGTCGGCGACGGGGGCGTCCAGCATCTCCGCGAAGTCCGCCGCGTCCTGCCAGCGGGCCGCGCCGCCGCGCACCCGGGCGTACTGGCGCAGCCAGCGGTGCGCCGAGCCGGGCGGGCCCTGCAGGGCGGTGTCGTCGAGGGACGGGGCCAGGCCCGTGCCGGCGGGGGCCATCAGCGGCGGCAGCACCGGCAGGTCCGGGTCGAGCAGTTCGTGCAGGCGGTCCCGGTGGTGCCCGGCCAGCTCGGCGGAGCCGGCCGGAGCGGTGGCGTGGTCGGCGGCGAAGGCGGCGGTCAGCGCGTCGTGGGCGGCCAGGCGGCGCAGCAGTTCGGCGCGGGCGGCGGTGACGCACTGCGCCACCGCCTCCTTCTCGCCGGGCGGGCCCGCGGGCGGCGGCACGGCCCCGGCGATGCCCGCGCCCGCCGCCCGCACCAGGGCGGCCCGCACGGCGGGCAGGTTCTCCTCGGTGGTCTCGGGGGCGTCCGGGCCGCCCAGCGCGGCCAGGGCCGCGCGCAGATGGGCCAGGGCGAAGTCGGCCCGGTTCTGCGTGTCCTGGGCCGCCGCTGCCGCGGCCTGCTCGTCGGCGGGCGGCTCCTGCCCCGGCGGGACCAGATCGGCGGCGGTCAGCGGGCGGGCCCGCAGCAGGAGCTCGCGCACGCCGCCGACGCAGGCCAGGAACTCGGTGACGGAGACCGCGTCGGCGGGCCAGGACGGCAGCCGGCCGAAGTCCAGCCGCAGCCGGTAGGCGCGCAGGTCCGCGTCGGCCGGGCGGGCGTACGCCCACGCGGCCAGCACGATCCGGCGCTCCAGCTCCGCCGTGTCGTCCACGGCCAGGCCCTGACGGCGCAGCATCACCTGGTCGATCGCGGACATCCCGAGCCGGTCCAGGGTCAGCTCGGCCACGACCGCCGGCGGGAGCGGCGCCGGGCTCCCGTCCCCCTGGGGCTCCCAGTGCAGCACGCAGCGGACCCGGGCCGGCAGCGGCAGCAGCGCGGCGGCGACCGAGTCGGCCGCGGCGGCGGCCGTCATCCGCGGCTGGTCGCCGACGGCGGCCGGCCAGTCGGCGCGGCTCACCGGGGCCTGGTTGGCGGCCAGCAGCAGGCGGTGGGTGACCGGGTCGCCGCTGCGCGGGCCCTGGGCGAACTCCAGCTCGCCCGGCGGCACTTCGCCGCGGGCCAGCGCGTCCACGGCCGTCGCGGCCCGCTCCGGGCGGCCCTGCGCCACCTGGTGCACGCCCTCGGCCAGGAGGCTGTCGTGGAGCGCGTCGACGGCGTCGGCCAGCACCGTCAGCACCTGCTCCAGGGCGGTGCGGTCGTCCCCGGAGGCGGGCAGCGGCGGCGGCACGGGACCGCCGGGCGGCGGCGCGGGCGCCGGTCCGCCCCAGGGCAGCAGGCCGTCGCGGTGGCGCAGGTGCAGCGCCAGGCCGTCGGTGAGCACGCCCGCCGCGCCGCCCGAGGAGACCTGCCCGTCGGGCGGGACGAGGGTGCTCTGCGCCGGGGCGAGCGCGCGCAGCGTCGGCAGGAACCGGTCCAGGGTGCCGCGCGGGTGCTCGTGCAGGGCCCGCTCGGCCAGGCCGCCCAGCAGCAGGCCCAGCGGCCTGCCCGCCCGCACCCCCGCCAGCAGCGTGCGGGCCAGCCGCACCCGGCGCGAGGACAGGTCCACGGCGAACGCCTGCCCGTCGTGCGAGCGCTGCGCGCTGCGCAGCACCGCCGCGGTCGTGGCCTGCCCCACCGAGGGCGCCAGCACGTAGCCGGTGGCGGCGCCGCCGTCGGACAGCGGCCCGGCCTCGTCCGCCGGCAGCCTGGTCACGGCCGGGCGCCGTCCGGCGGGGGCGAGGTCCAGCGCCCAGCCGTAGGCACCCGTGTGCACACCGGTCGGGAAGGTCCGGCGCAAGGTTTCCAGACGCTTCGTCGCGAAGGATGTGATCCAGGCGTCCAGGCGGTGCGAGGCCAGGCCGAGGACGCCCGCCAGGTGGCGGGCCGCCTGCTCGGGGGCGAGCCGGGCGGTCGCGGCCAGCGCCGCGCGCAGTTCGCCCAGCCGGGCCCCGCCCGGGTCGGCGGGCAGCGCCAGGGACAGGTAGGCGTCCAGGTCCGACGCGGACGACGCGGGCGGCAGCCCGTCCCGGCCCGTGGTGGAGGCGCCCCGGGGCGGGGCGGCGGCCAGGCGGCGCTCCAGGGTGGCGGTGGTCTCGCCCTCGGCGATGTCGATGAGCTGCGGCTCGGTCGGCTCCACGGCCCCCAGCAGCCCGGCGGAGCGGGAGAACTCGTCCAGCAGCGCGGTCCGGGCCAGTCGGTGCAGCAGCGGGCGGGCCGCCGTCTGCGGTTCGCGGAGCAGCGCCGACGGCAGCAGGCCGCGCGCGGCCAGGCCCGCCAGATAGGCGTCGGGGGTGTCCGGTCCGGTGCCGTCGGCGGTCAGCGGGGTGTGCAGCGGGAAGGAGCCCGAGGCGAACACCGCCCGCGCCAGCGGCGGCTCCCCGGCCAGTTCCAGGGTGCGCAGCAGCGCCATCGGCCCGGTGAACAGCTGGCTGCGCCAGTCCTTGCCGAGCCGCAGCCGCAGGAACCGCCACAGCCAGATGACGTACTCCTCGCCGAGCACGCTGCGGGCCCGCACCTCCAGGGCGCGCGGGCCCGCGCCGAGGATGCCCACCAGGTTCTCCTCGGGGCGCGCGGACCGGCCCAGGCGCGGCACGCGTGCCGCCGACGGCTTCCACACGCCCGAGCGCAGCCGCGCCAACAGCGCCAGCCCCGCCCGGTCGTCGCTCTCGCCCGGCAGCGCCGCCCACTCCCCGGTCTCCATCACCGGCAGCACGCCGTAGGGCTGGCTGCCGATCCGCAGCGTCGGCAGCGGGCCCTCCGCGCGCACCCAGTCCAGGTAGTGGCCGCGCACCCGCTCCACGACCGCGGGCGGGACCGAGCCGGCCAGCATGTGGCGCAGGAAGTAGCCCCAGGTCGCGGACCAGGTGGCGGCCTGCACGGTACGGGCCGTGTCCGCGTCGGCCGGGCCGTGCGGCAGCAGCCGGGACAGGGCGGTCGGCGCGCCCGCGCGCGGCGGCGCGTTGCGGGCCGCGGCCAGCGGGCCGCGGGCGTCGTGGGCGAGCGCGATGCCGAGCGCCCGCGCCAGCCGTCCCGCCTCGGTGGCCGGGCCGGGCACCGCGTCCGCGTGCCACACCGGCTGTCCCGGATCGGCCGGGTCGAAGCCGGAGCGGGCGCCGTCGGTGTTGTTGGTGGGCGTTCCGGGGGGCAGGTGGGCCAGCCCGTCGGCGGCCGCGTGCGCCTCCAGCAGGGCCGCCAGCTCCTCCGCGCCCCGGGCCGCGTCCGGGCGCTGCGAGACGCCGAAGACCAGCAGCCGGTCCACGCGCTCGCGCAGCTCCGGCGGCAGGTCCAGGGTGAGGGCCATGCCCGCCTCGACGGCCGCCTGGTAGTCCGTCATCCAGCGGCCCGCCGCGTCCACCGGCGGCGCGGTGTCCGGGACCTGGGACAGGTCCGCGCCCGGGTCGAGGCCCACCACGAGGTCGCGGCGGACGTCGTGGCCGGACATGCCCGCGGCCCGGACGCTCCCGGAGACCGCCACCGCGCACCAGCGGTCCGGCAGCAGCCGGGCCACCGCGGGCCGGGTCCACGACTCGGGGCGGGTGCTCGGGCTCGGGAAGACCGGCGTCACGGGCAGCGGCGCGTCCGGTGGCAGCGGCGCGGCGGGACGGCCGGCCGGGTCCGGCTCCGTCACCTGTGCGATCCAGCGGGCCCGGCCCGGCCCGAACAGGGCGGTCAGGCCCCTCCACGCCTCCGCGAGCCGTCCCGGCTCCCCGGCGGAACGCCAGGCGTCCTCCCAGTAGCGGCGGGCCGCCGCGGTCTCCTCCGCGGTCAGCGGCGGCTCGTGGCTGTCGACGTGGAGCGTGTCCGGGAAGACGCGGATACGCAGCCGCTCGTTGTCCGGGCCGTCGAAGCGGGTCTCCACCCGGACCGGCAGCAGCGCCAGCGGCCACTGCGTGTTCAGCGTCCACGGCGACGCGGGGATGGGCGTGGTCATGGCCGGGCAGCCTCCGGGAGGATCATGTCGCCGGCGTGCACCGCGCAGCACACCGGCCGTTGCAGGGTGTCGAGGGCGTAGTGGGCGGCGTTGAGGGGGTCCGCGGGCTCCTCGGCACCGGTGTCCAGGCCGAAGCGGAGACTGGCCGGGGGCTCACGGAAGGCCACGAACCAGCCCGCGTCCCCGTCCGTGCCGCGCGCCTGCGCCGCGCTGACGGGGAAGCACAGGAGCCGGGTGCCGGCCCCCAGCCGGGCCCCGAACAGCGGCAGCAGCTCCTGGCCGCCCTCCGGCATCACCCGGGCGCCCGCCGACCAGGCGGCGCGGCGCAGCGTGACCGCCGCGGCCGGGTAGCGGTCCAGCAGGTTGCCGCGGATCAGCAGCACGCAGGCGCCCTCGCCGGGTCCGCCCACGCCGGTGGTGTGCGAGCCGAGCTCGCCGGCGGTCCAGCCGTCCATCGGGGTGATGTCGGTCGCCTCGGCCGGGCGCGCCCCGCGCACGTCCCAGAAGGTGCGGAACCAGGTCGTGGCCGGGTCCACGGGGACCTCCCGCCAGAGCAGCTCCCGGCTCAGCTCGGTGTTGAGCCCGGCCAGGAACGCCTCGAGGAAGGCCGGGTCGGTCTCCAGCACGGTGAGCGTGTCCGCGGGCAGCAGTTCCCCGCCGGCCAGCAGGTGCTCCGGGTCCAGGGCCCGCAGCAGCTCGTAGACGGGCTGGTCGAAGCCGACGGCGGCGGTCAGCGGGCGCAGCGGGTCCGCGCCCGCGGGCGGGCTCAGCGGCGCCCCGTCCAGGGCGACCTGGGCCAGGGCCCGCCGGGTGACCTGCACACCCGGGTCCAGGGCGGCCCGGACCGCGGTGGCGGCCTGTGCGATCGGCACCGTCGCGGCCGGGACGGACCGGGTCAGCTCCTGGGTGGCGGAGACCCGCGCCTGGTGCCGGACGGCCGCCGCCACGAACCGCTCCGCCACCGCCTGGCGGCGGGCCACCAGGGCCGGGTCGAGGTCGGCGACGGCCACGGCCGCGCCCGCGCTCTCCCGGCCCCACCAGCCCGCGACCGGGTTCTCCTGGCCCCACCAGGCGGCCCGCCCGGTGTTGTCCAGGTCGAAGCCGATCCGGTACAGGCCCCGGTTCTCGTCCGGCTGGTTCTCGATGCGGAACACCAGCAGGTCCGGGCGGCGGCTGCCGGTGAAGTCCGCGACGGCCACCCCCAGGCCCTGGTGCGGCACGGTCCCGGTGGGCTCGCCGCCCAGGGAGGAGGCGCCGGTCCAGCCGCCGGTGACCCGGCCGCGCCGGTTGACGCGGCGCCCCACGCGGTAGTCCACGCGGTCCCCGGCGCCGTTGCGGGTGGCGGCGACCACGACCAGGTCGGCGCAGTCGTCGTCGTCCAGCAGGTCGGTGACGGCGATGCCGAGCCCGGTCACCTCGGCCGTCACCGGCCACGGCACGTCCGTGCTGTGGCCCCAGCCGTCGCCGACCGTGCCGTCGGCGCCCAGGGACCAGCCGACGCGGTAGGCGATGCGGCCCTGGAAGGCGTAGGCGAGGACCAGCTCGGGGCGGCCGTTGCCGTCCAGGTCGGTCACCGCGATGCCGCAGGCCTGGATCGCGGGCAGCGGGTCCGGCACGGTGAACGGACCCTGCCAGCCGCCGGTCGCCGTGCCGGCCGCGTCCAGGTCCCGCCCCACCCGGTACACGGCCCGCCGGGTGCCGTCGGCCTGCGGCTCCACGGTCAGCACCACCAGGTCCGGCCGCCCGTTGCCGGTCAGGTCCGCCAGCGCCGTGCCCAGGCCCTTCGCCTCCTCGTGGAAGACCGGGCCCGCGTACGGGTCGGCGGGGCCCCAGGAGGCGCGCGGGCGGCCGTCGAAGCCGAGGTCGGGGCCGACCCGGTACCGCACCTGGTTCGGGCCGCTCGGGCTGTCCAGGTGCGCCACGACCAGGGAGCCGAAGACCCCCACGGGCGGCGCGAAGCGCCAGCGGTCCGCCCTCGGTGCGCCGTCCGGGTCGCCGCTGCCCGAGGTGTCGGCGGGGAACCCGAGGCCGATGCCGAGCCTGCGCCCCAGGCCGCCCACGACCAGGCTGCCGTCGGTCTGGACCCAGTACACCATCCCCGCGGCCGGGTTGGCCTCGGTCGGCGGAACGGTGGTGCTGGGGGATCCCATGTTGAAGGTGGTCCAGGCCGGCGTGGCGCCGTCGAGGCCGGTGACCGTGGCGGCGGCGCCGTTGCGCAGCACGATGTGGTTGGCGCCGGTGCCGCCGGAGACGCCCAGCGCGCTGCCGAGCAGGCCCGCGTTCGCGGGCGGCGCGCCCCGGCTCACCCAGCCCCCGGACACCCGGTACTCCCACAGCCGGGTCACCGCCTGCTCCGTCCAGGCCCGCTCGGCCAGCCGGACGCCCGCCGAGCCGTAGGGGACCGGGGCCGAGCCGAAGTACAGGTCGGGTCCGGTCGGGTTGGCCGGGTCCTTGCAGATCCGCTCGTACCAGCGCCACACCCCGTCCGTGCCGCGCTGCCGCTGGTAGAGCGTGCCCCACTGGGTGGTCACGAACACCGAGGAGCCGTCCGCGAGCACGCCCGGGGCGCGGTCCGGGTCCAGCCAGATCATCGTCGAGCCCTGGAGCTGGGAGGGCTTGCCGTGGTACGTCCACGTGTCCGTGGACAGGTCCATCTGTGCCAGCTGGTCGCCGACCAGCAGCCACAGCGAGCCCGCCGCGACCGCCGGCGCCCCGCAGGAGCCGGTCAGCTCCGGGTGCTGCCGCCACACCCAGCGGTCCGCCTCCCAGCGCCGCTCGATCAGCCGGCGCATGCTGCTGAAGCCGGACGCGAGCGTGAAGACCCGCCGCTCGGTCGTCGACGCGGCCAGCCCGCCGCCCAGGTACCAGACGTCGCCCCACAGCTCCGAGGGGTGCCGCCGCCACCTGCCCCGGGTCAGCTCGTACAGGCTGTTGTCGCTGCCCAGCACGTACGAGCCGTCCAGGCCGTTCACGACCGGCGAGGTGATGGCCACGCGGGGGCCGGTCGCGGGCGGCAGCGGGGCGGGAGCCGTCGGCGGCTTCCACCAGGCGTCCGCGGCGGCCTGCAGGCCCGGATCGAACAGGGCCAGGTCCAGGGGGTTCCCCCGCGGGTCGCGCAGCGTCGCGTCGGCCACGGCGCCCGCGGGCAGAACGGCGGGCGGCACCGGGTCCACCCGCCGCGCCGCCAGCTCCGTCACCGTCCCGTCCGCGGTCGCGCCCAGCCTCCCGCCCAGCGAGACCGGGCCGCGCACCGCCCGCCGGAACGCGGGCGTGACCGCGGCGGCCACCGCGGGCGCCTCCCCGGCCAGCAGGTCGGCGACGGTCGCGGGGGCGGCGGGGGCAGCCGTCGGGGCGGCGGGGGCGGCCGCGGCGGGGGCGGCCGTCGGGGCGGCGGGGGCGGCCGCGGTGGGGGCGGCCGTCGGGGTGCCCGGCACCAGGTCGTGCACCGGTCGGGTGACCGCGAGCAGGGCAGCGTCCGACAGGCGCGCGCTCGCGGCGGCGGTGAGTCCGGCGGCCGGGACCAGGCCGGCCCCGGTGACCCGGCGCCGGTACAGTGCGGTGCCCGCGTCGCGGGCCAGCTGCGCCCGGCCCAGCACGAGGTTGGCGTCGCGCAGCCGGACCACCTGCTCCCAGACGGCGGCGACCAGCTCCTCCTGGTGGTCCCGGACGATGCGGGCGCCCAGGGCGGCGACGGCGCGGTAGCGGGGGTCGAGGTTGAGGGTCTCCAGCCAGGCGGGGCCCTGGCCCTGCGCGGGCAGTCCGGCGGGCACGTAGGGACCGCCGTACAACGGCGGGGTGAGCCGGTCGGTGGCCGTCATCAGCGGGCGCATGGCCGTCCGCCAGGCGGTCCGGAGCGGCCAGGCGGGCAGGGTGCCGGGGGCGCGCAGGGCGCTGGGCAGGACGGTGAGCGCGCCCGGGTCGCCCTCCGCGACCGGGATCGGGCTGCTGCCGGTGACGTCCAGCGGCCGGGCGCCCACGCCTGTCGCGGGCCGGGGCGCGAGCCGCTCGACGAGGGTCTGGAAGTCGCCCTCGGGCCCGGCCGTGAAGCTCCAGTGGTGGTAGACGGGCAGCGTGACCGGGCCGCTCGCGTGCACGTTCCAGGCGTCGGCGGCCGGGCCGCCGTCGTCGTCGGGCCCGAGCAGGCCCAGCCCGGCCCGGCGGCCCGCCTCGAAGGCGGGCACGACCGCCGCCAGGTGGCGCACGCCCTCGGTGAGCGGACGCGGGCACAGCAGCCGGGAGGAGCACCGCTCCGGGTGGTCCCGCAGTACGACGGCCGGGTCGTCGGCGGCGTCCTCCACCACCGCCTGGGCGTGCGCCCACGCCCAGGAGCGGGCCGGGTCGGGCAGGGCGGAGGCCGGGCAGGACAGCACCGGGGCGCGCCCGGCCGGGGTGTCCAGGACGGCCTCGTCCTCCCGCAGCACCACCAGCACCAGCCACGGCCGCAACCGCCCCCGCGCGTCCGGCACGCCGGGGCTGAACAGCCACGGCAGGTCCGGCCGGGCGAACTCGACCGCGGCGAAGCCCGTGGTCTCCGCGTCGGCGCTGCCGGGAGCCGGGAAGGAGCGGACCACCTGCGCCGGGTCCAGCCCCGTCACGTCGCCCGGGCCGAGCAGCGTCACCCGGACCGCGCCGCCGTCCAGCTCCTCCCCGCCGCGCGACACGGTCAGCCCGACCGCCGTCCCCGTTCGGCCGCCCGTCCCGTCCCCCGGCTGCCCGTCGATCCCGCCGGCCAGCCCGTCACGGACCCACGGCAGGAACCGAAGCCCTCCACTCACGCTGTGTCTCCTGCCGGGTCGGCCGCCGCAGCGACGGCGGGGGTGGTGGTGCGGGTGGACGCGGGACGGTGCTGGCCGGGCGGGGCGCGGGGTGGTTCGGGAGCGCGGCCCGGGGGTTGCCGGTGCGGGGGTGTGCGTGCGGGACGGCGGGGGTGTCAGGCGGGCGTGGGGAGCCTGCGTGCGGCCAGGAGCAGGTCGGCGGTGAGGGCGGTCACCCGGAGGCCGTCGGCGGCCTGCACGGCCTCCGTGTAGCCGGTGCCCCCGGCGGGGCCTCCAGGGGCGGCGTACCGCAGCGGGGCGGTGGCCAGGGCCGGGCCGGAGGCGGCGAAGCGGTGCCGGGCACCCGCCGCCGCACCCGCCTCCGCGAGGACCGGCAGGTCCGCCGCCCGGACCGGCTCGGTCCGGACCGCCGCGGCCCGCCCGGTCCGCGCGACCTCCGCGGCTGCGTCGGTGTCCCCGGCCGCGTCGGTGTCCCCGGCCGCGGCGGGGGCCTCCGCCGGTGCCGCGTCTCCGGCCGGTACCGCGTTCCCGGCCGGCGCCGTCTTCCCCGCCGGGGCGGTGCGGGTGACGGCCGGGTCGGGGGTGTCCCTGGTGATCGTGCGGTAGCCCACCTCGCTGAAGGCGGTCAGGGGGACGCCGCCGGTGCCGGTGCCGGAGGCGCAGCGGAGGCCGGCGGAGGCGATGCGGTAGCCGGAGCGCATGGTCTCGAAGGAGGGGCGGCTGAGGCGGGCCGCGTCGTCGAGGTCGAGGAACTGGCCGGGGGCGAAGGAGTCGCCGAGGGCCGCGCCGAGACTGCCGGGGCGGGCCTGCGCGCCGGTGCCGAGGCGAACGCCCGTGATGTCGTAGGCGGCCCTGGCGGCGACGCGGTCGGAGCCGATCCGTTCGAGGGTCAGGCCGAGCGGCAGGGCCCGCTGGGAGACGGCGAGCGAGCCCAGCGGGTGGGCCAGGACCTCGCCCGCGCGGGCGTTGACGCGGCGCAGCGCGACCGGGTCCGCGCCGGGGGCGGCGGCCGACCAGGAGGACGGGTCGGACAGGGCCCTGCGCAGGTCGGCCAGCGGGTCGACGGTCCTCGGCAGGACGGGGGAGGTCCGGCTTCCGGAGGTGACGTCGAAGGAGACCGAGACCGAGACGAACCAGACCTTGACGTGGGCCCTGCCGCGGGCCCGCCACGGGTCGGGTCCGGTGAGGTTGAGCTCGACCCCCACCGAGATCAGCACCTTGGAGCCGCGCCTGACCGCGGCGGTGGCGAAGACGTCCACCTCGAAGGCGAAGGGGGAGAGCCGGACGAGCGCGTCGTAGCCGAGGTGGCCTTCGACGGTGAAGCCGGCCTTGGACGCGAGCAGTTCCAGGCGGGCGCCGTGCTGCACGGTGTTGGCGGTGACGGCGAGGTAGGCCTCGGCGCGCAGGCGCGGGTTGTCGCCGCGGCCGAGGTCGAGGGCGACGCGGCGCAGCTGGGGGAAGCCGGCGGGCTTGTCGTCGAAGCGCGGGTGGAAGCCGCCGACGGAGAGCAGGAACCGGCGCCGGGCGCCCCACTGGAGCCGCATCGCCATCTCGCCGGTGAGCGGGAAGCCGGCGATCTTCGAGTCGACCAGGGCCGCGTCCAGGGAGGCGGTCTTCGCGCCGAGGTCGACCAGGCCGACCGCGTCCATGCGGAGCTGGACCACGGGGGCCCCGGGGTCGGGCAGGGCGGCGGTGATCCGCGCGGCCAGGCCCGCCCGCAGCGGTGCGGGGAACTCCAGGAAGAGCGCCAGGTCGACGGTGACGAGCGGTTTCGCGCCCCAGGTGAGCCTGCCCATGACGCCTGCCACGTAGCGTCCGGGCGCGGCGGGGAAGAGCGAGCCGAGGACCTCGGGCAGGGCGGTCGGGTCGGGCCTGCCGGAGGGGCCCGCGGCGGGGGCGGGGAAGAGCAGGGCGTCCAGGGCCTTGGTCCTGACGCCCGCGCGCAGCGCCTCGGGGTCGGCGGCCCGGTTGACGCCGACGAGCAGGCCGAGGCCGGACAGGGCGAAGCCGAGCCCGATCTGCCAGCCGGGCGACCAGGTGCCGGAGGCGAGGAGCAGCAGCGACCAGGTCTCGCGGCCGTCGCGGGTGCGCAGCGGGCTGCCGTCGGGCAGCCGTGTGTCGATGACGGCGAGGGCGGAGAGCCGGATCGCGTGGCCGCCGAGGTCCATGCCCAGTTGGGCGGCTCCCGCGTAGCGTCCGCGCGCCCGGTCGGCGATGAGCGCGCCGGAGCCGGAGACGGGGCCCGAGTCGACGGTGAGCGCGAAGGAGGCCGGCGGCTTCAGGGTGGCCCCGGCGGCGAGGGGGCCCAGACTGCCGGCGCCCCCGGCGGCGTTGCCCGCCTCCAGGCGCAGCCCGAGGTCGGCGGCGGAGACCTGGAGCGGGCCCAGGTCCAGGCCGAGGTCGGCGGCGGTCTCGAAGGCGACGCCGGCGGAGTCCACGGCGAACCGCACCCGCACCCGGGGGATGCGGACCGGGCCGAGCTCCAGGGCGACCGGGACGGTGCGCTCCAGACCGGCCGAGCCGGTGAACCGCAGGCCCGTACCGGGGCTGAACTCGGCGCCCAGGTCGAGGGCGACGGTCAGCGGGTCGGCGGGCAGGACGCGGGCGAGGAAGCCGTCCCCGTCGGCGCCGAGGACCAGGCGTGCGCCGCCCGCGCGCAGTCCGGCGGCGAAGGAGAAGGGGTGGCCGGCGGCGGCGAGGGCGGTGACCGTGGCGGTCAGCGCGTCGATCTCCAGCCGGGTGCCGGTCGCGGGGCCGATCCGCAGCAGCGGCCCGTCCTGGGGGGCGGCGGTGAAGGACACCCGGCCGCGGGCCTCGCCGGCCGGGGCGGGGGAGCCGTCGTCGGCGGAGGCCGGGGCGACCGTGTCGCGGTCGATCAGCAGGGCCGGGGCGACCGCCTGGAGCAGGGCCTCCACGGTCCAGTCGCCGAAGGTCCAGCGCGCGTCCACGGCCCCGGCCAGGACGACCGCGACGACGATGCCGGCGGGCCCGTCGCCCAGGCCCGCGGTGAGGGTGAGCGCGGCGGTGCCGTCCGCCCCGGAGCCGTCCGCGGCGCGCGGCGGCTCGCCGAAGGGCACGCCCAGGGAGATCCGCAGCAGCCGCTGCGCCGCCGCCCGCGCCTCGGGCGTCAGCAGCGGGTCGCCCGCGGCGGAGGGCATCCCGTACACGGCGCCGAGCCCGAGCTGGCGGGCGGCCTCGGCGACGAGCGGACCGATCCGGTCGGCGACCAGGGCGGCGGACGGGCCGTCCCGGAAGGCGTGTTCCAGCACCACCGCGCGCGGCTCGGCCAGGGCCCGCCCGAGCCGGTCCAGGTGCAGTCGGGGCCGGGGCGCCGCCCTGCGCACGACCGTCGTACCGAGTGCGAGCGGGGGCTCCTGGTCGAGGGTGCGGACGCCGAGCAGCAGCAGCGCCGCAGCGAGCCACGGGAAGCGGGACTGGAGCCAGCGGTCCAGCAGGGCGTCGAACAGGTCCTCGACGAAGGCCTGCACGAGGGCGGCGGCCTGCTCGGGCGTCACCTCCGCCGGGGGCTTCCACGCCTGCGCCGCCCTGCGCAGCGCGAGCGCCGCCCGCCCCGCCGCATCCAGCGCGGCGGCGACCTCCGCGACGTCGTTCGGGCCCTTCTCCAGCAGCGGCGTCAGCTCGTCCACGGCCAGCCCGCAGGCGGTGAACCCCCCGGCCAGCGCGTCGTACAGGCCGGCCACGCCGGAGACGTCCCAGTCCAGCGCCTCGAAGAGCTGCACGGCGTCGGCGGGACTGTGCGCGGCGGCCAGGACCGGACGCAGCAGTTCCGCGGCGGCCTCGGCCAGTGCGCGATCCACCCGAACCGTCATCGCTCCCCCAGGCGTTGACTTCACCGACCCGCGCACGTCCCGTGCACAACCCTCTTGCACAGAACCCACATCGGCCATCGCTGATCCACGCCAGACTCACATAATCCTTACGGTTATGGCAATCTGACAGACACACAGATCTTTGACGTCACCGGCCACCACGCCACCACGCCACCACGGGGAGCCCGCCATGCCGCCCGTCCTCGCCGCAGCCCCGCCGCCCCCACCCGTCGTGGACGTCGCGGCACTGACCGCGGCGGCCGTGCGCGTCGGCCGGACCCAGCCCGAACAGCGCTGGTACGGAGGCCCGGTGGCGCTTCCGCGCGAGCACAAGGGCTACGTCGTCGACCTGGCCGACTACCTGGCCTGGCTCGACGAGCTGGAGCGCGCCACCACCTGGGACGTCGATGAGTTCGTGCAGCGGGTCCGCCTGCTGTACTACGGCAGGGCCACCGGCAACGCCCTCTTCGACGCCGTCCTCGACACCAGCGGCGACACGTGGGTCGACACCCCCGTCACCACCGCCGACGTCCCTCAGCGCACCCTCGACAACCTCTTCCGCACCGGCGCCGTCCGGGTCCGCCGCGACCTGCCCCCCGTCGACCTCTCCCACCTGTGGGTGCTCGCCGACCGCGCCCGCAACGGCCTCACCTGCAAGGCCCACGCCGTCGACACGGGCCTCGCCGACGTCACCGGCCTGCTCAGCTGGACCGGCGACCTCTGCTCCTGGTGGTCCGAGTGGAACGACGCCCGCATGAGCGCCCGCCGGGCCGCCCTCGCCGCAGGCACCCCCCTCACCGCCCCGCCCTTCGTCGAATCCGCCGACCCCGCCGCCGTCGCCGCCGTCCCGCTGCCCTGGCTCGACCAGGCCGTCACCGCCCGCTGCGCCGCCGACGACCTCATCGGCGACATCGACGCCGTGGTCCTGATGAAGGAGTTCGCCAAGCTCAAGGACCCCTCCCCGACCACCTCGCAGACCCCCGTCACCGACCTGCTGCGCTCCTACTACGACCTGGCGCACCCGCCGGCCGACCGCACCGCCGTCCACTGCGCCAACCGCTTCCACCTCTTCCTCGCCCGCGTCGTCCCCGGCATCGCCGACGAGGAGGACGGCGCGGGCGGCCCCGGCGCCCGCGCACTCGGCGCCACCGCCGCCGAGGACATCCGCAAGGCCGTCCGCAAGGCCGCCTTCGCGCTGCTCTACACCTCCCGCTACCGCCGTGCCAGGTTCCACACCGAGGCACTCGACGCCTTCCCCGAGGCGCACGACAGCGTCGTCCACGACCTGCCGGGCATCGGCAGGATCAGGTTCGCCGAGATCGACCGCGAGATCGACCACGAACTGGACAGCCCCTGGGGCGCCGCCGTGCTCAAGGAGATCGCCGACCGCTTCGCCGCCTGGCTGCGCGCCGGGCTCACCGGCGACGGCTGGGTCCTGAACGGCTGGCCCCTGGTCGACCCGCTGGCCCGCTGGGGCGGCGGTCCGCTCATGCTCGGCGCCAGGGATCCGGCGCCCGGCCCCGACGGGGCGCCCGGACCGGTCAAGCGCCTCCAACTCGACCTGATCGCGCTCGGGTTCACCGTCGTCGGCACCGCGGACGGAGACTTCGGCGGCCGGACCGCCGTCGCCCTGCGCGAGTTCCAGATCGAGGCGCGGCAGACCCGCCTGTTCCGCGACGTCCCGCCGGGTCCCCCGGCCGTGGACACCACCGAACCGGCCCCGATGCGTCACCGCGGCCCCGTGAACGGCGTCCTCGACCACGACACCGCCCAGGTCCTCGCCCTGTGGGCGGAGGCCTCCGGCCTCACCGGGGCCGGCACCACCCCGATCCGGCTCAACCCCCTGCGCGTCCGCTCCCAGCACTACACCAACGCCGGACTCGGCGCCGTCGTCGACGACGACGTGTGGACCTGGAACCAGGTCACCGACTCCGGCCTGGTCGTCTGCGCCGTCGACTACCTGCGCCGCCAGTGGTTCGACGCCGTCGAGAAGGGCGCCGTGCCCGCCCCCGAGCTCGGCTCCGAGGGCTACGACCCGGTCGTGCTCGGTTCCTGGATCGACGAGGGCAGCGGCGGCCCCGTCCAGATGCCGGACAGGTACATCCACCGCACCTGGGCCTCCGCTCAGATGACCCCCTACAACTGCGCCGACCCCGACGCCCCCGCGATCCCCGTCGTCGCCTCCCAGTACCGGGTGGTCCGGGCCATCGCCAAGGTCGAGATGTACGGCTACTTCGACGTCCACAACTGCTGGGACATCGCCCGCCTCTCCATGGGCATGTACCACTGGACCCTCGGCCCCAACGGCCGCTGGGAACTCCCCGCCATGCTCAGCCACTACCGCACCCGCCACCCCGAGGACTTCGACCGCGACTTCGGCTCCTGGGGCATCGGCATCGCCGAGGGCTGGAACGACACCCAGCCCGACGACTCCGTCAACCGCGCCAAGCTCACCGGCACCCTGGCCATGTACGGCCTGCACGACGAGGACGGCGTCCTCCAGCCCCACCAGGCCCTCCCCTTCACCCCCGCCACCGGAGGCGGCGCCAAGGACGCCTACCTGCTGGACTGGTTCCGCAGCTGGCGGGTCCTGCACCGGCTGCTCACCGTCGCCCGCGACAGCCGCCGCTTCCAGCACTCCCAGTACCTCTTCGCGCTGATCCGCCTGCGCACCCTGCTCGGCCGCGACTTCCAGTCCGCCACCGGCCCGGACGCCACCGGCCCCTTCCGCGCCGACGGCACCGTGGCCCGCTTCGGCGACGTGTTCACCAGCGAGCAGGCCGTCGCCGCCCTGCTGCGCTGGCATGTCAACCGCCCCGACCGCATCATCGCCGCCGACGGCGCCGTCCACGCCGCGCGCGGCGCCTACGAGGCCGTCTTCGGCACCGGCCGCGTGGACCTCGGCGCCCTTCCCGCCGCCGGCGCCGACGCCCGCCAGCAGGCCCTCGCCCAGTGGCTCATCGACAACGCCCCCACCGCCGGCTCCTTCCAGAACAGCGTCCGCCTGGCCGTCGAGTACAACGACGCCTACCTCGGCCGCCTCTCCGACCGGGCAGGCTCCCTGATCCGCCCCTGACGGGGCGGGAACCGACACGGCCCGGCCCCCCGCCGCACCGCCCTGCACGGAACGGGTTGACGGGGCGCCAGGCCGCGTTTCGGAGGGGTACGCAGGCAGGACACCTCCGTGCAGCGCGGGCAGGTGGTCGCCGTGCGCTCCCACGAGAACGTGGGCCGCGTCCACCGCCGTTGCGGCCGCCGCGACGGGCAGCACCGCCGTCTCGGGGGCCCCTCCCCCGCCTGGCCACCGAGCCCGCCCACGGAAACCCGGGCCTTCGCCGCGGACCCGCGCCCGATGGAGCCGGGCCGCCGCAACCGCACGGTACGCCGCGGCGGCCTCCCCACCGCAGACGGCGCCTGCACCGTGCTTCACCGCCCGCACCGACACCGCCCCGGCCACGCGGCGCCGCGCGCCGTCGCAGGAGTGCCCGGGGACGCGCCTGCCCGCTGACACGGCGGACGGCCGGTCCCGCCGCTCTGCGTCAGCGCCGGACGGGGGCCGGAGCCGTCCAGTGGACACTCCCCCGGCAGGCGGCGGGCACCGGGCAGCGGCCTGCACCGAGGGGGGCGACCCCCGCGGTCGGCCCGGAGCCCGGCCTTCCAGCCGTCCCGGCACCGGCAGCAGCGGCCGGACCGCCGCTCGCCCCGGCTGCCCAGGACGCCCATCGGCCACGACTCCGGACGGTCCCTGGGGCGGGCGCCGGGCCGTGGTCGACGACCATCGCAGCGTGCGGGGCGGGTGCCCGTCCGGGGGACGGGGCCCGGCGGTCCGCGGCTGCGCCGTGCGGGGGCGAGCGGCCGGAGGCGATGCCGCAGGCAGGCAGCGGCGGAGCCCGAGGGCCCTGGCTGCGTGCCCGCCGGGACGGTGTGTCAGACCTTGGCGAGCCGGTCCACCAGCAGCTCCACCCTCGCCTCGGTCTCCTCCGGCGGCAGCCGTCCCGCCCGGGTCAGGGTGGCCAGCCCGTGCAGGGCCGCCCAGAACACCTCGGTGAACAGTCCCGGGTGGACGCCGTCCCCGGCGACCTCGCCGAGGCTTTCCAGGAGGGCTGCGAAGGCGTCCTTCAGAGGTTGCGGGGTGTCCTCGTCCGCGAAGGCCAGGCCGCCGTCGAGCTGGAGCATGGCGTCGTAGACCGCCGGGTTGCGTGCGGCGAAGCCGAGGTAGGCGCGGGCGAGGGCGGCGACCCGCTCGCGCGGGCCGTCCGCGGCGGAGGTCGCGGCACGCACCGCCGCGGCCATCTCCGCGGCGCCTTCGAGGGCGACGGCGCCGATGATCTCGCGCTTGCCGCGGAAGTGGCTGTAGAGGACGGGCTGGCTGTATTCGATGCGCTCGGCGAGGCGGCGGGTGGTGACCGCGTCCCAGCCCTGCTGCTCGGCGAGTTCGCGGGCCGTCGCCACGATGAGGCGTTCGCGTTCCGCCCGTTCGCGCTGCTTGCGCTCCTGTACCGACACGACTGGATCCTAGCACCGCTAGATAAACAAGCGGCGGCAATACCAGCGTTGCCTCATCACCTAGCGGCACTGGATGCCAGGGGGCATCATGTTCGACGCACTCGAGGTCGTCACCACCGTGATCGTCGGCGTGATGGTGGGGGTGGAGTTCTCCGTCGCCTTCGTCATCAACCCGATCCTCAACACGCTCCCCGAGGACAGCGGCCGGCTCGGCCGCGCCCACGGGGGCCGGATGCTCGGCGCCGTGATGCCGGTCTGGTACATCGGCTCGCTCGTCCTCGTCGCGGTCTGGGCCTTCGCCGGGCGGCACCACCAGGGCACCGGCCTCGTCGTCACCGCCGGCGCGCTGCTGGTCCTCAGCGTGATCATGTCGATCCTGCTGCTCGTCCCGATCAACAACCGGGGCAGGACGTGGACCCCCGAGAACCGGCCCGCCGACTGGAAGGAGCAGCTGAACCGCTGGGACCGCTACCACTACGGCCGCGTCGCCGTCATCATCGGCGCCTTCACCCTGCTCGTCGCCGCCCTCACCTGAGCCTGCGGGCCGACACCGCGCCGGCGGCGCACGGTCCCCGATCCCAGGGCGGCAGCCGGCCACCGCAATCCCGGCATCCGGGAATGCAGCTGCCGCTCAGAGCCCGCAACCGCGATCCCGGCGGACGACGCCCCCGACGCCCCGGACGGCCTGCGCGACTCCTGGCTCCTGGCCCGGCCCGCTGCGTACACATCACGCAGGACGACCCACCGGATCGAGGCTCGGCACGAGGGGAGGACCCGCCCATTGACCACGACCCGACACGCACCCCGGCTCCAGTGCGGTCCCGTGATCACGTGCGGGTCGACTGCACCCAGGCCCGCCCGAAGACCTTCCGGTCGATCCGCAGTCGCAGACGGGCCCTGCCGGCAGACGTCTCCACGGTCGGCCCAGGAACCGGACCGGTGGGGCCCACGTCTCTCGCACCATGACTTCTGACAACCAGCACGGGCAGGCCGGCCGCACCGGGGGCGTCCTGCCGGCTGCTGCGCCTGCGGATCCGCCGAGGGTCAACGACTACGACAGCATCGCCGAGGCGTACTGAGCTGCACTGATTTTCGTGGAGTCCTTGAAGCCTGGGTTACGATCCAGGCGTAAGGAGAACTACAGCAGTGCCAGCACCCCGGAAGTACCCCGATGAGCTCCGTGAGCGCGCCGTCCGCGAGGTCCGCTCGAGTGGCCGGCCGGTCGCGCATGTCGCCCGCGACCTCGGCATCCACAA
>NZ_JBIAWP010000023.1:70570-96451 GCF_042895785.1 Streptomyces sp. NPDC001380 | reverse complement strand
GCACGACGCCGCAGCTCAGCGGGATAAGGGGAGGGACGTGCCATGACTCAATCCTCTCAGGGAATCGAGTCTCCATTCCAACCGGGGCGGTTCAGTGTGGTTCCGTCAGCAGCTGGGGCAGGTATTTAGAAGGTGCAGGCACCGGCACCAACTTGAGTTCCCTGGACCCGCGCTGCCGTGCCCGGGAGCCTGCGGGCGTTCGGCACCGCTCGGGCTCATTGCCGTCAGTCTGAGTAGCTTGGTCTTCACGCCCAAAGGGAGCAATCACGAGTGTTCGGCTGCCGTCTGCGCCAGTGCTCCCCCTCTGCGCCCCCTTGTGGTCTCCTCTCTGGCGCGTCATGGTCATGGACCAGGAGGGTGCTTCGTGGGGGATGACTTTTTGATCTCGGAATGGGCACACCAGACCTTCGGTGACCTGGCCGATCCGCTGGCCCGGGCCATCCCTGAGTGCCTGATTCGTGCTCATGCACGAGCCAAAGACGGACACCAGGGCGTTCATACTCAGACACTGGAGGCATACGGCCATGGACTGTACGCAGCTCAGTTCGAGGAGCTGGCATCCGGGCTGGGAGACCTCCCCGGTGCCGTTCCCGTTCGGCTGCTGGCTCGCACGGTGATAGTGGCCCGCGGGAACATCCTCTACCCGATCCGCTACGCCAAGAGGGACGTACCGGTCACGGCTGCCAGGCTCAAGCGTGCTGCCGGCCTGCAAGCCGATCTCATCCGCCGCCACGGACCCGAGCCGATGCAAGGAGAGCTGGACCTCGGCCTGGAAGAGCAGCAGGAAGAGATCTGCAGCGACCTGAACCAGCTGGACCCAGATGCTGGCCTGGTCCTGCTCGCCTACGCCTGCTCGATGGACCAGGGGGTGATGAGGCTTGAATGGGGTGCTGCTGAGCTGCGCCGAGACCGCTACCTCGGCTGGCATCAGCATGAACTCTTGTTCCCTGGGCAGCGGAAGTCGGCCTGAACGCGCCTGGCCTCCGAAACTGTGGATTGCACACACGGTTTCGGAGGCCCCGTGCGCCTCACAGATTTCTGCAGGTCAAACCTGCTTCGATGGAGAATGACACCCCCCTGTCCACTAACAGGCCACGGCGCCCAAGTCTGGGCCAGCGGCGAGACTTTGGCCCGCAAGACGCTGGACCGCCCATCATCGACTAGAAGGATGTCCCCAAGATCCCTCCTTCTTCGGTGTCCAGGACGATTCTCCGAGTTCCCTCGATGAACCAGTCGGCCTTGACCACGGATTCCGGGACGTCGTTGCTGTTCATCGTGCAAATGTACTGACCGCCCACGTCCTCTACGGTCTCCCGTACAAGGCTCAGGCCAGCAGCAACCTGCCGCGGGTCCACCCCGTCGAAGACGACAGAGTCGTGAATTAGAAATCCTGGGTGGTGGCTTTCTCCGGTTCCCTCTGCCATCAAAGTAAGGTCAAAGCAAAGCAGTTGCATTCTTGTAACTCCACCACTTGCAGAGGTGGATACGCGGATTGTGAATTTGAATCCGAGGTCATCAACTTCGGCGGTGAGGACACCGCCAACCCCATACAGCTCCTGCATCATCCGATCGAAGCGCGTGGCGACAGAATCCAGTTTCTGTCGATTTGCGCTGAGATCTCGAGCGGTCTCTTGGCGGAGTTGCGCTTTTTGCACCCTCACGCCTTCTTGCGCTTCCGCCAAATACCGTACATTGGTGAGTGCGGTCTCCACCTCAGTTACTCGCGCTGCTGCCTGAGCGCACTCGTTCTGCAAGGCGGACAGCTCTTCAAGGGCACCACCAGCATCAAGGACGGCAAGAATCGAATTCCTTGAGCTGGTTAGTGCTCTTATCCTCTCGTCGCGTTCGGCTTGCTGTGCCCTAAGGCGCTCCAGTTCAGACGAGAGAAACCTTCTCCTGTTTCCCATCAATTGCTGATGGAATGCTTCAACCTTCTCGAAGCTTTGCAGGGCCTCGGGATTAAAGGCCCTCTGCATCTCCTCGTAAAGTTCGGCTACCGCTTCGCCGGCCCCTGCGTCCCGCGTTCCCTGCTCGCTCTCGATAGATTCTGTATACAGTTCGATCATGCGGCGATCTACAAGGGCCTCATTTCTGAGTTCCTTCAGCTCTTCGGTAACCCTGTCGGCCCTGACGATAAGGCCACCTGGATCGTCAACTACTTGGAAACCTTGGACGCGGGAGGTGAGTTCTGCAAGGGTCCGTTGCGCCTCCACTAGCTCCAGCATGAGTTCTGGCTCCGGTCGCAAGGCTCCGGGCAGCAGGTTGTTCTTGGTAGCTCGCGCGATGGCCTTGTAAGTGTCAGAGTCCTCTTCAAGTCGAGAAAGGTCACGCACAAGTTCCCAGTTCAGGTTCAACAGGTACGCCACATGCTCGCGAGAGCTCCAGGCTGGCTGCTGCGGAATGATCTTCAGGGGATCTTTGACGGCGTCAGTGCGAACGACGTATGAAAGAAGCGTTCGGGCGGAGATCCCGCGGTCGCCACGCTCTCCAACTCGATCTAGGGAAAACAGCCCAAGCCCCAGAAGGAACTTCCAATCGTCCACGGAGATTGTCGAGTTTTCGTCGACGTAAGGGCGAAGAGTTCCAGAAAGCTCTGTCGGATAATCCAAGCGAAGCCTATTGCCGCCCTTAAGATTGCGCGTGGCGGCCAGTGTGCTGCCAAAGAGGTCGAGCTCTAGCGTAAATGACCACCCGGCTGCGCCTAGCGGGGTCATCGATTTCGAAAGCGTCCCACCAAGGCAATAGTTGATTGCCTGGATGAGAGTTGTCTTCCCTCGGGCATTTCTGCTGTGCTTATCCGATGCGCCTGGTGCCATTTCGGCCAGAACCACATTGAATCCTGGGCCGAAAGTGATAGGCTGGAACGATGCAAAATTCGATGAAATCTTACGCAGCACTTTCGGCCCCTTTAACGAGTTGTTGGCCTTCAAGGCGGAGAACCCCGAGGCCTACGAGTACGTCCAGCGTCAACACGAATCGTTCGAAGGGGAGTGAGCCGAAGAGTGAGCGATAGGTGGCCCATCCGGCGCCCACCGATGCTGCTGGTGGCATGCTTCGATACAGCTCGGCCGCATGTACCGCCAAGCTATCGGATGGCTTCAGGTATCGATTAGGCAGCAGGATGCTCATGCTCGAACAGCTCGCAGAGTTGGAATAGGTAGGCTACCGTCGCAAGCGTCGCTGCACGTAGTTTATCGTTTTCAACGGGACCAGCGTTATCTAGAGCTACGGCGCAAATGAACTCGAAAAGATCGTCGCCTTGAAGCCCCTGAGCGAAGCCGCTGTAATATTCGCTTTTGAATCGGGCCGCAAGGCGGTTTCCGAAATTTGGGCGCAATTTGCCGATTGCGGACAGGAAATCTTCAACTTCGGTCGACTTGGCAAGCCCGACTCGAATGCGTTCCTCGGCTATCGGCCCAAGTGAATTGAGCTCAATTTTGCGCTTGATGTCGATCGGAATTACGATCTCGTCGCTGGTGCGCTCGTCCCCGGTTCCGATGAACTTGCATACAAGCTCAAGGTCGTCGAATCCTACCTGGCCCATCGCATGGCTCATGGCCCGGGCAACGGTGTGCTCGTGTTTGGCCTTGATGTCTTGCAGGAACTCGACGGTGTGGTAATCGAGCTGAGTGTCGACGATGTCGTGATGAGGGCCGCACAGATACACGAGATTATCGGCGCTGCCTCTCTGTTCCGGTGTCATGTCCTTGTCGTAGCGTGGGCCGTTCGCGCTCGCCGCACGGATGTGTGCAACCTTGCCTACGGCCTTGTGCAGGTCTGCAGCTGTCTTGGCATCGATGCTGAGGGCAATGCCGCAACTTGGGTACGCGCAACGGTCGCCGCTGCGTTGGATAACGATCTTCTCCTGCGCTCTGGGTACTGGGTCGCGCACCATGGCCCCCGATTCGTCCGACTCAGCAAGGGCTGTAGTTTACGATCTAGTTGCTCAATCTCATAAGGGGTTGGGCATCTGCGGGGGCTCAGTTCTCGTGAAGCCCGGCGGCCTACGGGCCATCATCCCGCTGCTTCTACCCGCCCCGGCCCCAACTCCCACCGCCTCACCCCACAGGCCGGCGCCCACCCGTGAGCCTCTCCATCTCGGAGCCTGAGGCTCCCGCCAGAGGCATCGTCTTGAGCCACACTCGTGTATGCCCTCGGTCGCATCGCGGGTTCGTCGCCCATCAACCCGAGCCGTCAGTCGTACGGCTGGCGGCCGGGCTGGAGCGGGGCGGAGACGGGAGCGCAGGCCAGGGCGACGGGCCGCGCGCGCCGCGCCGTGCGCGGCGGGTGCCTTGAACCCGTGGAGAAGGTTGTTACTTGCACCAGTCCGGCGCTGCATCGCTTCCGGGGCGTATGCGGCCTGCAGCCAAGCGGCAGCCATGTCTGAGCTACTCCGGAGCCCTTCCCACTGCGAGCAGGTGAGAGCTTGCTGAGAGGAGCTCAGGGTACGGCTCCGCCAGTCGCGCTGCGGTGAGGACAGACTCGAAGAGCGCTTGAAGCGCGGACGGCTCGATAGCAGGCAGGTGCTCCGCCGTCTTGAGGAGCGACCAAGCGGGTCCCTCGATCCCGAACACCGTCACGTCGATAAACCCCACGGCTCGCAGTTCATCCGCCAGTTCCTCAGCGCGGTGAAAGTACGCGAGGGTGAACCCGCGCGTGCCGTCGTGGATGGCTGTGCGGAGGATTTCGGAGATGGTCACCTGCAGCCGCTCGTTCTGCAGGTGGGCGAGAGCTGCGTGCTCGAAGAGCGCCGAGTATCGGTTGATAGCGGCGGCTGCGACTAGTCCTCCGGGGGCGAGCACACGACGTGCTTCGGTGAGGGTCTGGTGCCGGTCGGCAGGGTCCGGCAGGTGATAGAGGGGACCCAGGATCTGTACGACGTCATAGCTGGCGCCCACCGCTTCCAGCGCGCGAGCGTCGCCCAGTGATGCAGGGCAGATCTCCGCCGCCTGTTCTACGTGTCGCGCAATGGGATCAACTAGATCGACGCGGTAGCCATCTTCGACCAGCCAGCGGGCGTGTACGCCGGTGCCGCCGCCGACGTCCAGGATGCGTGCGGGGGCCGGCGGGAGGAAGCGCCGCAGGATCTCCTGAGTGCGGAGCAGTTCAAGCCGCCCGTCTGCAGACGCGCTCAGGCGAGCGTCCTCGTCGATGACCTGAGAGTAGAAGCGCTCGATCTCTGGTGCCAACTCTGGTTTCGACATAACGGCAGTATCCTGTGTACCGGTGGACCAGTCCAGCACTGCTACCGACAAGGGGAGCCATGGCTCTGTTGAAGTACGAAGAGATCGCGGAGTCCCTGCGCTCCCGGATCGCAGCAGGGGAGTTCGCGCCTGGGGAGACCCTGCCGTCCGGGCGGGACCTGGCCGAGCAGTGGGGCGTCTCGCGGGCCACCGCCGTCAAGGCCATGGACGTGCTGCGGAACGACGGCGTGGTGGAGGCCAGGCAGGGCACGGGCTTCGTCGTCACCGAGACGCCGGTTGCCCGGCCGGCGGGCGGGCGTCGCGCTGGTTCGGCGCGGGTGGCTGGCGGAATGCCGTTCCTGCGCATCGGGGCGCCCGACTGGGCCGAACCCCCGGCGCACGTGGCTGCCGCACTCCGGATGGAGGCCGGCGCGGAGGCGCTTCGCCGCATCCGTGTGCTGCAGCTTCCTGACGGCAGCCCGCACAGCTACGTGCAGGCATGGTTCCCGCCCGAGGTGGCCCAGGCTTCGCCGCGGCTGGCGCAGACCGCGCCCATCGCGGAGGGTACGACGCGGTACGTGCGCCGGCAGACCGGCCGGTTCCCCGTGGAGGGCGTGGACGTGACCACGGTGCGGCTGGCCACCGAGACCGAAGCCCTGCACCTTGCACTGTCGGGCTCCGCTCCCGTGGCCGTGGTGCTGCATACGGCCCTCGACCAGGAGGGGCGCCCTCTGGTGTGCGAGGAGGGCGTGACTCCCGGGAGCCTCTATGAACAGGTGGACACCTACGCGATGTAGCTGCAGCACAAGCGCAAAGCTGGACCGGTCCGCCGGTCCAGCTTTTTTCATGCGCTTCATGCCCTCCTAGCTGCAGGAACGTTCTCTGCCCTCGCGAAGTGGCTGCAACTTGCTTGACTGGACCGGTCCACCGGTCCAGTTTTCTCATGTGGCCGCAAGCCCGACCGGAGCAGTCCGAGTCGGGGCTGCTGCGCCATGCCTAAAGGGGCCCGGGACAGAGCGGGCCGAGGGACCCGGACCCCTGGTCAACCGGAGGGCAAGACCGAAAGGTCACGTCGTCTGTGCCTGAAACGGGAGCGCGCTCCCGAAGAGACGACACCGCCGACCTCGCTCCGCCCGGGATGCCCGGGCGGAGCGAGGTCGGCGCTGCACGAGTGTTTTTGGTCCTCGTCCTGCAGGTGTCTGCCGCAGGACGGGGGTCATGGCTGCTCGTCATCCGATGAGTGGCCCCGGCTTATGAGTCGGGGCGGCTGCCTCCCGGCCAAGGAAAGCGCAGCCGCCCCGCTCCGGGCCGATCCGACCCGTGAAGTAGACCGACCCGTGAGGACCTTCGTTTCAGGTCAGTACGCCGCTACGGCGGCGGAGTTCGCCGAGCTGGCGCTCGGTATCGACACCGAGCTGTTCGCCGGCCCGGCTAGCCCGGAGTCGCCCGAGGAGCGGGCGGCGCGGCTGGATGTCGCGGACGCGGTGCTGGCGGACCTGCGCCGGGAGGACCCGGAGCTGGCCGCCTACGCCGCCGCTCTGCTCACCACCGCCCCCGTGCCGCTGGGCTCCCGGCGGCCGGCCGCTGCCCGCCGCCTCGCCGTCCCGGCGGGGGTGGCGGCATGAGGACCGGACCGTTCCCTGCCGTGCTCGCCCGACTGCGGCTGCTGGCCGTGCTCGCCGGCCTGGCGTGGCTGCTGGGCATCACCCCCGCCGTCCCGGTGCGGCTGCTGCTGCTCGTCATGGGCGCCATGGTCCTGGCCGTGGACGTCCTCTCCGACGCCGCCCGCCCCACCGGCCCCGCCCGCACGCCGGGCCGCGACACCCGGGGAGGTGCCCGGTGACCGCCGCCGCCCGCGAGGCCGCCGCCCGCGCCGCCGAGGCGGCCAGGGCCGCCGCTGCCGCCGCCCACGCCGCGGCCGAGGCCGCCCGCCGGGCCCGCGAGGCCGCTACCGGGGGTGCCCGGTGAAGCGCGGACCGAAGATCCTGCTCGTGCTCGGACTGCTGGCCGTGGTCGGCATGGCGTTCCGGGTCTCCTGGAACGCCCTGCGCGACGTGGCCCACGCGATCGGCGCGGACCCGGTCGCCGCCACCGTCTACCCCCTGGTGGTCGACGGCCTCATGGCCCTCGCCCTGGTCGCCGCCCTGGTCCTGCCCGAGGGCGACCGCCGGTTCGCCCTGCGGATCCTGGCCGGGTACACCGCCGCGTCGCTGGTGCTGAACTACGTGCACGGTCTGGTGCCCGGCCTGCACGGCTCCGGCCGGGTGCGGCTGGCCGACTGGTCGCCCGCCAACTGGGCCCTGGTGCTGCTGGCCACCTCGCTGCCGGTCGGCTCCATCTTCTACGGCTCCGACCTGGTCGCCAAGGTCCTCCACCACCGCCCCGCGACCGGCGAAGCGCCACAGACCATGACGAATCGGTCGGTGCCTGACCTGCCCGCCCCGGCCGACCCCGCCCCGGAGAAGCCGGTCTACGCCCCGCCGCCCCCGCCCCCGACCGAGGCAGCACCGGTCGCCGCCGTGGCGGCCGACTCCCGCCCGACCGCGACCGCCCGTGCGGTCCGGCCGCGCAAGCCGACCGGGAAGCTCCCGGCCGCCGCCCGGTCGGCCCGACCGGTCCGCACTGCGGAGGAGCTACTGACCGAGGCCCGGGCCGCCACCGCCGGGTGGCCGGACCGGGAGCTGACGGCCGACCGGATCCGGGTCGCGGTCCGCACCTCCGCCGAGAGGGCCCGCACCCTGCGGGACGCCCTCAGGGCCGAACGGACCGCTGCCGCGCACCCGGCAGGGCTGCACCTGGTCACCGGCCCGGCCCCCGAGGCAGACCCCGCCCAGGAGGCCGCTCCGGACGCCGCGGCGGGTGAGTGAGGGTCGCCTCTGGTGACGCTCGCCCACGCTGCCGTACTGCTGGCTGCGGCTAGACGCTCTTCTTCGGCAGGGGCGACCACAGGACGATCAGCAGCGTGGCTATCGGCCCGAGGAGCAGGGACACAAACCACCAGTTCAAGCCGCTGCGGCCCTTGCCCTGCGCAAGACCCGCGTTGACCAGGGACAGGGTGAACCAACCGCCTGCGGCGTCGGTCGAGTTGCTCATGAGGTTCCTCGCTCAGTCGACGACCCTCCCGTCTGAACGAGGGCCGTCGCAGGCTACAGCCGCTCAACTCCCCGGCGAAAGGTCAAAAGCCCAGCTCAGAGTGGCTTATGCCGCCTCGGCCGCAGCCTGACCGATCTTGCGCCACATCTCCTGTTTCGACCCGGGGTGCGCCCTCGCTTGCCGGCTTCCGGCGCGCCCCGGCACCTCCACTCATGAGAGAGGCACGCGAAGTGAACCACGACCTGCCCGACCCGGACGATGAGCTGTTCGCCCGCCTGGAGGCGGACCTGACCGCCGACTTCCCCGAGACGCCGGGGGGTGAGGTGGTGGACCTGGGCAAGGCCCGCACCGCCCGCCGCCCCTCCGGCGACCCTGCCGCCGTGCCGGTGGTCGGTACCGCGGCGGACGCGGACGACGACCCGGACGACACCGTGTACGTGGACGACCCGGCCGCCGCCCCCGCCGACGTGGCGGCCGAGCGGCGGCGGGAGCCGATCCTGCCGAAGTGGGCCAGCAACGCGGAGCAGTTCAAGGCCGCCGCCCGCTGGGCCGCCGGCCAGGCCGCCTACGTCACCGCCTACCACGCCGCCCGCTCCCCGCTGTACGCCGCCCGCCTGACCGCCCGCGCCCCGCGCGGTGCCGCCCGGGTCATCGGAGGCGCTGGCCGCTGGGTGGCCGACGCCCAGGGGGCGCCGATGCGGGCGGTGGCGGTGCGCAAGGAGGACGCGGAGCTCTACCTGCGGCTCACCCGACAGCGGGACGCCAAGGTGCGGCTGCGGACCCTGATCGCGGCCCTGGTCGCCGCGTTCGGGATCGCGTTCGTGGCGGTGCTGCTGGTCATGACCCCCGGCTGGACCCACCTGGCGCTCGCCGCCGCCACCGTCGCGGCCCTGGGGTGGGCCGGGGCCCCGGCCGACGCCCCGCTGGTCACCCGCGCGGTGGTGAAGACCCGCGCTCCGCGGCTCACCTCGGACATCGTGGAGCGGGCGCTGCTGGCGCTGGGCATCGGCGGCATGGGCAAGGGGGAGATCACCTTCCCCGCCCCCATCACCCGCGACGGCCCCGGCTGGCGCGCGGACGTCGATCTGCCCCACGGCGTGACGGCCGGAGACATCATGGAGCGCCGCAAGCGCCTGGCCTCGGGCCTGCGCCGCCCGCTGGGGTGCGTGTGGCCGGAGGGCAACGCGGACGAGCACGAGGGACGGCTCGTGCTGTGGGTCGGGGACAAGGACCTGTCCAAGGCCGAGAAGATCGCATGGCCGCTGGCCAAGGCCGGCCGCCACGACCTGTTCAAGCCCGTGCCGTTCGGCCGCAACCCCCGCGGCCAGTGGGTCGCGGTGCCGCTGGTGCAGCACAACGTGCTGTTCGGCTCCCAGCCCGGCCAGGGCAAGACCTCCTCCGTCCGCGTCCTCGCGGCCGGCGCCGCCCTGGACCCCACGGCGGAGATGTGGACGCACGAGCTGAAGGGCTCCGGCGACCTGGACCCCTTCGAGCCCATCTCCCACCGGTTCGTCTCCGGCATCGACGACGACTCCATCGAGTACGCCGCCGAGTCCCTCACCCTGCTCCGCAAGGAGGTGATGCGCCGCACCGGCGCGCTGAAGAGGCTCCCGCGGGACCTGTGCCCGGACAAGCGCGTCACCCGCGAGATCGCCGACAAGCGGATCGGGCTGCACCCGCTGGTCTGCATCGTGGACGAGTGCCAGAACCTGTTCGCCCACGCCAAGGTGGGCAAGCAGGCCGGGGAGGACGCCGAGTTCATCATCAAGATCGGCCGCGCGTTCGGCGTGATCCTCATCCTGGCCACCCAGCGCCCCGACAAGGACTCCCTGCCCACCGGCGTCTCGGGGAACGTGTCCATCCGGTTCTGCCTGCGGGTCGCCGGCCAGGTCGAGAACGACATGATCCTGGGCACCTCCGCCTACAAGAACGGCATCCGCGCCACCACCTTCCGCCCCGAGGTCGACGCCGGCCTGGGCTACCTCGCCGGCGCCACCGCGACGCCGACCGTGGTGAAGACCGCCTACCTCGACACCCCCGCCACCGAGGCCATCGCCAAGCGCGCGCACGCCATGCGCGCCGCGGCCGGCACCCTCACCGGGCACGCGGCCGGGGAGGCGCCGGAGCGCTCCGACCCGCACGCCACCCTGCTGGACGACCTGGAGGCGGTCTGGCCGTCCGGGGAGGCCCGGGTGTGGGGCGAGACCCTGACCGGCGCCCTGGCCGCCCTCCGCCCCGACACCTACGCCGGATGGGCGCCGGAGCAGCTGGCCGCGGCCCTGCGGCCGCTGGGCATCGAGCCGGGGCAGATCGGCCGCCGCATCGACGGCAAGACCGTCAACCGGCGCGGCTACGACCGCGACCACATCACCGCCGCGATCGCGGAGCGTGACCGGAACCGGTCCGCCTGACCGCCCGCCCGGGGTGCTAGCGCTAGCGGGCCCACCCCGCTAGCGCTAGCACCCCCGCTAGCACCCCAAAACCCACCCCACCAGTGCGCTAGCGCATAGCACCCCACCTGCGCAAACCCCCGAAACCGGCCCCGGAGGCCCCCTGTGACCCTCCTCCTGCTCGCCCTCGCCTGCCTGGCCGCCGTCACGCTCGGTTACGTCGGGCTGTGTGCGGTCCAGCCGTTCGGGCCCTGCCGCGCCTGCCACGGCATCGGCTTCCAGACCACCACCGACCGCAAGGGCCGCCTCAAGCGCGGCAAGGACTGCCGCCGCTGCAAGACCACCGGCCACCGCATCCGCACCGGCCGCCACCTCTACAACGCCTGGCGCCGCACCTACCGCGCCGGCACCCGCTGACCCCCCGCCCACGCACCGCCCGACTGATCGGGAGTCCTGCCGTGCTCATCACCTTCTCGACCGCGTTCGTCTTCGGCCTGATCACCGGCGTCCTGGTGTGGACCAAGCGCGTCGGCATCGGCACCGCGCTCGCCGTGTGGCTGTCCGGCTTCACCCTCGCCTCCACCGGCCTGGCCGGGCCCGTCAACACCGCCCTCGCCTCCGCCATCACCGCCCTGACCCAGCTTCACTGAAAGGAGCCGCCGCCGTGCCCACGCTGCCCGCCCTGCCCGTGCCGCCCAGCGTCCGGCCGCTGGCCGCCGCCCACTTCAAGGACGCCCTGCGCGCCCTGGAGAGCGGCGACCGGCCCGCCGCCGTCCGCGCCCTGCTCGACATCGACCCCGAGTCCTGGACCGGCATCGAACACCGCCTCGCCCTGCTCGGGGAGGACTTGGCCGCCCTGCTCACCCTCGCCGCCGCGGACGTGGTCCGGTGACCGGCGACGCGGTGTTCCTCGCCGCCGCCACCGCCCCTGCCGCCCTCCTCCTGCCCCCGCTCGCCGTCGCCTGGCGGCGCTCCGCCCGGCAGGGCGCGGCGGTGCTGGCGATGCTCGCCGACGAACGCGCCAAGCGCACCATCGGCCCGGACGACGACGGCCCGCCGCCCCCGGACGGCGGCCAGCCCACCGAGGCACCCGCGCACCTGGCCCCGGTCATCCCCCTGCACACCCGCACCGCCCCTGTGGCTGCTCGGATGCGGCGCGCGATCTGAAGGCAGCCCCTGTGTCCGGTAGTCGCGGGCCGGGGGGGCGCGGTGGCTCAGTGCAGCGTTCGCTGTCTCCACCACCGCCCTACGTCCCACTCATTTACCGTGCCGATGAACGGGCTTGTACGCCGCCGTAGCCGATTGTCCAGAGGCTCCAGAAGACATCCGAGATCTGCTCTGGCCCGCGGTGGCAATCGGTGCAGCACCACGTCCAACCGGTCACGCGCTGTGAGCCAGTCACACCCCGGACATGGACAGGGAAAGAGATCCATACGGCCGGGCTCGCAGACCGCTTCCCGGTAGCGGGCCAGGTCTGCCGCGACGTCACCCGGCAACAGGCCGTCGCTCTGCAACTCGACACGTCGGATGGCCACTCGGGTGGCGGCAGACACCCCGGCGACCTGCCGTAGGGGTCTGCCAAAGCTCAATCTCCGCTGCTGAGCGCGGAGCAGGTTCGGGCGCCTACGCGGCATAGCCCTTTCGGTTCGAAGTCACAGCGTCATCCTTCCACGCTCACCGCAACTCCCGCTGCCCGATTAACCCCGTCCATGCACGAGCCCCGGGACCGGTCGGCATCTCCCGCCAAGGTTCCGCCGTCCGCCCCGGGGCCCTACCTGACCGCTCGACACGGAACAGGAGATCTCAGGATGCACCCGCCCGCGCTGCTCGCACAGCGCCACCTGCCGGCCATCCTCGCCGCAAGCGTGCCGCTCGCCGGATGGGCCGCCACCACCACCGTCCTGGCCCGCCGCCTGGACGCCGCCCGCCGCGACCCGCTCACCGGGCTGCACACCCGCGACGCGTTCACCGTCCGCGCCACCCGCCTGATCGCCCGCCGACCGGTGCTGGTGGTGCTGGTGGACCTGGACGGCTTCAAGGCCCTCAACGACACCCGCGGCCACGCCGCCGGAGACGCCGTCCTCGCGCACATCGCCTACCGCCTCGTCGCCGCCGTCGGCCCCACCGGGGCGGTGGGGAGGTTCGGCGGGGACGAGTTCACCACCGCCCACCCCTGCCCCCGCGCCGAGGCCGCCGCCGTCCACCTGGCCCGGCTGTACGACTGCCTCACCGAACCCGTCCCGTTTGGGCCCGACCTGCTGCCGGTCGGCGCCTCGCTCGGCGGCCACCTCGCCACCCTCGGCACCACCCTGGCCGACGCTCTGACGGCAGCGGACGCCGCGATGTACGTGGCCAAGAGGGGCGGCGGCGGATGGGAGCTGTCCGAGCACCCCGCCCCCACCTACGCCGCTGCCCCGCGCCGCTGGCGCCGCCACCGTCCCGCCGCCGAGCGGAGGGCGGCGTGATGGCCGGGCCGCTCGCGTTGGGGTCGCTGTGCTCCGGATACGGGGGGCTGGACCTGGCCGCCGCCGCGGTGTTCGGCGCCGAACCGGTCTGGCACGCCGAGGTTGACCCCGGCGCGGCCCGCATCCTGGCCCGGCACTGGCCGGATGTGCCCAACCTGGGGGACCTCACCGCCGTGGACTGGCACCGGGTGGAGCCGGTGGACGTGCTCTGCGCCGGCTACCCCTGCCAGCCGTTCAGCACCGCGGGCAAGCGGAAGGGAGTTGCCGATGCCCGACACCTGTGGCCCCACATCGCCGCCGCCCTTCGCGTTCTTCGACCCCGATGGGTCGTGCTGGAGAACGTCGCAGGGCACCTTTCCCTGGGATTCGACACCGTCCTCGCCGACCTTGCCCGCCTCGGGCTCGATGCGGAGTGGTGCACTGTTCGCGCGTCCGACGTGGGCGCCGCCCACCCCCGACGGCGCCTGTTCGCGCTCGCCCGACCTGCCCACCCCCCGGGCCCGCGACGCCAAGGGGAAGGGATACCCCGACGGCCTGCCGAGCACGGTCGGGCGCCTGCTGCCCACCCCCTCCACCTCGGAGGCTACCGGGACCGGGCACGCCGCACGGGGCGGGATGAACCTGCGGCACACCGTCTCCCTGCTGCCCACCACGACGGTGGGGGACTCCAAGGGGGCCCGGCAGGCCACCGTCAGCCGCCCGCGCTCCACCTCACCGACCCTCACGGACCTGATGTGGAGTGGGGCCCCTACGCCCCCGCCGTCCACCGCTGGGAACGCCTCCACGGACGGCCCGCGCCCGCACCAACCGACGCTCTGGGACGCCTGAACCCCGCCTTCGTGGAATGGCTGATGGGCCTGCCGGACGGATGGGTCACCGCCACCGACGGCCTGTCCCGCACCGCCCAGCTCCGCGCCCTGGGCAACGGCGTCGTCCCCCGGCAGGCCGAGGCCGCCCTGCGCCACCTGCTCGACCGCGTCACCACCGCAGACGGCACCGGCCACGACGGGGAGGTGAGGGCCGCATGACCGCCCGCCCGCCCCTGGTCGGGGCCGCCACCTGGCAGGCCGTCATGCAGACCGCGAACCATCGCTGCCAGTGCGCCGGGCAGTGCGGCGACCCCCACACCCGCGGCGGCGGACGCTGCGACCGCGCCCACGGCGGCCACCATCACCGCCACGGCGGCGGCACCGTCCGCCTCCTCGCGGCCCCGGCCGACCCCGCCCACCTCACCCTCCCGGCGCACCGCGCCGCCGCCCTCCCCGCCGGGGAGCTGGCCGCCTGGTGCCCGCCCTGCCACGACGCGGCCCGCCGCACCGCCCGCACCGCCGAGGCGGCCCCGCCCGACGCCGACGCCCTGTTCTGACCCGCCCCGCGCGCGGCGCCCGCCCCCGTGCTGGGCGGGCGCCCGTGCCCCTCCCGCTCGAAGGGAGTACCGCCCGCATGACCGCACGCCCCGACCCCGCCCTGACCTCCGCCGCGCTGGCCTGCGCCGGCCGCGGCTGGCACGTCTTCCCCCTCACCCCCGGCGCCAAGAAGCCCGCCATCCGGGACTGGGAGCACCGCGCCACCACCGACCCCGGCCGCATCCGCCGCTGCTGGCAGTCCGGCCCGTTCAACATCGGTCTGGCCTGCGGCCCCTCCCGGCTGCTGGTGGTGGACCTGGACACCCCCAAGCACCCCGGCGACACCCCGCCCGAGGCGTGGGCGCTGCCCGGCGTCGTGGACGGCGCGGACGTGCTCGCCGTCCTGTGCGAGCGCGCGCACCTGCCGTTCCCCGACGGCACGTTCACCGTGCGGACCCGGTCCGGGGGGCTGCACCTGTACTTCGCCGTCCCCGAGGCAGTGCCGCTGCCGCCGTCCACGGTCGGCACGCTGGGGTGGAAGGTGGACACCCGCTGCCGCGGCGGCTACGTCCTCGCCCCCGGCTCCGTGGTGGACGGCGTCTCCTACCGCGTGGAGCGCGACGTCCCGCCCGCGCCCCTTCCCTCCTTGCTGATCAGCAAAGAGGCCCCGGCCCGGCAGGCGCCGCGCATCACCCCCGCCCGGTGGCGGGAGCGGATGAGCGACGCCGACGCCTACAGCCGCGCCGCCCTGGACGGCGAGACCGTCCGCGTCCGCACCGCCCCGGAGGGGCAGCGCAACCACACCCTGTTCCGCGCCGCCGCCGCCCTCGGCCGCTTGGTGGCCGCCGGCACCCTGCCCCGCGAGGCCGCCGAAGGGGCACTCACCGAGGCCGCCGCCGCCGTCGGGCTGGGGGAGGCGGAGATCCGCCGCACCCTCGCCTCCGGCCTCGCCCGCGGCGCCCAGCTCACGATCCCGGGGGTGGCCGCGTGAGCATCCACAGCCCTGTGGGCGGATCCCTCTTCGCGGACTGGGACGCCGCCCTCACCCCGCCCCCGCAGCCCGAGGCGGAGGTGTGGGAGGACCCCATCCCCCTCGGACAGGCCCGCGCCCTGCCCCCGTTCCCCACCGACGCCCTGCCCGCGTGGCTGGCCGCCATGGTCGCGGCGGTGGCGGAGGAGACGCAGACCCCGCCGGACCTGGCCGGGTGCGTCGCCCTGTCGGTGCTCTCCACCGCCGCCGGCGGCCGCGCGCAGGTGGCGGTGCGGGGGCGGTGGCGGGAGCCGGTGAACACCTTCATCGCCGTCGCCCTGCCGCCCGGCAACCGCAAGAGTGCCGTCTTCTCCCTGATGACCGCGCCCCTGCTCGCGGTCGAGAAGGCCCTCGTGGAGACCAGCGCCGCCACCCGCGCCGAGGCGGAGACCACCGCCCGCCTGGCCCGGGCCGCCGCCGACAAGGCCGCGGCCAAGGCCGCGAACGCCGCCCCCGACGAGCGCGACGCCCTGACCGCCGAGGCCGTCGCGCTGGCCCAGGCCGCCGAGGCGGCCACCGTCCCCGAGCGGCCGCAGCTGGTGGCCGACGACGTCACCCCCGAGGGCCTGGCCACGCTGCTGGCCGAGCAGGGCGGCCGAATGGCCGTCCTCTCCCCGGAGGGCGGCATCTTCGACATCATCGCCGGCCGCTACTCCGGCACCCCCAACATGGACGTCTTCCTCAAGGGCCATGCCGGGGACGTGCTGCGGGTCAACCGGCAGGGAAGAGACCGCCAGTACATCGAGGCCCCCGCCCTCACCATGGGGTTGGCCGTCCAGCCGTCCGTGTTCACCGACATCGCCAAGGTCAAGGGGTTCGAGGGCCGCGGCCTGCTCGCCCGCTTCCTCTACTGCCTCCCGGCCTCCCTGGTCGGCTACCGCAACCTCACCCCCGACCTCATCCCCGAACCGGTGGCGGAGGCGTACACGCGGCAGGTGGCGGCGCTGACCCTGGCCCTGGCGGGCTGGACGGACCCGGCGGTGCTCACCCTCACCCCCGAGGCGGACGCCGCGATGCTGGCCCACCAGCAGGGCACCGAACCCAAGCTCCGCAAGGGCGGGGCCCTGGCCCACATCGACACCTGGGCCAGCAAACTCGACGGCGCCGTCGCCCGCCTCGCCGGACTCCTCCACCTCGCCGCCCACCCCGCCGACGGCCATGCCCGCCCCATCGACGCGGACACCATCCGCGCGGCCGGCCGCCTCGGGGACTACTTCACCGCCCACGCCCTGGCCGTCTTCGACGCCATGGGCTCCGACCCCGCCCACGCCGGCGCCCGCACCGTCCTGGACTGGCTGCGCGCCAACCCCGCCGACCGCATCTCCCGTCGGGAGCTGTTCCGCAAGCTGCCCCGCGGCGAGTTCCCCACCGTCGCCGACCTCGAACCCGCCCTGGCCCTGCTTGAAGAGCACGGCTGGCTCCGCCAGGAAGCACCCCCGGCTCGTGCCTCCCGCGGCGGTCGGCCGCCCGCGCCCCGGTATGCGCTGCACCCGGCCATCACCCACCCCGGCCCCTGACCCCCGGACACAACCGACAGAACTGACACAACCCCGCTTCGGCACGGCTGACCAGCGCAAACGCCGCCAGGCAGCCGCGAGACACAACCTCCGGAAACTCAGACACAACCCCGGCCACACGGCCGACCCCGGGTTTTGGCGGAGTTTCCGGAGGTTTCGTCACACCACACCCTGGCGCCGAATCCCCAGCTCAGAACCCACAGTCGGGGGTTCTGTCAGTTCTGGCGGTTCTGTCACGCCCCCACCGCCCGGAGTCGCCCTTGCGCATCCGCCCCACGGCACCGAAGACACGTGCCACCGCACCGCTACTCCGCCCACTGACGCCGAGGAGGCACCCCAGTGACCACCGCCACCCCCGAGGCCCTGACCGTCCCCGAGGTCATGGCGGCGCTCCGGCTCAGCCGCAGCAAGCTCTACGACCTGCTGCGCTCCGGCGAGCTGTCCAGCATCAAGATCGGCCGTTCCCGCCGCATCCCCACCGACAGCCTCGCCACCTTCCTCCGCAACCGAATCGAGGGGAATGCCTGATGGCCAAGCGTGCCAACGGTGAGGGAAGCATCAGCCGCCGGAAGGACGGCCTCTACCACGGCCGGGCGTACGTCACCACGACCTCGGGCATCCGCAAGCGCGTCTCGGTGTACGGCAAGACCCGCGAGGAAGCGCACCAGAAGATCACCAACCTCCAGGCCCAGGACAACCAGGGCGTCCCGACCCCCGACACGAACGTGACCGTGGAGGAGTACCTGGCCTACTGGCTGGCCGCCATCGTCAAGGCCCAGCGTCGTCCCAAGACGTACCAGGGCTACGAAAGCGTGGTGCGGGTCCACCTGGTCCCTGCCCTGGGCAAGCGGAAGCTGCGGACGCTGCGGGCGGCGGAGATCCGCAACTGGCTGGGGCGGCTGGCCACGACGTGCCAGTGCTGCCGGCACGGCTGGGACGCCGCCCGTACCGAGCCGAAGTGCTGCGAGGCGGGGGAATGCTGCCGCTCCCACCTGTCGCGCCGCATGGTGCAGTCCGTGCACGCGGTGCTCCGCAACGCTCTGGAGAACGCCGTGCGCGAGGAGCTGATTGTGCGGAACGTCGCCAAGCTCGTGCAGGTGCCGACGCCCGACTACGGCATCGGGAAGGGGCTCACCGTCCCTCAGGCCCGGCTGCTGCTCAAGGAGTCCCGCAAGGACCGGCTGCACGCGCTGTACGTTCTCGCGCTCGTCATGGGGATGCGCCGCGGCGAGCTGCTGGGCCTCCACTGGGATGCCGTCGACCTGGAGCGCGGCACGCTGATCGTGTCCAGCAACCTCCAGCGGGTGAAGGGGGAGCTGTTGCTCGGCCCGACCAAGACGGCTTCCTCACTGCGGACGCTGCCGCTTCCCTCGCTAGTGGTCGAGGCCCTGGAGGAGCACCGCGAGCGGCAGGCGCAGGAGCGCGCCGCGGCCGGGGACCGGTGGGCCGAACGGGGGCTCGTCTTCGCCTCCCGGGTCGGTACGCCGATCGAGCCGGACAACCTCCGCCGCAGCTGGTATCCGCTCCGGCGCCGTCTCGGCCTGGACCTCCGGTTCCATGATCTCCGCCACACCTGCGTCACGCTGCTGCTCGACCTCGGGGTGCCGCCCCATGTGGTCCGCCAGATCGCCGGCCACAGCGACATCGCGGTCACGATGAAGGTCTACGCCCACGCCTCCCTCGACGAGCAGCGCAGGGCGCTCGGTGCCCTCGGGGAGCGCCTGGGCTGACCCGTTGGGGTACGGGTTGGCGTAGGAGCACGCAAAAGAACCCCCATCCCGGAGGGGGTGGGGGTTCTGCTGCTGGTCAAGCATGGTGGCCAGGGCCGGGGTCGAACCGGCGACCTTCCGCTTTTCAGGCGGACGCTCGTACCAACTGAGCTACCTGGCCGTACTGCACTGCGCATCCCCAGGTTAGGGGATGAGCGATCCCGACGGGACTTGAACCCGCGACCTCCACCTTGACAGGGTGGCGAGCTAACCAACTGCTCCACGGGACCTCGTGACGCAGATGGACTCTGCGCATGGGTACTGCGGTGCCCCCAACGGGATTCGAACCCGTGCTACCGCCTTGAAAGGGCGGCGTCCTGGGCCACTAGACGATGAGGGCTTTATGGCCCACCCGGCTTCCTTGCGGCCGTCGGGGACGTTCAGAAGCATATGGGATGCCGGGCGGGAACGCCAAAACCGTTTGCGGCCTGTCGCCCCGTCGCCGCCGGTCAGGGGGAGGCCGAGGGCGCCGGGTCCTGGGGGGAGCCCGTCGCGGACCCCGTTGCCGGTCCCGGCGGCCGTCCCGGCGTGGCGCCGGGGGAGGCGCCCGCCGGCGTGCCGGACGGGGCGCCGGCGGGGGAGGCCGGGGAACCGCCCGCGGGGGAGCCTGCCGGCGTGCCGGACGGGCCCGGAGACGGGGGCCCGGCGGGGGAGGCGGACGGGCCGCCCGGCGCGGGGGAAGAGGACTCGTCGGCCAGGTGCCGGTCGATCTGGGCGGTGGTGCGGCCCAGGCCGCCCAGGGTGATGTCGTCCCAGGCCTGCAGCCGGTGGGTCACCCGGTCGAAGTACAGGACGGAGAGGCTGACCGGTGTCGGCGGGTTGCTCTCCAGCGCCCGCAGCCCGGAGCCGCCGGTCGAGCCCTGGACGAAGATCCGGGTGCCGTGCTCCAGCATCCGGGTGTCGCGCACGTGCGTGTGGCCGGCGAGGACGAGCGGCACCCGCCCGTCGAGCTGCTGGGCGGCGGTCGGCTCGTGGACGGCGGCGATGTCCGGCGGCGTCCGCATGCCGGCGATCCGCGCGGCGAAGGCCTTCCCCATCGCCTCCTCGGCCGGCTCCCCGCCCACCTGGACCGACCGGTCCGGGGTGAACTGCGGGTCGCCCCAGCCCGCGATGCGCAGCCCCGCCACGGTCGCCGTGCGGCCCTCGTCGAGCACGACGGCGTGCCGCTGCCGGGCGACGGCCGCCTGGCTGCCGGCCGAGTCGTGGTTGCCCCGCACGTAGACGTAGGGCGCGCCCAGGCCGGGGATGCCGTCGGCGAAGGCGTCCTCGGCGGCGGAGCCGTGGTCCATCAGGTCGCCGGTGTCGACGACGGCGTCGATCCGGTACTCGGCGACCACCGAGCGGATGAGGTCCCAGGCGGCCGGGTTGAGGTGGATGTCGGAGACGTGCAGCACCCGCACCGTCCCCGGGTCGGGGTTGTAGGCGGGCAGCGTGGTCGCGGCGTCGTAGAGCTTGGTGACGTTGCCGACCAGGCGGGCCAGCTCCTGCCGGTACACGCCGAAGTCGGCGACGATCGACCGGGCGTTGCCGACCACCTGGGGCGCGCCGGTCAGCAGGCCCGTGAAGTGCGGCTCCAGGACCGACTTGGGGTTCCAGCTGAGGGCCGCCCCGCCGAGGGACGCCGCCAGGAGCCCGAGCGAGGCGCCCGCGGCGGCCAGGGCGCGGCGCGGGCGGCGGTACACGACCAGCCCGACCGCGCAGGAGCCGGCCGCGACGGCGGCCGCGGCGCGCAGGCCGAGCTCCAGCATGCCGTGCTCCACGCCGGAGGCGACCTCGTCCTGGAGGTTCGCGAGGCGGGCGGGGTCCTTGGCGATGGCGCGGGCGGCGTCGGGGTTCAGCCGCCGGACGTCGACGTCCAGGCGGAGCGGCGCGCGGTGGGTGTCCAGTTCCAGGGAGCCGAGCGGGGCGATGTCGACCCGGCTGCCGCCGTGCAGGTCGGGGTGGAGCGACATCCGCGTCTCCACGGGCCCGACCCTGGCTGGGGAGGTTCCCGCGACCACCAGGCCGAGCCACCCGCCGAACACCGCCACCGCGGCCAGGACGGCCGCGCGGCGCAGCCCGGGTCCGGGCCGTAGGAACCGGCCCGGTCCGCGTCGGGGCGGCCGGCCGGCCGGGCCGGGCACGGTGCGCGGGCTGGGGCGGGTGTCGGCAGGCATGCTGGGGATCATGCCCGGGGGCCCCGTCCCTTATACGGATGCCGGCGCGGGCGGGGAGCGCCCGGGCGCGGCGCGGACGGGCGCCGGGCTCCCGACCCGGCGTCAGGGGCCCTCCGGTCAGGCCCAGCCGAGTTCGTGCAGCCGCTCGTCGTCGATGCCGAAGTGGTGGCCCACCTCGTGGACGACGGTGGTGCCGATCTCCTCGACGACCTCCTCGCGGGTCCCGCACATCCGCAGCGTCGGGCCCATGTAGACGGTGATCCGGTCGGGCAGCACCCCGGCGTACCACTCGCCGCGCTCGGTCAGCGGCGTGCCCTCGTACAGGCCCAGCAGCTCCGGGTCGCCGGGGTCCGGCTCCTCCTCGACGAAGACGGCGACATTGTCCATGAGCTTCGCCAGCTCGGCGGGGATCCGGTCCAGGGCGTCGCCGACGAGGGACTCGAACTCGTCTCGGGTCATCTCCACAGGCCCATTGTCGGGCCCGCGCCGCGCCCGGCCCAGACCCCGCACCGCGCCCGGTCCGGACCCCGTGCCGCGCCCGGTCCGGGCCCCGTGCCGCGCCTGGTCCGGGCCCCGTGCCGCCCGCACCGGCCCGGGCGGGCCCGGCTCAGCCCCAGACGGCCCGGGCGATCCCTCCGCCGGCGAAGGCCGCGCCCAGGCCCGCGGCGATGCTCACGGCGACGTTCGCCGCCGCGTACAGCCGGGCGCCCTGCTCGGCCAGCCGCAGCGTCTCGTACGAGAAGGTGGAGTAGGTGGTCAGCGCCCCGCACAGGCCGGTGCCCAGCAGCAGCTGCAGCGAGGACGGGGCGGCGCCGGCGGCGGCCGCGCCCGTCAGGACGCCCAGCACGAGGCAGCCGGCGACGTTGACGGCCAGCGTGCCCCAGGGGAAGACCGCGTCGTGCCGGGCCTGCACCGCGCGGTCGGTGAGGTAGCGCAGCGGCGCCCCGACCGCGGCGCCGGCCGCGACCAGCAGCCAGGTCATCCGGCGGCCTCCCCGTACCCGCCGGACGCCTGCCCGCCGGACGTCCGCCCGCGGCCGCCGCAGCGGACCACCTCGACCCGCTCCAGGGTCACCAGGCCGCCGGTGAGCAGTTCGTCCAGGTGGGGGAGGAACCCGTGGATCCGCTCCTCGGTGTCGACGATCACCACGGCCACCGGCAGGTCCTCGCTGAGCGACAGCAGCCGGGTGGTGTGGATCCGGGAGGACGCGCCGTAGCCCTCCACGCCGTGGAAGACGGACGCGCCGGCGAGTCCGGCGGCGTGGGCGCGGTGGACGATCTCGGAGTGCAGGGGGCGGTGGTGCCAGGTGTCGCTCTCGTTGATGTGGACGGTGAGCCGCACGGCGGGTCCGGTCGTTCTCATCGGGTCCTCCGGAGCAGCAGGCGGCGGGTGAGGGCCGACGCCGCCCAGACGGACAGCAGGGCCGCGGCAGCGGTGGCGGCCAGGTAGGCGGCGGCGGTCGCGGCCCGGCCGGACGCCAGCAGCCGCTGGGCGTCGACCGCGTAGGTGGAGAAGGTGGTGAAGCCGCCCAGCACGCCCGTGCCGAAGAAGGGCCGGAGCAGCCGGTGCGCGGACCACGCCTCGGTCAGGAGCACCATGAAGACGCCGATCGCGGCGCATCCGGCCGCGTTGACGGCCAGGACGGTCCAGGGGAGGGCGCCGGGCGCGGTCGCCCACAGCAGGGTCGCCCCGTAGCGGGCCCAGGCGCCCAGCACGCCGCCGGCAGCCACCACCGCCACCACCGGGCCCTGGCCGCGAAGGAGGGGCGGCCGGACGGCGGACCGGGGGGCGGGAAGGGGGAGGCCGGACGCGGAGGCCGGGGGTGCCCCTGCGGTGCCGGGCCGCGGTGTCTGCACGGGGCCTGCTCCTCCTCGTCGCCGTGCCCCGGCGGGGCGCGGCGCGCGCCGGGCGCACCCGCCGTCGCGCGCCCCCGCGGGGCCTCCCAGCGTACTGCCGCCGTACGGCCGCCGCGCTGCCGTACGGGCTGCCGTACGGGCTGCCGCCCGGGCGGACGCAGCGGCCGTGTCCTCACGGCCGTGCGCGCGTTGGGCACCCGTAGTGGCCGCACGCAGCGGGCGGCCCGGGTGGGGCGTACGAGAGGCTTTCCCGTGACTGCGGTTACTCCCGTGACATGTGCGACGTGTCGTCCCGCGGCGGCGGCGCCCGCCACCCGGCTCGCGCGCACCGCGCCGGCCGCCCGGCCCGTGCCGCGCCGCAGGGCCCTCGGCCGCGCCCTGGCCGCGGCGGCCGGCGCGGTGCTGGCCGCCGGGGCGCTGGGCGGCTGCATGGACGTGAGCAGCGTGCCCGCCTCCCAGGGGCCGACGTCCGACGGCGGCCGGGGCGCGGCCGACCAGGTCGGCCGGGGGGTGGGCGGCCGTCCGGGGTACGGGGGCTCCCGCCCGGTGCCGGCGGGCTCCAGGGGGCCGGGCACGGTGGACGCCTCCCCCTCCGCCTCCGGGACGGCGGTCCCCTCGCCGACCCCCGGCGCCACGGCCCACGCGTCCGGCCGGGCCTCGGCGCCGCCGACGGGTCCGGTGCCCGGCGGAGGCGGTACCGGGACCACCGGGCGGCCCGCCCCGGGGGGCACGGGCGGTCCTCCGGGGAGTGCCTCCCCGTCGTCGAGCCCCCAGCCGAGCGTGTCGCCCCCCGCCTCCCCGGCGTCGCCGTCCGCCTCCCCCGCCCCGGACCCCGCGCCCAGCGGCGCCTCCCCGTCGGCGCCGGCCGGTGCGGGCGGCTCGCCGCACTGAGCCTCCCCGCCGGCCCGCCCCGGCCCGCGGCACGCCGCCGGGAATACCCGGCCCGCCGCCGGGGTTCCCCGCACGTCCTGCGGCCCGTGCCGCGGGGCGGGCCGGGCGGTGTGCCCCGGACGGGCCGGCCGGCGGCCGGTGCTCCGAACGGGCGATTTGCGTGCCCCCGTCCGCGGCGTCTATAGTGGTAGATCGTTTGATTTCATCTGCCCGGCGCCGCTCCCCTACAGGCGCCCTTGGCGCGTTCCGGCGATCCGTGGCTTGACTGCATCGAGGCGGTCTGTGCGAACCCGCGGACTTAGGCGCGTGCCACTTCCGGAAGGTTCTGCATGTCTCTCGTTGACGACGACCGCTTCGCCATGCCCGCGGACGGTTCCGCCGCCGATGCCCCCGCCGTCGACCAGCAGGTCGACGCCCCCGTCACCACCACCGCCGACCCCGGCACCGCCGAGGCCCCCGAGGCCGGCGCCGCCGAGGAGCCGACCGTCACCTTCGGCGACCTGGGCCTGCACCAGGACATCGTCCGCGCCCTCGCGAAGCGCGGCGTCACCACCCCGTTCCCCATCCAGGCCGCGACCATCCCGGACGCGCTGGCCGGCAAGGACGTGCTGGGCCGCGGTCGCACCGGCTCCGGCAAGACCCTCAGCTTCGGCCTGCCCCTGCTCACCCGTCTGGCCGAGGGCCGCACCCGGGCCAAGCGCCCGCGCGGCCTGATCCTCGTCCCGACCCGCGAGCTGGCGATGCAGGTCTCCGACGCGCTGGAGCCCTACGGCTCGGTGCTCGGCCTCAACCTCAAGGTGGTCTGCGGCGGAACCTCGATGCCGCGTCAGATCTACGCGCTGGAGCGGGGCGTCGACGTCCTCGTCGCCACCCCCGGCCGCCTGCGCGACCTGATCGACCGCGGCGCCGCCACCCTCGACGAGGTGCAGATCGCCGTCCTCGACGAGGCCGACCAGATGGCGGACATGGGCTTCCTGCCCGAGGTCACCGAGATCCTCGACCTGGTGCCGGCCGGCGGCCAGCGGATGCTCTTCTCGGCCACCCTCGAGAACGAGATCGACACCCTGGTCAAGCGCTACCTGCAGAACCCGGTCACCCACGAGGTCGACCCCTCCGCGGGCGCGGTCACCACGATGACCCACCACATCCTCGTGGTGAAGCCGAAGGACAAGGCGCCGATCACCAGCGCCATCGCCGCCCGCAAGGGCCGCACCATCATCTTCGTCCGCACCCAGATGGGCGCCGACCGCGTCGCCGAGCAGCTGCGCGAGGCCGGTGTCCGCGCCGACGCGCTGCACGGCGGCATGACCCAGGGCGCCCGCACCCGGACCCTGGGCGACTTCAAGGACGGCTACGTCCACGTGCTCGTCGCCACCGACGTCGCCGCCCGCGGCATCCACGTCGACGGCATCGACCTGGTGCTCAACGTCGACCCGGCCGGCGACCACAAGGACTACCTGCACCGCTCCGGCCGCACCGCGCGCGCCGGCCGGTCCGGCATCGTCGTCACCCTCGCCCTGCCGCACCAGCGGCGCGGCGTCTTCCGCCTCATGGAGGACGCCGGGGTGGACGCCTCCCGCCACGTGGTGGGCGGTTCCTTCGACGCCGACGTGGCCCGCATCACCGGCGCCCGCTCGCTCACCGAGGTGCAGGCGGAGGGCGCGGCCGGCGCCGCGAAGGCCGCCGAGCGCGAGGTCGAGGACCTGGCCCGCCGCCTGGAGAAGCTGCAGCGCCGCGCCGCCGAGCTGCGCGAGGACGCCGACCGCCTGGCGGCCCGCGCCGCCCGCGAGCGCGCCGAGCTGGGCATCGAGGACGAGCCGTCCGACGCCGTCGAGGCCCCGGCGGCCGAGGCCGACGCGCCGGTGGCCGCCCCCGCGGACACCGACGCCGCCCCGTCCGCCGCCCCCGCCGCCGAGGAGGCCGCTCCGGCCGCCGACGCGGAGGAGCGCACCCGTCCGTTCAACCGGGACCGTGACGACCGCGGTGGCCGTTCGTTCGAGCGTCGGGACGACCGTGGCGGCTTCAGCCGCGACCGCGGTGGGGACCGTCCGTTCAACCGGGACCGTGACGACCGTGGCGGTCGTTCGTTCGAGCGTCGGGACGACCGTGGCGGCTTCAGCCGCGACCGCGGTGGGGACCGTCCGTTCAACCGGGACCGTGACGACCGTGGCGGTCGTGTACGTTC
>NZ_JBIAWP010000023.1:0-70480 GCF_042895785.1 Streptomyces sp. NPDC001380 | reverse complement strand
GTTCGTTCGAGCGTCGGGACGACCGTGGCGGCTTCAACCGCGACCGCGGCGGCGACCACCGCGGCGGGGACCGTCCGGCCCGCTCCTTCGACCGCCCGTACGGCGGCGACCGCGACCGCGGCGCCCGTCCGTCGTTCGGCGACCGGGACCGCACCAGCCGCCCCCAGGGCCGGCGCGACGACCACCGCTCCGGCGGCCGCTCCTTCGGCGACCGTGAGCACGGCGCCGGCGGCCGCGGCTTCGAGCGCCGCGACAACGGCGGCAGCAGCAGCGGCAGCGGCTTCGGCGGCGCCGACCGCAAGCCGCGCTGGAAGCGCAACGGCTGACCCGCCGTCGGCCGGCCCGCAGCGGCCGACCCCGTACCGGCGGCGCCGGTGACCACGGCTCGGGGCCGCCTCCCCCGGACATCGTCCGGACGGGAGGCGGCTCCGGGCCGTCTCCGCGTCCGCCCCGGGCCGCCCGCACGCACGGGCGGACCGGGGCGTCCGCCCCGGACGCGCTGGTACCGGGCCTGCGGTGTCCACCCCGCCGCGCCCCCGACGTCCCGCCGCTGCCGTGTGTCCGGATCGGCCCTGTCCGTCCCGCGGACATCGCGCGCATCCCGCCCGGACCGCCTCTCCGCCCGGTGAGGCGTCCCGCCCGGGTGCTAGGCTCCGGCGACCGCACGTGATCATGAGGCGCCGTCCGCCGCTGCGAGGCCGCCCTGTCGCCGTGCTCCACCGCCCCCACCGCACTCCCGTGCTCCAGGAGCCGTCCTTGCGCAGGCCCGCCGCCGCCTTCACCGTCCTCGCCCTGACCCTGTCCCCGCTCGCCGCCGTGCCGTCGGCCGCAGCCGCGTCCGCCCCCCGGGGTGCGGTGTCCCCCCAGGAGGCGGTGATCCCCGCCTGGACCCTGCCCGGCGTCCAGACCGACACGCCCTCCCTGGGCGGCACGACGGGCTTCCTCCACACCCAGCAGGCCCTCGGCCTCCTCTGGACCTCCTACGACGGCGCGACCCGCAGAGTCGCCGCCCCGCCGGAGCAGGCGTCCGGTACCTGGACGGGCGGCCCCGACGTCGTGGCGTCCCCCCGCAACCCGGGGAGGACCACGGCCGTCCTCCAGGACATGGCCACCGGAGCCGTCGCAGTGGTCCCCGTGCCGACGGGCACGACCTACCGGACGACCGCGGGTTCCACCGTCGTGGCCTCGGGCACGGCCGCCGACGGGACCCAGACCCTCCACCTGCTGACCCCGCGTACGGACGGCACCGTCGGCCGGGAGCAGGTCGGCGGCCTGCCCGCCCGTATACGCACGTTCAACTCCTTCCTGTGGACGGGCCCCCGCGGCTTCGCCGTGACCATGACCGACACCTCCGGCGCCTCCCACCGGTCGTACGTCACCCTCGCCGACCACACGGCACGCCCGCTGCTCGAACAGCACACCGTCGACGACGCCCCCTTCGTCCGCGGCAGCGACCACCTGGGCGTGTGGACCGCCGACGGCCGCTTCCTGCTGTACCGCTACGACGACCTCGACACCCCGGAGCGCAGCTACCCGCTGCCCCGGCAGGCCGCCGTCCGGCCCGTCGGCCTGGTGGGCGACTGGCTGCTGGCCGCCCGGTGGGAGGCTTCCGCCGACGACCCCGGAACGGGCCCGGGCACCGACACCCCCGCCTTCCGCACCGTCGCGATCCACCTCACGGACGGCGAGGAGCGGCCCCTGCTCGCGACCGCCACCGCCCAGGGCGTCCCCCTGCCCGACGGCGGTGCGCTGCTCGTCGGCGGCTCCGGCGCCGACGCCGCGGCGAGCCCCGACTGGGGCGTCCAGCGTGTCGAGCCGGACGCCTCGGGCGTCCCGGTCCTCCACCGGGTGTACACCCCCACGCCGAACCGCACCCTCGTCCGCGGCCTCTCGACGGCCCAGGGCTGGCTGACGGCGCTGACCCTGCCCCCGAGCGGCCGGGCGGCGTCGCTGACCAGCCGGCAGATCGGAGCGGCGGGCGACATCACGGTGGCCGCACCCTTCACGACCGCCGCCGGTGCGCGCTACGCCGACTGCTGGCTGGGTGCGGACTGCCCGCACTTCCTGGAGACCGGGCAACGGGCCGAGCAGCCCGACGACACGCTCGGCGGCGCCGGACAGGGCCCCTCCGAGGTCGTCGACGCGGACGGCCGCCACGTCCTCCACCGGGTGCGGCAGGCCGGGGGCGGCGCGCTCGTGGAGGTCGTCGACACCGACTCGCGCCACGTCGTGCGCACCGGCACCGGACCGGTCGGCGCCCTGCACGGCACCGCGCTGCTGCAGCCCGGGGCCGCGCCGGGCACGGTGTCCGTGACCGACATCGCCACCGGCAGGGCGGCCGCCCCGATCGCGCTGGGCGCCTCCTGCACCCCCACCGAACTCCAGGCGACCGGCCGCTGGGTGTACTGGGCGTGCGGAGCCGAGCAGGCCGGAGTGCTGGACACCGCGGCCCACCGCACCACCCCGGTCCCCGCGGGCGGCCGCACCGTGCTCGGCGACGGCTTCACCGTCCGCGCCGACGCCGGCGGCCTGCTGACCCTCACCGACGTGCGGGGGGACGCCCCCGTGTCCCGTCCGGTCGGCACCGCCCGCGACGCGGACCCCGGCGACGGCTGGGCCGTGGACCGCAACGGCGGCCGCATCGCCTACGTCGACGCCCAGGACGCCGTTCACGTGCAGGCCAGCGGCGTGCCCGCCTCGCCCCTGGCCGTGGCCGACCGCCGGGAGGGCGCCGCCGCGATCGACCTGCGCTCGGGCGAGAGCTGGCACAGCACCTGGTGGCTCACCCGTCCGACCTCCGGCTGGCGGCTCGAGGTGCGGGACCCGCGGACCGGGCGCGTCGTGCGGACCGCCTCCGGCCGTCCCGCCGCGGGCCGGGTCGAGATCTACTGGAGCGGGCGGGGCAGCACCGATGCCCGGGTCGCCGACGGCACCTACGCCTGGTCGGTGGCCTTCACCCCCGCCGACGGCACCGGACCGGTGGCCACCGCCTCCGGCACGGTGCGCGTGAGCGGCGGCGCCCCCGCCGCCCACGACTACGGCTCCTCCGCGCTCGGCGACGTCCTCGTCTCCAACTCCGCCGGGGACGTCGGCTACCGTCCGGCCACCGGCACCGGCGGCGTCGGCGCCGCCCGGCGGATCGCCGCCACGCACATGCCGCTCCTGAGCGCCGTCGTGCCGATCGGCGACCTGGACGGCGACCGCTGCAACGACGTGCTGCTCCGCTTCCGGGGCACTCTGGAGATCGCCTACGGCACCTGCGGCGGCACGGTCCGCCCGTCCCTCGCGGTGCTCGACGAGGAGGGCTGGGGCCGGTACGACCGGCTCCTCTCGCCCGGCGACCTGACCGGTGACGGACGCCCGGACCTCCTGGCGCGGGACCGGTACGGCGTGCTGTGGATGTACCCGGCGAACAGCACCGGCCGGCTCGACCCGCGGCGCAGGGCCGGCTCCGGCCTGTCCGGCTACACGCTGCTGGTGGGGGCCGGCGACCTGAACGGCGACGGCGTCGGCGACCTGCTCGGCCGGGACCGGGCCGGGGTCCTCTGGCGGTGGTTCGGCAACGGCGCGGGCGGCTGGAGCGCCCGTGTCCGGCTCGGTTCCGGCTTCAACGCCTACAACGCCCTGGCCGGCGTCGGAGACCTCACCGGCGACGGGAAGGCCGACCTCGTGGGCCGGGACACCCGCGGCAACGTGGTCCGCTGGAACGGCAGGGGCAACGGCTCGTACGCGGGCGGCACCCGGATCGCCACCGGCTGGCAGGGCTACAGCGGCCTGTACTGAGCCCGCCGTCCCGCCGGGGGCCGGAGCCTCGAGGCCCCCGGCGGGACACCCTCTCAATGCAGTGGCGGACACCCGGGGATCTCCGGGTACGCTTCACTCGGCAGCAGCCGCGTTCACCGGCGCACTGCCGGCGGGCCGCTAGCTCAATTGGCAGAGCTGCGGACTTTTAATCCGTAGGTTCAGGGTTCGAGCCCCTGGCGGCCCACCCCGCCCGACCTGCACCGGAACACGACGGAGGCCCCCGCGGAGACCGCGGGGGCCTCCGTTTGTGCCTCGCCGGCCCGCGGCGGGCCGGGGTCCGCCCACCGCGGCCTCCGTGAGGCATCGGGCACGTCCCCCCTCCACCCCGTCCGGGGCGGGCTGACGGGGCGGACCGCACCCGGGGCTCCGCGACGCCGGTACGGCCCGGGACCGCGGTGCCGCGGATGCGGCGTGCGGCGGACGCGAGGATGCTGAACGGGTGGCACGGGGTACTTCGGCGGGTGGTGCGGACGCGCGGCGGCTGCCGGGTCCCGGACGGGTCAACTATGCGGGGGCGGTCTACGGTTCACTGCTCGCCGCCTCGGTGGTGGCCGGAGCCGGGACGCCGGGTCCGTACCCGCGCCTGGAGCTGGCCCTGCTGCTCCTCTGCACCGGTGTGGTGTTCTGGGCCGCGCACGTCTACGCGGGCTTCGTGGGCGAGCGGTTGCGCGACCAGCCTGTCGGCCGGGCCGGCGTCCGCCGCATCTGCACGCGCGAGTGGCCGATCGTCCAGGCGGCCTTCCTGCCGGCCGCCCTGATCGCGTCCAGCCCGCTGCTGGGACTGGGCTTCAGGGGCGCGGCATGGCTGGGGCTGGGCGCCGCGGTGGTGCAGCAGGTCCTGTGGGCCAGTGCCGCAGTGCTGCGGGCCGGAGCGGCCTGGTGGCAGGTCGTGTCCGCCGGTGCCGTCAACCTGCTCCTGGGGCTGGTCCTCGTCGTCGCCAAGGTCTGGCTCCAGCACTGACGCGCCCGGGTTCCTCCCGCCCGGCGCGGCGGAGGACGGGCCGGCGGCCCGTCGTGCCGGGCCGGGGTGCCGTGCGCCGGACCACGACGCGCGCCGGACCACGACGCGCGCCGGACTGCGACGCGCGCCGGACTGCGACGCGCGCCGGACTGCGACGCGCGCCGGACTGCGACGCGCGCCGGACTGCGACGCGCGCCGGACGTCGGCGACCCGGACGTCCTCGGTCTCCGGGGCGCCGAAGGGCTCCACGAAGGCGCCGTCGCGGGTGGCGGTGACCTCCAGGGCGAGGTTGCCGCCCATGAAGCGCAGGTCGATGCGGGCGCGGGGCTCGCCGGGGCGCTGCGGCATGCGGTGGATGCACTCGGCGGGGTAGTCCAGGCCGGTCAGCTCGGCCTGCAGCGCCTCGTAGCCGGTGACCGCGGTGCCGCGGAGGGCGGCGGTGATGCGGTCGGCGTGGGCGGTGCCCTCGCACGCCTCGATCTCGCTCAGCGGGACCTCGCGGGGCGCGCCGGTGCGGGGGGCGGTGGCGGTGGGCGCGGGCGGCTCGGGGGCGTCGGCGGGGAGGGGGACGGCGATGTCGCCGTGGGCGTCGGGGGTGCCGGGCGGGGTCCGGCCCGGTCCGAACCGCGGGGTCTGCGGGCCCTCCCAGCCGGGCAGGTCCTCGGGCCGCGGGGCCGCGTCGCCCGGGTTCCGGACCGGCAGGCCCTGGGGGGCGGAGGCGTCGCCCTTGTCCCCGAGCGTCCGGGAGGCGCAGCGCTGCATCGTGCGGTTGACCAGGTCGAGGAAGCGCATCTGCGGGTCGCCGGCGGCAGGCGGAGCCTCCTGCCGGGCTGCCGGGGCGTGGGCGGCGGCGGGGGCCGCGGAGGCGTGGCCGGCACCGGCGGCGGCGGGGGCCGGGGTGCCGCAGGCGGAGAGGGCGGCGCAGCCGAGGGTCGCGGCCAGCAGGGACTTCGTCAGGGAGATCGATCGCATGGGTGAATGATCGGGCCGGTGATCACCGCCCCACCTGAGTACCCGTACTCACCTTCTCCCGGGGCCGGTGCTCGGTCCGGACCTGTCGGCAGCCGTGAGCCGTGGGCGGTCAACTCCCCTTGACCGCCGAGGGTTTGGCCGTACGTCCGGAGGGCGGCCGCGGCGGCAGGGCCCCGCAGCGGGCGGCGGCGTCCTCGCGCCGGCAACGCGGCGGGGCTGCTCGCCGCGCCCGTCCCGCCGTTCCCCGGGACCGGCGGATCCGTGGGGCCGCGCGAGGCCGATGGGCCGCCGGGTGGTCCGACGGCCTGTCGGCGGACCGTACCGCGGTCCGGCGGCCCGTCCCGGTGGAGGAGCCGCCCGGTCCGGCACCCCGGGCTCCCCACGGGTCCCGCGCTCCCGGGCGGGGTCAGCGGGCGGCTTCGCCGCCGTCCTCCCCGACGGGGAGGACGGCCGGGGCGAGCGGGGCGCCGGGGCGGAGGTTCCAGCGGCCGGCGCGGCCGCTGAGGGCGGTGGCGGTGAGGGGTGCCACGTCCAGGCGCCAGAAGGTGCGGGGCGGGGCGCCGAGGGCGTGGACGGCGGCGGCGCGCACCACGTCCGGTTCGGCGACCGCGACGACGCGGGCCGGGCCGCCCTCCGCCAGGCCGTCCAGCCAGGCGCCGACCCGGGCGAGCAGGCCGAGCAGGGACTCGCCGCCGTGCGGCGCGGCCGCGGGGTCCGCCAGCCAGGCGGCGACCGCAGCGGGCTCGGCCGCCGCGACCTCGTCCAGCCGCAGCCCCCGCCAGCGGCCCGGGTCGCACCCGCGCAGCGCGTCCTCGGGGGCGGCGCGCAGGCCGAGGGCCGCCGCCGTCTCCCGGCAGCGCGCCGACGGGGAGGCGAGGACCAGGGCGCCGCGGGGAGCCCGCCCGGCCGCCGCCCGTGCCCGCCGCAGGCCGCCGGCGTCCAGGCCGCCGCCGCCGCTGCCGTCCGGTCCGCTCCCGTCGCCGAACCGCGCCTCGCGCAGCGCGGCGCAGCCCGCCGGGGCGACCAGGGACACCCGCACGGTCATCGGTCCTCCTCCTGTCCGGATCCCGCGGGGGATTCCCCGCCGGGGCCGCCGGGACCCTGCTGACGGCGGATCGCCCGGACCGGGGCGCCGGGCGCAACCGGCCCGTCCGGGGCCGCCGCCGGTCCGGATGCCCGAAAGGCGCCCTTGGCCCGACTGCCCGTTCACGGTACGGTCGTCGCACCATGACGACGGCGTGACGGAAGCCCGGTGAGAGTCCGGCACGGTCGCGCCACTGTATGCCGCGCAGGCGCAGCCCTCCCTCGGGGGGATGCGGTTGACGGTAAGTCAGACCCGGCGCCGTCGTCCGTGCTCCATCGAGTGGGACGCGTGTTCCCAGAGGAGGCCCTGCCATGGCAGAGACCGCCGTTCCGGCTGCCCTTCCCCCCGTCCGCCCCGTCGCGGCACCCCTGTCCGTCCGCGAGATCCTGCCGTGGGCGGCCTTCCTGGCCGTCATGGCCCTGGTGGTGCTGTACTTCGTCGGCGCCGAGCAGGGCGCCACGTCGCTCGTCTCCGGCGAGGCGGTGCACGAGTGGGTGCACGACGCCCGCCACCTGCTCGGCTTCCCCTGCCACTGAGCGGGGGACGCACCCGTGAAGCCCGCATCCGGCGGGCGTTCGCCCGCCGCCCCCGTCCCCCCGCCGTCCCCGCCGCCCCCTCCGTCCCGTCCGGCACCCGCCGGGTCGGCACTGGTCCGGGCCCTGCTGGTGCGCGGCATGCTGGCGGGCCTCGCCGCCGGCGTGGTCGCGCTCGCCGTGTCGTACCTGCTCGGGGAGCCCCGGGTGGAGGCGGCCGTCGCCTTCGAGGAGTCCCACGCGCACGGGCACGGGCACGGCGAGGAGCTCTTCAGCCGGACGCTGCAGTCGACCGGCGGCCTGGCCACGGGGGTCCTGCTCTTCGGGACCGCCGTGGGCGGCGTCGCGGCGCTGGCCTTCTGCTTCGCCCTCGGCCGCACCGGCCGCCTCGCCCCCCGGGCGACCGCGGCGCTGGTGTCGCTCGCCGCCCTGGCGGGCCTGTACCTGGTGCCGTTCCTGAAGTACCCGGCGAACCCGCCGTCGGTCGGCGATCCCGACACCATCGGGAGGCGCACGGCCCTGTACGTCCTGATGATGCTGCTGGGCGTGCTGCTCGCGTCCGCCGCGGCGGTCCTCGGCCGCGCCCTCGTGCCGCGGTTCGGCGCCTGGTACGCCTCCGTTGCGGCGGCCGGCGCCCTCCTCCTCGCGGTCGGGCTGGCCTACGCCCTCCTGCCGGGGGTGGACGAGGTGCCGGCGGACTTCCCGGCGACGCTGCTGTGGCGGTTCCGCCTCGCCGCGCTCGCCGTGCAGGCCGCCCTGTGGACCGCCTTCGGCCTGCTCTTCGGGGAGCTGGCCGAGCGGGTGCTGCGGCCGGGCCCCGCCCCGGCCGCAGCCCGGACGCCGCCCCCGCTCCCGGCCCCCTCCGTGCGGTGACGCCGGCGCCGCTCCCCGGGCCCGGGACGCCGGGTGGACCCGGCCCCGCCCGGGGAGCGGCGGCGCGCACTAATCTGGGGACATGTCGAACCCCGATGGCCTGCTCATCGACCTCGCCGCCAAGGTGGAGTCGGAGCACAGCAATCAGATGCCCCTGACCGTGGTCGTCCCCGGAGCCGTCATCACCGGGAAGCTCGCCCCGGAAGCCGTGTGGAAGCAGCGGGTGGCGGAGGTGCTGGGCGCCTCGGAGCACCTCAAGGGGTTCGCGGGGGTGTTCGTCCCCTCGGCGACGGCCGCGGGCGACGGGACCGGCGCCGGTGACGGCGGCGGCCGCCCGACGCACCTGTACTTCCACGTGGCGAGGATCCTCCAGGGCAGCCTCGGGCTCCCGGAGACCGGCGGCATGTACCGGGTCGCCATCGCCGACGTGAGCAGCTGGACCATCGGCGACCTCAGCTACTCCGAGCACTGACCGGGGCGGCCCTGCCGCCCGCCGCGCCGTCCGGCGGCCGGGCCGCAGCATGGCCAGCCGGGGCCTGCGGGGCGGCCCGGCCGCCGGGGCGCGGGAATGGCCGCGCGGCCCCGGCCGTTGACCCGGCGGGACGATACCGGCCCGGGTATGCCCGCCGGTCCCGCGGTGCGGGCGGACGCGCACCGGCCGCACGGCACGGCACGGCCCGCGGGCCGGACCGCCGAGGTGAAGGAGAGGGCGTCGATGCAGGTGGACGAGGAGGCGACGGGTGCGGTCCTCAACCGGCTGCGCCGCGCCCAGGGCCAGTTGGCCGGGGTGATCGCCATGATCGAGGCGGGCCGGGACTGCAAGGACGTGGTCACCCAGCTCGCGGCCGTGTCGCGGGCGCTGGACCGGGCCGGGTTCAAGATCGTGGCCAGCGGTATGCGGCAGTGCATGGCCGCCGCCGACGGCGACGCGCCGCCCATGACGGAGCAGGAGCTGGAGAAGCTCTTCCTGGCCCTGGCCTGATCCGGCCCCCGGCCCCAGGCCGTCCCGGCCCCCGGCTCCGAGCCGCAGGCCGCCCGCCGTCCGGAGGGGCGGAGACGGCGTCGCGGGGGCGCCGGCGGCCGGGCCGGACGGAGCCGCGGCCGCCGCGGCGGCGGGTGCGGCGGCCTCCGGTGCCGCCGACTCCCTACTGTGGCCCCATGGGCGATCACGACGCACAGACCACCGGGGGCGGACCGGACGACGCGGCGGGCCAGGAGATCGAGGCCGTCGTCACCCTCCGGATCCGCGTCACCGACTGGCCGGCGCTGCGGGCGGCCGGCCACCGCGCGGTGGCCGGCATCGGCTTCGAGGGCGCCGACCCCGAGCGCCAGCGCGCCGGCATGGCTGCCGAGGTCGACGAGGGCCCGCAGGGCGCCCTCAACGTCCTGCTCGACCCCGAGCAGCTGCTGGAGGGCGTCCCCGGCGTGGAGCTGCTGGGCGGCGCCCTCACCACCGCGCCCGGCGACTCCTTCGAGCCCGACTTCGCCGAGGTCTTCCCCCTCGACCTGCCCCCCGACGCCGCGGCCGGCGGCTGGCTGCTCACCCCGCGCACCGCGTGCCTGCTCCACGAGCAGCTCTCCGCGCTCTCCGACGCGGGCTACGACGACGTGGAGGAGTACGGCGGCGCGCCCGTCGAGCCCGGCGAGGAGCACGAGTGGGCCCTGCTGGGGCGGCTGCCCCGGCTGACCTGGCGGCAGGACGTCCCGTGGCGGCGCTCCATGGCCCGCGCCTTCGACGACCTCGCGGGCGACCTCGCCGACGGCCGCTGGCCGCAGCCCCGCTGCCCCGCCGAGGAGATGGCCCTGCACCTGGCCCTGGACGACGCCGCGGCGGCGCTGGAGGACGAGCCCGACCACATCGCGGAGCTGATGGAGGAGCTGCCCGCCCACCCCTACGACTACGACTGGGAGGCGTGCCGGGAGGCGTTCCTCCAGGACGGCGGCGTCCTGCTGCTGGAGGACCCCGGCGCGGACGGCATCGAGGACCCCGAGTCGGAGGCCAACCGCGAGCTCGGCCTCGGCGACCTGCGCGCGCCCGCCTGGTTCACGCCCTTCGAGGGCGAGGAGCCGCGCGACCCCGACCGGGGGTTCCGCCGGTGAAACCGCCGGGGGCCCCGGCCGCGTCCCCACCGGTGACCGTGCGCCGTCCGCGCGGCATCCGAGAGGCAGGGCACCAGCATGGGAATCGTCGCCTGGATCGTCCTCGGCCTGGTCGCCGGGGCCATCGCCAAGATCCTCCTGCCGGGGCGCGACCCCGGCGGCCTGATCGTCACGACGCTGATCGGGATCGCCGGGGCGTTCGTCGGCGGCTGGCTCTCGGCCAAGCTGCTCCACCGGACGATCGGCAACCACTTCTTCGACCTGGCCACCTGGGGCGCGGCGATCGCCGGCTCCCTGGTGCTGCTGGTCGCGTACCGGATCCTCTTCGGCAACTGCCGCGACTGACCCCGGGCCGGCGGGGGCCCGGTGCGGCCGGGCCCCGGCCGGACGCCCGGGCCTCAGCGCGGCCCGGCGGCCTCCGCGCGGCCGACGACCGCGCCCGCCCGGTCGACGCAGAGCACGTCCACCGCGACCGGCGCGCCGCGCAGCACCTCCAGGGCGGCGCCGCGGGCCGCCGCGGCGACCAGGCCGCCGAGCGGCACGCCGTCCGCCGCGCAGAGCCGGACCGCCTCCAGCGCGGTGCCGGCCGAGGCCACGGCCTCCGCGAGGGCGTCGCCGGCGCCGCCCTCGCGGGCGAGCCGCGCGAGGAGGGCGTGGTCGACCCGGGAGCGGCCCGAGTGCAGGTCGAGGTGGCCCGCGGCCAGCTTGGACAGCTTGGCGAAGCCGCCCGCCACCGTGAGCCGCGGCACGGGGTGGCGGCGCAGGTACTTGAGGACGGCGCCCGCGAAGTCGCCCATGTCCAGCAGCGCGTCCTCGGGCAGCCCGTACGCCTCGACGGCGGCCCGCTCGGAGGTGGCGCCGGTGCAGGCCGCGACGTGGGTGCGCCCGGCGGCGCGGGCCACGTCGACGCCGCGCCGGATCGAGTCGATCCAGGCGGAGCAGGAGTACGGCACCACGATGCCCGTCGTGCCGAGGATCGACAGCCCGCCGAGGATGCCGAGGCGGGGGTTCCACGTGGAACGGGCGATCTCCTCCCCGTGGTCGACGGAGAGCTCGACCTCCACGTCGCCGCTGCCGCCGTGCCGGGCGGCGACGGCCGCGACGGCGTCGCGCACCATCCGCCGGGGCACGGGGTTGACGGCGGGTTCGCCGACGGGCAGCGGCAGGCCGGGCCGGGTGACGGTGCCCACGCCGGGCCCGGCGCGGAAGACCACCCCGGAGCCGGGCGCGGCCGGGCGGACGGTGGCGCGGACCAGGGCGCCGTGGGTGACGTCCGGGTCGTCCCCGGCGTCCTTGACGACGCCCGCCATGGCCCGGCCCTCCGCCAGCTCCTCCGCGGCGAGGGCGAAGGACGGCCGCTGCCCGCCGGGCAGGACGACGGCCACCGGGTCCGGGAAGTCCCCGGTCAGCAGGGCGGTGTACGCGGCCGTGGCCGCGGCGGTCGCGCAGGTGCCGGTGGTCCAGCCGTGCCGCAGGCCGCTGCTGCGCAGCTGCCCGGCGCGACCGCCCACGCCGCCCCCGCCGCCCGATCCGTCCCGTGCGCCGCTGCCGCTGCCGCTGCCGCCGTCGCTCCGCCGCTCAGCCACGGGTGCCCCTGCGGCTGCCCTGGCGGCCGCGGCCGTGCGGGCCGCGGGGGTGTGCGGTGAGGGTGCTGGTCCTGGGCGGCACGGCGGAGGGCCGCCGACTGGCGGACGTGCTGGCCGCCGACCCCGCGGTGGACGTGGTCAGCTCGCTGGCCGGCCGCACGGCGGAGCCCCGGCTCCCCGCCGGGCTGGTGCGCACCGGCGGCTTCGGCGGCCCGGAGGGGCTCGCCGCCTGGCTGCTGGAGCAGCGGGTGGACGCGGTCATCGACGCCACACATCCCTTCGCCCGGACCGTCACCGCCAACGCGGCCGCGGCGGCCGCCGCCGTCCATGTTCCCCTGCTGGTCCTCCGGCGCCCCGGGTGGGTGGCCGGACCCGGCGACGCCTGGCACTGGGCCGGGTCGGTGGCGCAGGCGGCGCGGCTGGTGCCGTCCCTGGGCCGGCGGGTCCTGCTGACCACGGGCAGGGGGGAGGCCGCGGCCTTCGCGGGGGTGTCCGGCGTGTGGTTCCTGGCCCGGTCGGTGGAGCCGCCCGACCCGCCGCCGCCCGCCCACGTCCGGGTGCTGCTCGCCCGCGGGCCGTTCACCGTGGAGGGGGAGCGGGAGCTGCTGGCAGGGCACCGCATCGACGCGGTGGTGACCAAGGACAGCGGCGGGGAGGCCACCGCCGCCAAGCTCACCGCCGCGCGCGAGCTGGGTCTGCCCGTGCTGCTGGTGCGGCGGCCGCCGCTGCCGCCGGGGGTGCCCGCCGCGGAGGACGTCGCGGGGGCGGTGCGCTGGCTGCGGGGGCTGTGAGACCGCTGTCCCGCCGTCCCGCCGTCCCGCCGTCCCGCCGTCCTCCGCGCCCCGCCGCTCCCGCCCCCGCGTCCGTGGCCTCCGCCCGCCACCCCGTGCCGGTCACCCCGTGCCGGTCACCCCGTGCCGGTCACTCCTCGTCCGAGGCGAGCGCGTTGACCGCGGCCGCCGCCATCGCGCTGCCCCCGCGGCGGCCGTGCACCACCAGGTGGTCCAGCGCCGCGGGGTGGGCGGCCAGGGCCTGCTTGGACTCCGCGGCCCCGACGAAGCCCACCGGCGTGCCGATGACCAGGGCCGGGCGCCCGGCGCCCGACTCGACCAGCTCCAGCAGCCGGAAGAGGGCCGTGGGCGCGTTGCCGACCGCGACCACCGCGCCGTCCAGCCGGTCCCGCCACAGCTCCAGGGCGGCGGCGCTGCGCGTGGTGCCCAGCTCGCGGGCCAGGTCCGGCACGGCCGGGTCGCCGAGGGTGCACACCACCTCGTTGTCCGCGGGCAGCCGCCGGCGGGTGACGCCGTGGGCGACCATGGCCACGTCGCACAGCACCGGCGCGCCGGCCCGCAGCGCGGCCCGGCCGCGGGCGACCGCCCCCGGGCCGAACGCCAGGTCCCGGACCAGGTCCACCATGCCGCAGGCGTGGATCATGCGGACGGCGACCCGCTCCTCGGCGGGCTGCAGTCCGGCGAGGTCGGCCTCGGCGCGGATCGTGGCGAACGACCGGCGGTAGATCTCCGCCCCGTCCTTCTCGTACGCGGTCACGGGCGTCCTCCCGATGGGCTCTGGCGAGGGGTTGGGGTGCGGGGGTGTGCGGTGCCGGGGCGGGCCGGGCGGGGCTCAGCCCGCGTCGAGGAGGGAGTGCAGGGACCGCACGAGGGCGGCGGTGAAGGCGTCCCGGGTCCCCGAGTCCAGCAGGTCCAGCGAGAGGTAGGGGTTGAGGTCCTCCAGCTCGACCAGGAGCAGCCCGCCGCCGCGGGTGCGGCAGGCGTCCACCCGCTGGATCCCGTGGTCGAGGGTGTTCCAGTCGACGAAGCGCTGCGCGAACTCCAGGTCGGCCGCGTCCGCCCGGTAGGGCTCCAGCTCCCAGCGGCGGTCCGGCCGGGGTGCGTACAGGGCGTACTGGAAGACCCGGTCGACGAAGTAGAACGACACCTCGTACCGGAAGTCGATCCGGGGCTGCACCAGCAGCCCGCCGTCCGCGACGGGGCCGGCGAGGCCGGGGAGGCCGGCGGCGGGGACGGTCCGCAGGCCGAGGGAGTCGGCGCCCTGCACCGGCTTGACGACGTACGCGGGCGCCTGCGGCAGGCGGCCGAGGTCCTCGCTGCGGTCCGCGGTGGGGATGACCGGGTACCCGGCCGCGGTCAGCTCCACCAGGTAGCCCTTGCCGGCCATGTCGCCCCGGCCGTGCAGCGGGTTGAGGACGCGGGTGCCGTGCGCGGCGGCCCGGGCGCGGAACGCGTCGTACGCCTCGCGGTGGTGCAGCACCGGGCCGCTGTTGCGGACCAGGACGGCGTCGAAGCCGTCCATCAGCCGCACCGCGTCGACCGGGTGGCACAGGGCGACGGTGAACTCCTCGCGCAGCCGGGCGGAGAGGCGGGTGTCCTCGTCGCCGTAGCGGCGGCCGGCGGCGGGGTAGGTCAGGTCGGTGACGTGCAGGACGGTCGGTCTGGCGGCCACGCCGGCTCCTTCGCGGGGGACCGGTGCGGGTCACCGGCCCCCGTATGGTTACCAGGCGGCCCGGTCAGGGGCGGCCGGGGGGTGCGCCGCCGCCCCCGGAGGGCTCCGCGCCGGTGCCGCCGGGCATCCGCAGGAACCAGTCGGCGGCGGCCGCCGCCACCTCCTCCAGCGTGCCGGGCTCCTCGAAGAGGTGCGTCGCGCCGGGGACGACGACGACCTCGTGGGGCGCGGCGAGCAGCGCGGCCGCCTCCCGGTTCAGCCGCAGCACCTCGTGGTCCCGGCCGCCGACCAGCAGCAGCACGGGCGCCCGGACCCGGCCCAGCGCCCGCCCCGCCAGGTCCGGGCGGCCGCCGCGGGAGACCACGGACCGGACCCGGTCCGGCCGCTCCGCCGCCGCCTCCAGGGCGGCCGCCGCGCCGGTGCTGGCGCCGAACAGGCCCAGCGGCAGGCCGGCCGTCGCCGGGGCGGCGGCGGCCGCGTCCACCGCCGCCACCAGCCGCTGCGACAGCAGCGGGATGTCGAACCGGTACCCGGCCGTCACGGCGTCGATCCGCTCCTCCTCCTCGGTGAGCAGGTCGAGCAGCAGCGTCCCCAGGCCGGCCTGCTGCAGGACCCCCGCCACGGCCCGGTTGCGCGGGCTGTGGCGGGAGCTGCCGCTGCCGTGGGCGAAGAGCACCAGGCCGTGCGGCCGCGCGGGGAGGACGACGTCGCCGGCGAGGTGCGACCCGTCGAGGGGGATGCGGACCGGCTCCTCGGGCACGGTGCCTCCAGGTGGTGCGCGTGGTGCGGTCAGCGCCCGACGTCGCGGGCCAGTTCCAGGGCCAGCACCCGGTCGAGGTGGGCGAAGGTCTCGAACCGGGACCCGGCCGGCACCTCCTCCGCCTCCTCCAGCCGGTGCAGCAGGGCGAGGGCGGTCCGGGTGTCCAGGCCGTCGGCGAACCGGGCGCGCGCCTCACGGACGGTCGCCGCGTGCATCGGACGGGACGGCTCGCACGCCCACGCGGCGACCAGCGCCCGCCACCGGGCGGTCGTGGCGGCGGCCCGCCGCAGGTCGCCGGAGGTGAGGTCGGCCGGTTCGCCGGGCGCCAGGCCCAGGAGGGCGAGCCGCAGGGCCGGGGGGTCGTCCAGGGCGCCGGGGGGCGCCGTGACCGGGCCGACGTCGATGCGGCCGGCCCCGGGGGCGGCGTGCGGCACGGCCCCGGGGCAGACCACGTGCACGTCGGCCGGTCCGCCGAGCGCGCCGGTGACGTCCTGCACGCCCACCTGCACGGTCGGCGGGTGGACGTTCAGCAGGGCGGCGTCCCGCATCAGCTCCTTCACCCGCTCCTCGGGCAGGTCCGGCAGGGCCAGTCCGAGGACGGTCTGCCGGCCCCCGAGGGCTGCGGTGCGCAGCAGCACGTCGGCGACGACGAGCGTCCGCAGGGCGCAGAGGTCGGCGGTGCCGCCGTCCGCGGGGTGGGCGTCCGGGCAGGAGGCGTCGGCGTGGATCCGCAGCAGGGGCATGGCCAAGACGTCCTCCGGGGGTCGTGCGGCTCCTCCCTTCAGGGTGCACCGCCGCAGGGCCGCCGCGCACCCCGCGGCGCGGACCGGACCGTCACCGGCCGTCCAGCCCCGGGCCGTCCTGTCGCGGGCCGTCCAGCCACGGGCCGGGCCGCCCCGGGCCGGGCCCCCGTCACCGCCCGTACGGCGGCCGGTCCCGGGACATGCGCCGGGCGACGACGGCCAGGTCGACCGCCGCGACGGCGGCGAAGGCCGCGCACAGGGCCGCGAAGAAGACGTAGGTGTCGCGGTTCGGGGCGCTGCCGCCGGGGACGGTCCGCCAGGCCAGGAGGGCGAAGGCCGCCGCACCGACGGCGAAGAGCGCGCCGAAGACCAGCGACAGGGTGCGGCGCAGGGGCAGGTCGCTGCGGGCGTGGCGGGGTTCGGTGCCGCTGCGGCGGGGGCCGGCCATGTCGTCACCTCGATCCGGCTCGGCAGGGGCCGTTCCGTGCGGACCGGCTCCTGTCCGGCCTGGTCGCCTACCCCCGGGGCGCGGTCGCAGTCGGGCCGGTCCGGTGCCGTCCCCGCCGCCTCCCCGCCGCCTCCCCGCCGTCTCCCCGGTGGCTCCCCGGTGGGCGGGCCCCCGGGGCCGTCCCGGGCGTTCCGCCGTACGGGGCGCCGGACGGCCGGTGCGGCCCTAGCATGGCGGACTGACGGGTCGTCGGCTGCCGAGGGCAGGGGTGGGAGCATGGTGGGAACGGCTGACTGGATGCGTCCGCAGACGGGGGTGGAGCCGGTCGACCTGCGCACCGACCTGCCCCACTCGGCGCGGATGTACGACTACTGGCTCGGCGGCAGGACCAACTTCGCGCCGGACCGCGCGCTCGGCGAGATGTTCGAGAAGCAGATCCCCGGCATCCGGGCCATGGCCCGCGAGAACCGGCGGTTCCTGGGCCGTGCGGTGCGCCACCTCGCGGCGGAGGGCGGCATCCGCCAGTTCCTGGACATCGGCACCGGCATCCCCACCGAGGGCAACACCCACGAGGTCGCGCAGGCCGTCGCCCCCGACAGCCGGGTGGTGTACGTCGACAACGACCCCATCGTGCTGGCGCACGCGCGGGCCCTGATGACGGGCGGCGGGGAGGGCGGCACCGCCTACATCCACGCCGACCTGCGGGAGCCCGGCAGGATCCTCGCCGACCCGGCGCTGGCCGGGACCCTGGACCTGGACCGGCCGGTCGGCCTGACCCTGGTCGCGGTGCTGATGCTGCTGGAGGACGCCGAGGACCCGTGGGGGCTGGTCCGGGAGCTGATGGACGCGCTGGCGCCCGGCAGCTACGTCGCCGTCACCCACCCCGGCGCCGACTTCGACCCGGAGGCCATGGCCGGGGTCGCCGCGATGGCCGCCCAGGGGGGGATGACGCTGGTGCCGCGCACCCGCGACGAGGTGGCGCGGTTCCTCGGCGACTGGGAGCCGGTCGAGCCCGGCGTCGTGCCCGTCATGGGCTGGCGCCCGGACGGCGAGCCGCCGGCCGACCCCGCGGCCGCCTACTACTGGGCGGGGGTGGCCCGCAAACGCGGGTGACCCCGGCCCTCGGCGTCCCGTCCCCGGCGTCCGGCCCCGGGCGTCCCGCTGCGGGCGGCCCTTCCCGGGCGGCCCCTCTCCGCGGTGCCCCCGCCGCGGCCCTCCCCGGTGAACCGTTTCCGCCCGGTGCGCGTAGGCGCTGCCGACGGCGGTCGACGGCACCGGGGAGTGGTCCATGGCGATCGGTGCGCTGCGGCGCCCGCTGACGGTGCTGCTCCTGCTGTGCGCGCTGCTGCCCCTGGGCGCCGGGCGGGCGGCCGCCCACGCCGTCCTGGAGCGTGCGGCCCCCGCCGGCGGCGTGCTCCTGCGGACCGCCCCCACCGAGGTGGTCCTCCGCTTCAGCGAGGACGTGTCGGTGCCCCCGGACGCCGTCCGGGTCCTGGGCCCGGACGGCCTGCGCGCCGACGACCGGCGGCCCGGGCACGCCGGGGGCGACGGCCGCACCGTCCGCGTCGGCCTCGGCGGCCGGCTGCCCCGGGGGACCTTCACGGTCTCCTGGCGGGTGGTCTCCGCCGACGGCCACCCCGTCTCGGGCGGGTCCGCCTTCTCCTTCGGCCGCGAGTCCGCCGCGGTGGCCGCACCCGCCCAGGACACGGGCGGCGGCCCGGTCGCCCTCGTCTACGGCGTGGGCCGCGGCCTCGCCTACGCGGCGTTCTGCCTGCTCGCGGGCGGTGCGTTCCTCGCGGGCGTGTGCCTGCGCGGGCCGGTGCCCGCGCCGCTGCGCCGCCTCCTGCTCGCGGCCTGGCTGGGCCTGGTCGCCGCCACGGTGCTGCTGCTGGTGCTGCGCACCCCGTACGAGTCGGGCGGCTCCCTCGACGCGGCCGCGCTGCGGGCGACGGCGGGCGGCAGGCCCGCGCGGGCCCTGCTGCTGCGGCTGGCCCTGGCCGTCCTGCTGGGCCCGGTGCTGCGGCAGGCCGAGCCGTACCCGGCCGGGCCGCGCCGGGCCGGTCCGCCGGCCGTCGCGGCGCTGCTCCTCCCCGCGGCGCTCGTCTGCGGCACCGCGGCCACCTGGGCGGCGGCCGAGCACGCGTCGGTGGGCCCGCAGACCGCCCTGGCGGTGCCGCTGGACCTGCTGCACCTGCTGGCGGCCGCGGTGTGGCTGGGCGGCCTGGCCGCGCTGCTCGTCCTGCTGCGCCGGGCGCCGGAGCCGGCGGCGCGGGCCGCTGGGGCGGCGGCCCGCTTCTCGCGGGCGGCGCATGCGGCGGTCGCGGTGCTGGCGGTGACGGGGGCGTACCAGTCGTGGCGGCAGGTCGGCTCCTGGGGCGCCCTCACCGGGACCGGCTACGGGCGGCTGCTGCTGGCCAAGCTCGCCGGGGTGGCGCTGCTGCTGGCGGCGGCCGGGTACTCGCGGCGGTGGACGGCGCGCCCGGCCCGGCAGCCGTTGCGGGCGGACGCCCGGACGGCGGCGGCCGTCGCGGCCGTCGCGACCCGGCCGGCGGCGGAGGCGGCCGCGGACGGCCCGCTCCCGGGCGGCCCGCTCGGGCCGGACGCCCCGGGTGGCGCCCCGGACGACGGTCCGAGGGGGTCGGGCGGCCCGGACGCCCCGCTCCCGGAGCCGGCGGAGGCGGCACCGGGGACGGGCGACGCCCGGCGCCGGCTGCGGCGCTCGGTGGCCGCCGAGGTGGCCGTGGGCGCGGTCGTGCTCGCGCTGACGACCGCGCTCACGGCGGCGGAGCCCGCCCGTACCGGCCGGGGGTCCGCGGCCGCGGCGGCCGCCCCGGCGCCCACCGCGTTCCTGGAGCTCCCCTTCGACACGGGTGCCCCGGCGGGCCGCGGCCGGGGCAAGGTCGACGTCGTCATGGACCCCGGCCGCACCGGCGACAACACCCTGCAGGCCGTCGTGCTCGCCCGGGGCGACGCCGTCGCGCTGGTCCCCGAGGTGCGGGTCCGCATCGCCCTCCCGGAGCGGGGGATCGGCCCGATGGAGGTGCGGCTGCGGCGGCGCGGCTACGTCTGGCAGGCCGACGACCTGCGGGTTCCGCTGCCGGGCCGGTGGACGGTGACCGTGGCGGTGCGCACCTCCGACACCGACGAGGACACCGTGACCGGCCGGATGGACGTCCCGCCGTACCGGTGACGCCGACCCGCCGGTCCGGCCGGTCCCGCAGCTCGCGCCGGTCCGGCCGAACCCTGCGGCCCCCTGCTCCGTACTCCTTGGGGGCGGCAGGACCGCCCGGTCAGGAGGAAGGGCCATGGACGACCGGATCCGCTACACGCTCACACGCACCGACGGAGCGGGTGGGGCGGGGGGCCTGCGGGAGTCGCTCTCCCGTGTCGAGGGGGTGTCCGAGGTGGCCGTCGACCGGACCCTGCGCACCGTGACCGTCCGCGGCACCGACCTGGAGGGCTGCCTGCTGCGCGCGGCCGCCGGGGCGGCCGGCTACGCCCTGGTGGACGCCGTCGCCGTCTGACGCGTCCCGCCCCCGCCCCCGCACGTGCCGGAGACGCGCCCCGGCCGTCCGCGCCGTGCGCGATGCTGGTCCCCTGGAGGCGTACCGGCGGACGGGCGTGCGGAAGGGGACGGCGGGCGATGGCTGCGGACTGGGCGTGCGTGGAGGCACCCGAACCCCTGGGCGGGGTGAGCGTGGCGGTGACGGCCGCCGGTGCCGCCGCCGTGTCGTTCTCGCCCCGGCCGCCGGACGGGGCGGACCCCCGCCTGGCGGCCGCGCCGCCCGCCGGGGAGGAGCGGGCCGCCCTGGTGGCCCGGCAGGTCGCCGAGTACCTCGCGGGGCGGCGGCGCGCCTTCGACTTCCCCGTGGACTGGGGCCTCACCGCGGGTCCGCAGCGCACCGTCCTGCAGACGCTGCACCGCACCGTCGGCTACGGCCGCACGGTGACGTACGGGGAGCTGGCGGCGGCCAGCGGGGTGTACGACGACGTGGCGCCCGGCGAACGGTGGGCGGGCGCGCGCGGCGTGGGGCAGATCATGGGGTCCAACCCGCTGGCGCTGATCGTGCCGTGCCACCGGGTGGTCGCCGCGGACGGCCTGGGCGGCTACGGCGGCGGGTACGGCGGGGTGGGGACCAAGCGCTGGCTGCTCACCCTGGAGGGCGTGCTGGCGCCCACCCTGGACTGGAACGGGCCCGGCTGAGACCCGTCCGGGCGCGGACGCGCCGGAGGCCCGGCCGGTGCCCGGCCGGGCCTCCCCGGGACGTCAGGACGTCCGCTGCCCCGGCTGCGGTGCGGGCGCCGCGGGTCCGGCTGCGGGTGCGGGTGCGGGCTGCTGCGGCTGCGGCTGTGCCTGCGCCGGTGCGGGGGCCTGCGCCTGCGGGTCCTGCGCCCGGTGCGCCTCCTCGGGGGTGATCCGCTCCACCGTCGGGGACTCGTCCCGCATCGCCTTGGTCTCGGCCTTCAGGATGCGCATCGACTTGCCCAGCCCCCGCGCGATGTCCGGCAGCTTCTTGGAGCCGAACAGCAGGAACACCACCACCAGCACCAGGATCAGGTGCCAGGGCTCCAGTCCGTTCCTCAGCCACACGGTCGGCTCACCCCTCTCTGCGTCGCAGGTCCGGGCGGACGCCCGCACCCTCCTGAAGTATCACCCTCGCGAGCCGGTCCGTCAGGCCCCTCCCTCCCCGGGCGCCGCCCGCCCGGGGAGCCCCGCGAGCCCCGCCAGCACCCGGTCGGGCCGGATCGGCAGGTCCAGCGGCCGCCAGCCGGTGGCGTTGTGCACCGCGTTGCCGATCGACGCGGCCACCGCCACCGTGGAGATCTCGCCCAGGCCCACGCCCCCGCCCGGCACGTGCTCCCAGCCCTCCTCGTGGAAGCGGACCGTGATCTCGGGGATGTCGCCGATCCGCGGCAGCCGGTAGGAGTCGAGGCTGTCGGTGAGCACCGCCCCGGTCACCGGGTCGGTGCGCCGCTCCTCGTGCAGCGCGTAGCCGACGCCCTGCACGATGCCGCCCTCGCACTGGCTGCGGGCCAGCCGCTCCGCGTAGATCCGCCCGGCCGCGATCCCCGCCCAGATCCGCAGCGGCCGCACCGTGCCGAGCCCGGTGTCGACCTCCACCTCGGTGACGTTGACCGCGCCCGCGAAGCCCCGGCCGATGGCGAGCCCGCCCAGCGGGAACGGCGTGACGTACCCGCGCCGGTCGCGCCGCCGCCGGCCGACGACCCGCAGGCCCTCGGCGCCGTCCAGCGCCGCGGCCGGCCCGCCCGGCAGCGCGGCCCGCAGCCGGGCGGCGGCGTCGAGCGCGGCGGGCCCGATCGAGGGCGTGCCCGAGCTGGCGGCCGACGCGGGCCCGTGCACCGTGCCGCTGTGCCCGACCTCGACGCGGACCCGGTCGGCGGGCAGCCCCAGCTCGGCGCGGAGCACGTCCGCGATGACGCTGCGGCTGCCGGTGCCGATGTCCTGGGTGGCGGTGCGGGCCACCACCACGCCGCCCTCGACGGTCAGCTCGACCTCGGCCGCCGGGTCCAGCAGGTACAGCCAGTTGGCGGTCGCGACGCCCACGCCGCGCCGGAACCGCCCCGTGGCCGACCCGGACGGGGCCCGCCCCGCCCAGGCGGGCAGCGCCGCCGCCCAGTCGTAGACGGCAGCGCGCCTCGGGTTGCCGTCCCAGCGGCGGCGCAGCGCGATCGGGTCCTCGCCGAGCCGGTGCGCCGCCTCGTCGACGGCCTGCTCCAGCGCCCAGGCCATCGGCGGCCCGCCCGGCGCCCGGAACGGCAGCCCGGGCGGCGTGTGGGTGACCACGTCGTGGTCGCGCAGCCGGCGCGGCGCGGTGCCGTACAGGTAGCGGGCGAGCGCGGCGCTGTTGGTCCCGACGGCGGTGCCGCCGTCGCCGTGGACGTCCAGGGTGAGCGCGGCGAGGTTCCCGTCGGCGTCGGCGAGCAGGGACAGCTCGGCGCGGGTGGCGGGCCGGTGGCCGCCGTGGGCGAGCTCCTCGGCGCGGGTGAACACGACCCGTACGGGGGCGCCGGCGGCGCGGGCCAGCTCCGCGGCGGCGACCGTCTCCACCCCCAGGCCCACCTTGGCGCCGAAGCCGCCGCCGACGTGCTCGGCGTGCACGTGCACGCGCTCCGGCGCCAGTCCCCAGCGCTTCGCGGCGGCGGCCCGCACCTTGGCGACCGACTGGGTGGAGACGTGCAGGTGCAGGTCACCGGCCCCGTCCCAGTGGGCGACGCAGGCGTGCGGCTCGGGGGAGGAGTGGGACTGCGCGGCGGTGGTGAAGACGGCGCTGACCAGCCGTTCGTCGCCGCGGGCGCGGGCGGCCGCGATCCGCTTGGCGGCGGTCCCGCCGCGCCAGCCGAAGTCGGCCGGCCCGCGGACGTTGCCCCGCCACTTCGCCGGGGGCGGCGGCGCCTCGTTGGACCGGGGCGCCGCCCTGCGGGCCTCCGCGGTGCCGTACACCAGGGGCGCGTCCGGCCGCCGGGCCGCGTCCGCGTCCAGGACGGCGGGCAGCGGCGTCCACTCCAGCGGCAGCGCGGCCGCCGCGGCCAGCGCCGCGGCCCGGGTGGGGGCGGCGACGGCGGCGACCGGCTGTCCGGCCCAGCGCGCCGTGCGGTCCGCGCCCAGCAGGTCCACCACGGCGGCCGCCCCGTCGTGGGCGGCGGGCACGGCGCCGACCCGGGCGTGCGGGTGCGGGGAGCGCACCAGAACGCCCTCCAGCTGCCCGGGCAGCCGCACGTCGGTGGTGTACCGGGCGCGGCCGGTCGTCTTCTCCGCGGCCTCGACGCGGGCGGGGGCGGTCCCGTCGGGGGCGTCGTGCTTGCCGGCGCAGGCCGCGGCGACGGCGGCGAGGATGCCCTCGTACGCGCCGCAGCGGCACACGTGCCCGGCCAGCGCCTCGGCGACCTCCGCCCGGGCCGGCTCGCCGTCGCCGTTCTCCGCGCGCCACCGGTCGGTGAAGGCGGCGGCCGCCACCACGAAGCCGGGGGTGCAGTAGCCGCACTGCAGGGCGTCGTGCGCGGCGAACGCCCGCTGCACGGGGTGGTCGCCGCCCAGCCCCTCCACGGTGGTGACCTCGCGGCCGCCGACCTCGGCGCAGGGGGTGGTGCAGGCGGCGGCGGGCTCGCCGTCCAGCAGCACGGTGCAGGAGCCGCAGGCCCCGGTGCCGCAGATCGTCTTGGTGCCGGTGAGCCCCAGCCCGTCCCGGAGCGCCTCCGCGACGGTGCTGCCGGGGGCCGTGCCGACGCTGCGGCGCGCCCCGTTGACGGTGAGGTCCGTGTTCTCCATGCGCACATCCTGGGGGCGGCGCGACGCCCTGTCAGGAGGGAACCGGAAATCCGTGCGGCCCGGACCCCGGACCGGGGTCCCGGAGATCGCCGGGGCCGCTAGAGTCTGCGCTGAACGGACGTCACCCATCCTGCCCCGGCAGGGAACGGAGGACCGCAGTGCCGGACCGCGACCCGCGGCCGACGGCCGACCGCCGGCCCGTCGGCGCCCCTCCGCCGAACATCGCCCGGATCTACGACTACCTCCTGGGCGGCAAGGACCACTTCTCCTCCGACCGCGAGGTCGGCACCCTCATCGAGCGGAACACCCCCGAGATCCACATGGGCGTGAAGGCGCAGCGCGACGTGCTGCGCCGCGTCGTGCGCCACCTGGTCGCCGAGGCCGGGATCACCCAGCTCGTCGACATCGGCTCCGGGCTGCCCAGCGCCGGCAACGTCCACGAGGTCGCCCACGCGATCGACCCGTCGGTGCGCGTCGCCTACGTCGACAACGACCCGGTGGTGCTCACCCACGCCCGCGCGCTGCTCGCCGACAACGACCGGACGATCGTCGTCGACGGCGACCTGCGCCGGCCGGCCGGGATCCTGGCCGACCCCGCGCTGCGCGCCCACATCGACTTCGGCAGGCCGGTCGGGCTGCTGCTCTGCGGCATCCTCCACTACGTCCTCGACGAGGAGGACCCGGCGGGCGTCACCCGGCAGCTGTACGACGCCCTGGCCCCGGGCAGCCACGTCTTCGTCCACCACCTGGTGGCCAACGGGGACGACGCCGACCCCGACGCGGTCTCCATCGAGCGGGCGCTGCGGCAGAGCGTCGGCCGGGGCCAGTTCAGGACCCTGGAGGAGATCGCGGCGCTGCTGCACGACCTGGAGCCGGTGGAGCCGGGCGTCACCCTGGTCTCCCGCTGGCGGCCCGACGCGGACACCGCGCAGCTGGAGGAGCACCCGGTGCTGCGCCTGGCGGCGGTGGCCGTCGCCCGCAAGGGCTGACCCCGCCCCCGGACCTCCCGGGCGGCCGTACGTCGTACGGGCGGCCCGGCCCGGGCCGCACGGGCCGCGCCGCCCTGCCCGGGCCGCCCAGGCCGAGCGGCCGCACGGTCCGCGCCGCCCGCACGGTCCGGCGGCCCGTGCCGGGCCGTCAGCGGCGGTCCGCCGCCGCCGCGTCCACCGCGATCATGGTGGCCTGCATCAGCGCCACCGGCTTGCCCGACCCGGTCGTCGCGTCGGCCCCGCCGAGGGACTCCACGGCGGCGGTCACCACGGTGATCGTGCGCCCGGAGCGCACCACCGTGGCGGCGGCGCGCAGCCGCTCGCCCACGCCGGGGCTCAGCAGGTTCACCTTGAACTCCACGCTGAGCACGTTCTTCCCGGCCGGCATCATCGACTGCGCCGCGGCCCCGGCGGCGGCGTCGGCCAGCGCGGTGACGGCCCCGGCGTGCACGAAGCCGTCCTGCTGGGCGACCTCCGGTCGCACCGGCAGGTCCAGCACCACCCGGCCGGGCTCCACCTCCACCACCTCGACGCCCAGCGTCCGCAGCAGGCCCTGGCGGGCGAGGGTGTCCCGCACCCGGTCGGCGGCGGCGGTCTCGTCGGCGGTCGCGGTCATGGTCTCGGCTCCAGTCGTACGGTGCACGGCGGTCCGGTGCACGGGCCCGGCCACCATGCGCGGCCCGCGCCGCCCCCGTCAAGATCGCCCCGCCGCGGCCGTCCCGGCCGGGTCCGCCCCCGCCGTCCCGGCCCCCCGCCCGCCGCGCTCAGACGCCGTCCACCTTGAACGGGTCGTGCTCGGCGAGGAGCCTCTCCAGTCGCGCCTGGTCGACCCGGTTCACCACCTCCGCGCTCTCCTGCCGGTCGCGCACGCACTTGGCCAGCGTGAACGCCGAGGTCACCACGTACAGCAGCCCCACCGCGAGGAACGCCCGCATCCACGGGTCGACGGGCAGGCAGGCGATCCCCGTGGCGAGGGCCGCACCGGACAGGGCGAAGGAGAGGACGGCCTGGACGTAGTAGGCGGAGGTGGTCCGCGGCTGCATCGATGCGCTCATGTCCGCATGGTGGCGGCGTCCGGGCGCCCCCGCCTGAGTACGGCTACTCAATCCCGGCCCCGGGCGCCGACCCCGGGCCCCACGTGCCTCACGAGCCCCTCCCGCGCCTCTTCCGGGCCCCTCCCGCGGGCCCCGCGTGCGGCCCCGGGCACGGCCGCGGGCCCGGGGCGTGATCCCCGGAAGGCCGGGGCAGACGCACCCCCGCAGCTGTGCAGGCACAGCGCCGACGCCGGCGGGACCGGCGCCGGGGGCCGCGACTGTGGAGGACCGCACGATGAGTTCCAGAGCAGGGCAGGACACAGGACCAGGGGCGCGGGACGCCTCCTCGCCGCCCCCGGACGGCCGCACCGACCTGCGGCCGGGACCGGCCGCGGCGGGCGCGGGCGCGGCCGGGTCCGGCGGCGCGGCCGGAGCCGGCGACGGGGTGCAGACCGGCACCGTCCGCACCAAGGTCCCCGCACGGCTGGACCGCCTGCCCTGGTCCTCCTGGCACTGGCGCATCATCATCGGCCTCGGCACCGTCTGGATCCTGGACGGCCTCGAGGTCACCATCGTCGGCAACATCGCCGGCCGCCTCTCCGAGAAGGGCAGCGGCCTGGCGATCTCCGCCGCCCAGGTCTCCGGCCTGGCCGCCGCCCTCTACGTGGCGGGCGCCTGCGCGGGCGCGCTCTTCTTCGGCTGGCTCACCGACCGGTACGGCCGCAAGAAGCTCTTCATGCTGACGCTCCTGGTCTACCTGGCCGCCACCGCCCTGACCGCGGTCTCCTGGACGGCCTGGTTCTTCCTCCTCTGCCGCTTCCTCACGGGCTTCGGCATCGGCGGCGAGTACGCGGCGATCAACTCCGCGATCGACGAGCTGATCCCGAGCCGCCACCGCGGCCGGATCGACATCATCATCAACGGCTCGTTCTGGATCGGGGCCGGCGCCGGCGCGCTGATCTCCGTCCCGCTGCTGAACACCGCGTTCCTGGCCGTGAACGTCGGCTGGCGCCTGGCCTTCGGCCTGGGCGTCGTGCTCGGCCTGGTGATCCTGCTGGTCCGCCGGCACGTCCCGGAGAGCCCGCGGTGGCTCTTCATCCACGGCCGCGACCGCGAGGCGGAGGACGTCGTCGCCGAGGCGGAGCGCACCGTCGAGGCGGAGAAGGGCGTGCGGCTGGAGGAGCCGGACGAGGCGATCACCATCCGGCAGCGCCGCAGCATCGGCTTCCTCACCATCGCCCGCACCATGGTGAAGCTCTACCCGGGCCGCACCGCCCTGGGCCTGTCGCTCTTCATCGGCCAGGCCTTCCTCTACAACGCGGTGACCTTCGGGTACGCCACCATCCTCAACGCCTTCTTCCACGTGCCGAACGGCTCGACGGGCTACTACTTCGTCGTGATCTGCGTCGGCAACTTCCTCGGCCCGCTGCTGCTGGGCCCGCTCTTCGACTCGGTCGGCCGCAAGCCGATGATCTCCGGGACGTACATCGTCTCCGGGGTGCTGCTGCTCGGCACCGCGGCGCTCTTCCAGAACGGCGCGCTCTCCGCGACCACGCTCACCCTCTGCTGGACCGTCGTGCTCTTCTTCGCCTCGGCGGGCGCCAGCTCGGCGTACCTGACCGTCAGCGAGGTCTTCCCGATGGAGACCCGCGCGCTGGCGATCGCCTTCTTCTACGCGGTGGGCACGGCGGTCGGCGGCATCTCCGGCCCGCTGATCTTCTCCAAGCTGGTGAGCACCGGGAAGCCCGGCGACACGGCGCTGGCCTTCGCGATCGGCGCGGGGCTGATGATCGCGGCGGGCGTCGTGGAGCTCTTCCTCGGCGTGAAGGCGGAGCGGCGCGGCCTGGAGTCGATCGCGCTGCCGCTGACGGCGGAGGAGCCGAAGGCCGGCGCGGCGGCGGCCTGACCGGACGGCCGCACCGGACGGGCCACCGCACCGGACGGCCGCACCGGACGGGCCACCGCACCGGCCGGCCGCACTGGACGGGCCACCGCACCGGACGGCCGCACCGGACGGGCCACCGCACCCGAGGACCCCCTCCTCACCCACGGTGACCGATTCCTGACGGGGCGGGAGGGGCGTGGCGCCGCGGATCGCACGATCCGCGACAAAACACCCCTCCCGCCCCTGCCGTATCACCCCGCATCGTCCAAGTGGCTTGGAATCACGGCGTCCTGCGATTAACGTTTGATAACGCAGCGCGGTCGCAAACGCCGTACCACGACGGCACCGTGCGCCATCGCCTAATCCCACGGCGCCGCCCCCTCGGCGCCAGGGAGCCGGGGAACCACGTTCCTTGGGGTGAATCGGCCGTACCGGACCTGCCCGCTCCCTGACGAGGCGTCACCCCGCCTTCCGCCGGGGTCCGGACCCGCAGGCCCGTGGCCGTAGGAGACCTTCCTGCTCCGAACCCGTCAGCTAACCCGGTAGGCGAGAGGGAAGGAAAGGAGTGCGCCAAGCCGTGGCGTCGTCGTACCCCGAGGGCATGCCCTCGACCCTGCCCCTGCCGTCGGAGCAGGCCTGGGCCCCCGTCCCCGAACCCGTCGCCGCCCTCGCGGGCGACCCCGACCGCGGTCGCCACCGGCTGCCCCGGCAGCGCGGCGGTGTCGGCTCCTCCGCGGTGATCGGCGTCGCCGCGATGGCCGCCACCCTCGGCACCACCGGCTTCACCACGTACGCCGCCGCCTCCGCGGCCGAGCAGGCGGACGAGCAGGGCAGCGCCGACGCCGTCGACCCCGGGCTGGCCCTCGCCGCCCGCATCCAGGCCCAGGCCGACAGCCAGCGCACCGCCGCCGACGAGTCGGCCCGGATCCAGGCCGCCCGCGACGCCGAGGCCAAGCGCGCCGTCCAGGAGCAGGCGGCCAAGGCGTCCGAGGCCAAGGAGCTGGCCGCCCGGCGCGTCGAGGAGGCGCGGCAGAAGAAGGAGGCCGCGGAGCGCGCCGCCCGCGAGGCGGAGCGCAGGCTGCTCGGCACCTTCGTCGTGCCGGTCTCCGGCTACACCCTCACCGCCGGCTTCGGCCAGGCCGGCTCGTACTGGTCCCACCTGCACACCGGACTGGACTTCGCCGTGCCCACCGGCACCGCCGTGAAGGCCCTGGGTGCGGGCACCGTCACCTCGGCGGCCTGGGCCGGGTCGTACGGGTACCGCGTCATCGAGACGCTGCCCGATGGCACCGAGATCTGGTACTGCCACCTGTCGTCGATCGTCCAGGGCTCCGGCAAGGTCAGGCCCGGCGACGTCATCGCCCGTTCGGGCGCCACCGGCAACGTCACCGGCCCCCACCTCCACCTGGAGGTCCGGCCGGGCGGCGGCGCGCCGATCGACCCCAAGCCCTGGCTGACCGGGCACGGCCTCGACCTCTGAGGCGCGGTCCTCCTCCGTCCCCGACGGCCCCGGTGATCCCCCGACACCGGGGCCGTCGGTCTGTCCGGACCCGCCCGACGGCGCCTGCCCGCCCGACCGGGCCCGCCCGCCCGTGCGCGCGGGTCCCCGTGCGCGCGGGTCCCCGTGCGGGCAGGTCCGGGGCGCGCCCTCAGCCGCGCCGGTCGGCCACCACGTACGACGCCAGCGCCACCGCACCGGACACCGCGAACACCGAGGGCCACGCGCCGAGCCGCTTCGCCAGGGGGTGCGACCCGGCGAACGCCGCCGCGTACAGCCCGGTCAGCGCCACCGCGCCGCCCGTGCCCGCCTGCCGCCGCCACTGACGCGCCGCCACCGCGCCGGCCGCGGCCAGCGCGACGCCGCCCAGCGGCCGCCGCTTCGTCCACCGGGCCACCCCGTAGCCCCCGACGAGCCCGCCCGCCGCCACCGCCGCCGTCGGAACCTTCGCCACCGTTCTCCTCCTCCGCGTCCGGACCTGCTTCCCCCCGACCCTAGGCCGCCGGACCCGGTCCGGCGGCGCCGGGGCATTGCGGACCGAACATGTCCGCGTTCCCTCCTAACGTGGTCCCACCGACGAAGAAAGGGACCGTCCCATGGCGACCTCCTCCGCAGCCCCCGCCCCCTCCGCCTCCTCCGGGACCCCCGCCCCCTCCGGGACCCCCGACGGGGAGCGCGGCGACCTCCTGCGGATCCTGTCCGACCAGCGCCGCCTGCTGCGGATCGCGGTCCGCGGCGTCACCGACGAGGACGCCCGCCGCCGCACCACCGTGAGCGGGCTGACCCTCGGCGGGATCCTGCGCCACGTCACCGCCTGCGAGCGCTCCTGGGTGGGCCTGATGACCCGCGGCGACGGCGTCATGCCCGAGGGCATGCTCGACGGGGACCAGCACCGGATGCGGGACGACGAGACCGTCGCCGGGCTCCTCGACGACTACGCGGCGGCCGCCCGCGAGACCGAGGAGGCCGTGGCCGCGCTGGAGAGCCTGGACCGGCAGTGCCTGCTGCCGCGGTTCCCCTGGGGTCCGCAGGAGGACGTCCACTGGTCGGCCCGGTTCGTCCTGCTGCACGTCCTGCGGGAGACGGCCCACCACTGCGGCCACGCCGACATCGTCCGCGAGGCCCTGGACGGGTCCAGCACCACCGCGCAGATGGCGGGGGACCCCGCCGCCTGACCGGACCGGCCGCCCGACCGGACCGGCCGGACCGGCCGGCTGCCGGGCCCGGGCGGCCGCACCCCGCCGCAGACCCCCCTCCGGGCCCGGCCTCAGGCCGCGCCGCCCCCCGAGAGCGCATCGAGCCCGGCCTGGTCGGGCTCGGGCGCCAGGTCCGGGTACTCGTCCCGCAGCAGGGCCGGCAGGCCCGGGACCGTCCACTCGCCCAGCAGCCGCACGGCCTCCTCGGCGACCAGCCGCCCGTACCCCTCGACGTCGCGGCCCAGCTCGGGCGGCAGGCCGCCACCCGTGGCGATCATGGCGGAGAGGCTGCGGTACACCCGCTCCAGCAGCCGGTTGCCGAGGAGGAGCCGTGCGTTGTCCGTCGTCATGCCCAGCATGAGGACCCGGGTGCCGTCCCACGCCTCGGGCCGGCCGTGCTCCTCCTCGGGCACCACCAGCTGCGGCAGCGCCGCCCAGGCGGCCGCGCGCCCCTCCGGGCCGAGCTCCCGGTAGGCGTCCAGCCGGGCCCGCACCGCCGCCGGGTCCGCGAGGTCCACGCCGTCCGCCCGCAGCAGCATCGCGTACAGCCGGGGCCAGGTCAGCCGGCCCGGCATGCGCATCACCAGCGGGAAGCCCTCGGCGAGGGCCGCGACCTCCGCCTGCAGGCGGGCCTGCCGCTTGGCGTTGAGCCGCTTGGCCGCCCGCTGGTGGTCGACGACCGCGGCCAGCGCGTCCAGGTACGCCCCGCAGCCCTCGGCCTCCGCGTCGGCGGTCATCGGCAGCAGCTCGTACAGGAGGCGGTCGGCGTCCTCGGCGGTGGGCTCGGGGAAGCCGTCGTGCATGCGGGCGCCGGAGAGCTCCAGCAGGGTGAGCACGGCGCGCAGCGGCCGCTCCGCCACCTCGCGGCCCTGCTCGGCGCACCAGGCCAGCAGGTCGTCGGTGCGGGTGCGGGGGGTGAGCTCGAGAGCCGGGGTGTCCATGCCCTCACCGTAGCCCGGACGCCGGGGCCCCTCCGCCGTTCCGCCCGCCGTTCCGCCCGCCGTTCCGCCGAGCGTCCCCCGCTGCGGTCCCGGACCCGCGGCGGCCCCCGCCGCGGGTCAGGCCGCCTCCGGCGGCCCGTCCGCGGGTAGAGTCGCCCGCCGTGCACCCCGTACAGATCCGAGGCCCGCGGCTGGCGCTCCGCGAGTTCACCGCCGCAGACACCGACACCGACGCCCTGCAGGGGATCTTCGGCGATCCCGAGACCGTCCTCCACCTGCCCTTCGGGACGCGCGACCGCGCCACCTGCGAGCAGCTCGTCGCGGGCTACCTGAAGGACGCCGCGACCACCCCCCGCACCGCCTACGCCCTGGCCGTCGAACGGCGCGACACCGGCGAGGTGGTCGGCACCGCCTACCTCTGGACCTCCGGCGAGCACGCCGGGGTCATCGGCTACGCGCTGCACCGCGGCAGCTGGGGCCGCGGGCTCGGCTCGGAGACCGTGCACCTGCTCTGCGCCCTGGGCTTCCGCGGGCTCGGCCGGCACCGTCTCACCGCCGACCGCGAGCCGCTGAACGAGGCGTCCGGGCGCGTGCTGGAGAAGGCGGGGTTCACCGTCGAGGGCTACGCCCGCGAGAACGTCCTGGTGGACGGCGAGTGGCACGACTCGGTGCGCCACGCGCTCCTGGAGTACGAGTGGCAGCCCCCGGAGGGCATCACCCTCGCGGAGGCGTAGCCGCCCGGCGGGTCCGGTGCCGCGCCGGGCCGCGGACATGCGTGTGCCCGGCGGGTTCCGCGCCCGGCGGGTTCCGCGCCCGGCCGGTCCGTGTCCGGCTGCCGCATGTCCGGCTGCCGCACGCCCGCTCGCCCCGGCCCGTTCGCCGGGTGCCGGCCACCCGGAGGGCGACCGGCGCGCGGCGGGGGCGTGCGCGCCGGGGCGGCAGCGCCAGGGGAGCGCTTCGCCTGAAGTTCACGCTGGCGGCGGGTACACCGCTGGCGCGGTGCCGCAGGCCGGTGGCACGGTGGAGGGACACCCCGCCCGGCCTGCCGCGCGCCGCCGCCCGGCGGCCCGCCCCCGTGGCCCCGGCCCTCGACCCCCGACCCTCGAAGGGTGCGGTCACCGCATGGACCAGACCCTCACCGCCACACTCGACCGGCGCGCCGGACTGACCGTCCTCACCCTGGTCGGAGACATCGACCACGACGCCCGCCCGATGCTCGACCGCCTGCTCGCCGGGCTCCCGGAGCCGCTCGGCCGGCTACGTGTCGACATGCGCGGCGTCGCCTTCATGGACTCCGCCGGCCTGCACTTCCTGGCCGAGCTCCACCGCCGCCAGTCCGGGGCCGGGGACGGGGCGCCCACACTGGTGGGCATCCGGCAGCAGCCCGCCGACGTGCTGCGGATGACGGGCATGGACGCCCTGCTCACCATGGCCGCCTGACGGAGGGCCGTGCGGCGTGCGGCACCCGGACGGCCCCGTCCGGCGAGACAGTCCCGCCGGGCCGCCGGAGGACGGAGCGCGAGGCTGCGCCCGCCGCACCCCGCTCCCCGGACAGGACCATGTCCCCCGTGCGCGTCGCCCAGGTCGCCGCACGCGAGGCACGCCCTGGCCTCCAGCGCGCCCGGCGGTGTCCGGCCGGCGGCCGAGGCCGTCCCGCTGCCGCAGGTGGACGAGGCGTACGTCCGCATGCTCCCGGGCGCGGCCCGCTTCCGGGCGGTGCTCCTCCCGGACTGAGGCCCGGGGCGGGCTCCGGGACGCGCCCCGGAGCCCGCCCCGCGCGCCGTCAGCCGGCGGCGGCCGCCTTCAGCTTCCCGACCTGCTTCTCCAGCAGCTCCGGCGCCACCTCGACGGCCCGGCCGCCCTCCATGAAGTCGAGGGCGGCGAAGAGGGCGAGGGACGACCCGGAGCGGACCTGCACCATGCGGATGACCAGCGGGGCGCCGTCGGAGCTGCCGGCCAGGTCCAGCGCGATCGCGTCGTCGCCCTGCGAGGGCGCCTGCACGACCTTGACCTTGATCTTCGTGACCGTGCCGTCGCTGTCGTCCTTGGAGGTGTAGGACGGGCAGGCCTTCACGGCCGCCCTGAGGTCGGCCATGGCCCGCTCCGCCCCGCCGGGCGCGTAGGCGGCGATCCGGCTGAACGTCATCACGGTGGGCTTGTCGGTCCGCGGGTAGTTCTGGTCCACGGCAGCGGTCGGCTTCACCGCCCGCTTGCCGGCGCCCATGTCCTGGATGGGCTGGCAGGCTGCCGGCGTGGCGGTCGCCCTCGAGCCGAGGAGGTCCTCGCCCTTCGCCGGCCGGGCGACCCTGTAGCCGGACGGGAGGTCGGCGGCGGTCAGGGCCGCCCGCTTCAGCTGGGCGGCGGTCAGGGCCGGTACAGGGGGAGCGGACGGGGAGGCGGCCTCCGATGGGGAGGCGGGCGCGGAGGAGGCCGGCGTCGCCGCTCCGGCCGCGTCCGCCCCGCCCTTCCCGCTGCCGCTGTCGCAGGCGACGGCACCGAGTGCCAGGACGGACAGCAGGGCGGCACCGGTCAGCGCCGGACGGGAAAAGCGGGGCATGGGTCGATCTCCTCGGGCGGGCCGGCGGGTGCGGACACTCTAGGGGATTGCCAACTCTTTACCCAAGGGTTTTCCGGGGCCGCCCGGCCTGCGCCCGCCCCGGGCCCCGGGATCAGGGCATCGCCCGCGACGGGTCGTCAGAAGCATGCGCGGGCAGGGTTCCTGGCCCCTTCCCGCCGACCGCGACGCCCCGGCAGCCCCTCCCCGCCGTCCCGGCCCGGACCGCTCAGCCCGCCCGCTCGGCGGCGCTGCGCTCCACGCAGAACTCGTTGCCCTCGATGTCCGCCAGCGTCACCCAGCCCGTCCCGTCGGGGCGGCGGTGGTCGCCCACCAGCGAGGCCCCCAGGGCCAGCAGCCGCTCCACCTCCTCGTCCCGGGTGCGGTCCTGCGGCTGCAGGTCCAGGTGGACCCGGTTCTTCACCGCCTTGCGGTCGGGGACGGCCACGAACAGCAGCGTTCCGGCGGGCGTCGCCACCAGTGCCTGGGGGTCGCCGGGCTGGTCGTCCTCGGCCAGGGAGGCGCCGAGCACCTCGGCCCAGAAGGCACCCAGCCGGTAGGCGTCGGAGCAGTCGAAGGTCACGTGTCGCACGAGAGAGGTCATGGTGCACCACAGTGCCGGTTGCCGCGCCGCCGCACCACTGCTTTCCGCCGCGCGACCGGCTCCCGCAGGGTCCGCGGCTCCGGCCGGGCCGACGGCTCCCGCAGGGGCCGGCGCGGAGAAGGCGGTGTCGGAGGGGTCGCATAGGGTGCCGCCCATGTCCGATCTCTACGCACTCGAACTGCGCGTCAGGATCCGTGACGCCCTGTCGGACGCCGAGGCGGCCGGGCTCCGCCGGCACCTCGGCCTGGGGCCGGGCCCGGCCGGTCCGGCCGCCACCGCCGCCTCCCTCCCGGTCGCGTACGGCGACGGGGGCGCGGACGGCGGCTCCGGGACCGAGGACGACGAGTACCCCCTGCTGGGCGGCCGCGGCCCCGCGCACCGGATCGGCGGCACCCTGACCGCGGACCTCGCCCCCGACGGGACGGTCACCGCCCGCCAGGAGCTCCACCCCGACGACTTCCACGACGTCGGCCTGCTGCTCGCCTGGCTGGCGGCCCGGGCGGACAGCCCCGGTCCGACGGTCGTCGTCGGCACGCTCCGCTTCCACGAGTCCTCCGTCGCGCGCCCCCTCACCGTCACCGGTGGCGCGGTCGACTGGCCGGCCTGACGGCTGTTGCGGCTGTGGTCGCCGCTGTCGTCGTCGCTGCCGGGCCGGGGCTTGTCCGGAGGTCCGGCCCCGGAGGTCCGCGCACCCCTCTGGGCGGATGGTCTGCGCGCAGATAATCTATGGGAAGACGAAAGGGAGGGGAGCCCGCACATGTGGACCTACGAGCACACCCAGGAGACCGCCGCCCCCCGCGAGGCGGTCTGGCGCCTCTGGGCCGACGTCGAGAACTGGGGCACCTGGAACGCCGACATCGAGAAGGCCGCCGTCAGCGGCCCGTTCGCCGCCGGCGCCGAGATCACCATGGCCCCGGCCGGGCAGGACCCCGTGCACCTGCGGGTCACCGAGGCGGTCGAGAACGGGCTCTTCGTCGACGAGGCCCGCTTCGACGGCCTCGTCCTGCGCACCGCCCACCGGATCGACCCGGCCGGACCCGGCCGCATCCGGGTCGTCCACCGCATGGAGATCACCGGACCGGCCGCCGCCGAGGCGGGCCCCCACGTCGGTCCGGCCGTCACCGGGGACTGGCCCGACACCGTCGCCGCGCTGGTGGCGCGGGCGGAGCAGGGCCGGTGACCGCCGGCTCGGGGGAGAGCCCCGGATTCCTGCTCTGGCACGCCACCCTGCGCTGGCAGCGCGGCGTCGCCGCGGCCCTGGCCCCCCTGGGCCTCACCCACGTCCAGTTCGTGCTGCTCGCCAGCACGTGGTGGCTCAACACCCACGGCGAGCAGCCCAGCCAGCAGGCCCTCGCCCGGCACGCCGGCACGGACGTGAAGATGACCTCCCAGGTGGTGCGCGCCCTGGAGCAGAAGGGGCTGGTCGTGCGCGAGGTGGACCCCGCCGACACCCGGGCCCGGCGGCTGCGCACCACCGACGCCGGGGCCGGGCTCGCCCCCCGGGCCGTCGCCGCCGTCGAGCGCGTCGACGCGGAGTTCTTCCGGCCGGTGCCCCGCGGCGACGCGGTCGCCCTCCTCGGCCGCCTGGTCCGTCCCGAGGACTGATCCGGCCCGGGCACCGGCCCGGGCACCGGCCCGGACGCCGGCCCGGACGCCGCCCGGAACGGACGGGGGCGGGACCGCCGCTGCGGCGGTCCCGCCCCCGTCCGTGCACCGGTGCGCCCGCCGACGGTCCCCCGCCGGGCCGGACGGCAGGTCCCTCACCGGACCGGCATGCCGTCCCCGAGCCCGGCCGGCTGTTCGGCGGTGCAGTACCGGCACTTGGAGGCGCCGGCCGGCAGGTCCTCGGCCAGGCAGGCCGGGCAGGTCTTGAGCGGCCCGGGGTCGCCGAACACGGTGACGCCGCGGCGGGCCTGCGTGTGCTTGTAGGGCACCACGATCAGGAAGTACACCACCGCCATGAAGATGACGAAGTAGATCAGCGCGGAGAGGAACGACCCGAAGTCCAGGTAGGTGGCCTTGTTGCCGGGCGCCCCCAGCTGCACGCCGAGACCCACCGATTGGCCGCCCTGGGCGCGGGCGATGATCGGGTTGATGACGAAGTCGGTGAACGCCTTGATCAGGGTGCTGAACGCCAGTGCGGTGATCAGCCCCACCGCGACGACGATGACGTCGCCCCGCAGCAGGAAGTTCTTGAAGCCCTTGATCACGGTCCACTCCTTCGCCCATGCCGTCGACAGGACAACAGGAGACCCCACCTCCGCGCCCGGAGCGGGGGAGCGCGGCCCGCCGCCGCGCCGTCCCACCCGGACGGCGGTACCCGCCGGCCCCCTGCCGCCCGCAGGAGGCTCCGCCCGGGAGCCGCGCGTTCCGCGCCGTCGTTCCGTCTGCACCGGTGAGAACCCCACCCCTCGCGAGGAGCAGACCATGGACGACCACCGGGACACCGCCGGCGCCACCAGGACCGAGACGGCGACCGCCACCGCCGACGACCGCGGCGGCTTCACCCTCACCCGCGTCTTCGACGCCCCCGTCGACACCGTCTGGCGGGTGTGGACCGAGCCCGTCCACTTCGCCCGGTGGTTCGGCGCACCGCTGCCGACCGGCTCCGTCGACCTGCGCCCGGGTGGTGCCTGGCGGGCCACCGTCGCCACCCCCGGTGGCGAGATGCCGGTCGGCGGCGTCTACCGCGAGGTCGACCGGCACCGGCGGCTGGTGTGGACGATGGAGATGCCCGGGGACGAGGTGGTCATGAGCGCCGACTTCACCGACCTGGGCGACGGCCGCACGCAGGCCGTCTACCACCAGGCGGTCGGCTCGCCGGAGATGTGCGACCGGGCCCGCGAGGGGGCCGAGCACATCATCTCCCGCTTCGCCGACCACCTCGCGACCGTCTGACCCGCCCGCCGGCCGTCCTCGCCGGCTGCCCCCGCCCGAACGGGGCCGGCGGGGACGGGGGCGGCGGGGACGGTCAGCGGCAGTCCGGGTCCGGGACGACGGCCGTCTGCGCGGGCAGCGTGACGTCGTTCCCGTCGTCGTCCTTGCCGAACCACCGCGTGGTCGAGTAGCCACGCTGCCCCGGACCGACGCACTTGGTGGCGAGGTCGCCGAAGCCGTCGGGCATGTGGAGGACCTGCGCGGGGGAGTCCTCCCCGCGCCCGCCGAGCACCGGGGCGTCGCCCCTGCCCCGCTTGTCGTCGTGGCTCTGCGAGCAGCCCGCCATCGCGAGCACGGGGAGCACGGTGAGCAGGACCGCCGCGCGCCGCGCCCTACCTGCAGGCCGCATCGGAGACCACCTGCACGTTGGACGGGCCGTCGCTGTTGGTCGTGACGTAGGCCCGGTAGCCGTGGCCGACGCACTTGGTGGCGAGGTTGCCGAAGCCGTCGGGCATGTTGAAGACCTGGGCGGGGGTGTCGTCGCCCTGCTGGTTGAGCACCGGGGCGTCCCCCTTGCCGCGCTTGTCGCTGTACTCCTGCGAGCAGCCCGCCGCCGCGGCCAGCGCAGCGGCGGCCAGCACGGCCGCGCCGGCCCGCCGCCACCGGTGTGCGTTCCCCATGTCCCGTTCCCCCTCCGTCCACCCTCCGGCTGCGGAGGGTCCCCAGCGGTACGACCACAGAGACGCGTCCCCCGCACCGCCCGGTTCCGCGGACCGGCCGTGCCGGTCGCACCGGCCGGACCGGTCGCACCGGCCGGACCGATCGGACCGCTCCTCCGTGTCGGACCGCTCCTCCGTGTCGAACAGCCCCGCCTGCCCGGACTGCCCCGCCTGTCCGACGTCCGGCCTGTCCGGGACGCCCGCCGGACCGGGCGGCCCGTGCGGCCCGTCCGGGCCGGGGCGGCACCCCCGTCGCCGCCCCGGCCCGGACGGGTGGTCAGAGCAGGCGCCGGATGTCGCCGCGGGCCCGGTAGAAGCCCCCGGCCGCCGACTGCCGCACCTCGGTGACCAGGTAGCGGGCCCCCGCCACCCGGACGTCCTTCGGGAACTGCACCCGCAGCGCCGGGTCGTAGCCGGGCGACACCACCCGCACCCGCAGCCGCCCCGCCTCCTGCACGCACTCCACGACCACGCCGTCCGCCCCCGACTCCGCCACCGCGGCCGCGCTCACCGTCTCCAGGTGCGCCGACGGTGCCACCGCCTCCACGTGCGAGGCCTTCACGTCCCGCCGCTCGGGCACCCGCCCCTGCTCGGCCTCCCGCACCGCCGCCTCGCTCGCGTCGATGCAGGCCAGCGAGCCGTCGGTGGTGACGATGTAGAGCCGCCCGTCGCGGTACTGCATCGAGTACGCCGAGCCGCAGCCGGTGCCGAGCTTCCACAGCCGGGTGCCGTCGGCGGCGAAGCAGTACACCGAGGAGTGGCTGTCGCCGGCGAAGACGTACCGGCCGTCGGGCGAGGTGGCGCACGAGAACACCGCCGCGTCGCAGCGGTACCGCGACCGCACCGACCCGTCCGCCTTGGCCAGCCGGTACACCCAGCCCCGCCCGGTGCCCGCGAACACCTCGCCCGGCTCCTGCCAGCCGAACAGCACGCCCCCGTCGGTCGGGGTGTGCCACTGCTGGTCGCCGCTGTGGGCGCCGTACGCGGTGACGCCCGCCGAGTGGCCGTGGAAGACGCTGTCGCCCGAGCAGCGGACCATCCAGCCGTGGGCGCCGGTGCTGCGCCGCGACCACTGGAACTCGTCCTCGTGGTCGACCGTGGTGATCCCGCCCTGCCGGTCCGAGACGCCGAGCACGCCGTCGTCGATGTCCAGCCAGTAGATGTCCACGTCCTCGGCTATCTCGTACGCCACCCGCGGCACCTTGCCGCTCAGGTCGTAGACCCGGCCGTCGTCGCACCCCGCGTACAGCCAGAAGTCGTCCGCCACGATGCACTTGACCCCGTCGGGGAGGCCGAAGCGGGAGACGACCCGACCGTCGTGGGTGAGCGCGTACACGTCGCCCCGCTGGTTGCCGACGTAGGCGTGCTCCTCGCCCACGAAGACGCCGAACGCGGCCGCACCCGACGCGAACCGCCACAGCACCGGCGCCTGGTGCGCGGTGGAGCGGACGCTGGTGATCTGCCGGCGCGTCACCGCGCGGGCCTGCCGCACCCCGCGCACGGCGGGCGCGTACCCCTTGCGGACCTTCTCGCCGACCTTGCGGGCGGCGGCGGCCGCGGCCTTCTCCGCGCTCGGGAACGAGGAGGTCCGGACCTGGCCCTGCTCCCCGATCCTGCCGTAGCGGATCGTCACCTCGACCCCCTCGACGCGCACCTCGTAGAACTTGTGCGCCCCGCCGCCCTCCTCGGACAGCTCCAGGTACGTCGTCCCCTCCGCCACCGCGGCGCTGGTCATACGGGTGCCCCCTCAGGCGGTCCGGTGTTCCCCCGACACAGATCACCCTAGGAGGCACCACTGACACTCCGGCCCGCCCGCGGACCGGCCCCGCAGACCGTCCCGTGCCCCGCCCGCCGCTGCGCACCACCGGCCCGCACCTGCCCTTTCGGGGCCCGCGCCCCGCCCGGCCGCGCGGCAGCGGCACGGGGCCCCGCACCGCCGCACGGCCCGCGCCGGCCGCCTCCCCCGGCCGGCCGCCCGGGTCGCGCCGGACACGCCGGTCACGCCCGGGCCGGGGGCGGGAAGAACCACACGCCGCCCACCCTCGTCGGCCCCGGCGGCAGGTCCGGCGTGCGGGCGTCCCGGACCCGGCAGCCGCCGCACCGGGTCTCGTCCGTGACGGGGCGGAAGGGCGTGTCGCAGACCGCGCAGTCGACCAGCGGCCGCACCGGGGGCGGCGGCGGGGCCTCCTGCCGCACCTGCTCGGCGAAGCGCGGCGCGGGCGGCATCTTGTCCAGCAGCCGGTGCCGCAGCACGCCCCTGGGCGACCTGAGCGCGTACGGCAGGCCGGTGACCAGCGCCGCCCGGAGGTGGGCGGTGGTGGCGCCGCGCAGCAGCCACTCGGCGGCGATCGGCACGAGCGCCTTCAGGTCCCGGCCGCCGAGGACGAGCCGGTGGTCGTCGTCGCGGAGCGAGAGCAGCAGCCGCTCGGCGGCCGCCGCCCGCGCCTCCTCCGCCTCCGAGGGCATGGGCCCGTCGTCGTCACGGAGGGCGTCCCTGCCGCCGGGGCCGTCTCCGTCTCCGTCTTGGTCGCCTCCGCCGTCGCGGCTGTGGGCGCGGCGCCGACCGCCGGAGGCGCCTGGACCGTCGCGGCCGTCGCGGACGTGGCCCCCGGCGCCGTCCCCGGCCGCATGTCCCGCCCCGCCGCCCGGTTCCGGCCGGGTACCGCCCGCAGCACCGGCACCGCCCGCACCGTCCCCGGGCCCGCCGTCCCCCGCGGACCCGCCGGACGCACCCGCCGCCCCGGCACCCCCGGCACCCCCGGTACCCCCGGCGCCCCCGGGGAACCCGCACCCGCAGCAGGCCGCGGGACCGTCCGCCGGGCGGTCCGTCCCTCCTCCTCCCGACCCGCCCGCCCCGTCGCCGTGCACCGGGCCGTGTCGAAGCGCCGGCGCGGGGGGCGGGAGGGAGGGGGGAGTCTTCCTCCCCGTGGTTTTCTTCCCTCCCGCAGGGAGGACGGTGCCGGAGGACGGGGTGGCGGCAGGCCCGCGTTCCCGCATACCGGCATACGGCATGCGGGGGAGGGGCGGCCGTCGGCGGCGCTCGCCGCCCTCCCCGCCGTGGTGGCCGGTGACGATCCGGGCGGCCTCGTCCGGGCCCAGCGGCACGGTGGAGACCACGGACTCGGAGTGGACCTGGCCGGTGGCGCTGCGCCACTTCACCGCGTGCAGCAGACCCTTTCGGGTGAGCTGGCGGCGGGCCCGGTCCAGGGTGATGCGGCCGCCGGCCAGTCCGGCGGCGATCTGGGTGACGGTGGTGGTCAGGGCCTCCTCGTCGCCGAGGGAGAGGCAGCGGAGCAGCATCCGGAAGGCGGTGTCGGAGAGGTCGTCGTCCCACAGGACGGCGTTGTCGACCCGGGTCCAGTCGCCCTGCGGGGCGGTAGCATGCCTGAGCATCGTCGGGGCTCTCCTTGTAAGCCTCGGTGGGTGAAGGCCCCTCAGCCGCGTTTGCCAGAACGCTTGAGGGGCCGCTCCCTTGTCCGGGCCCTGCCCGGCGGGAGATCGGTGTCGGGGACACCGTACATCCGGATGCCACATATCGTGATGGCATATTCACTGTGCGTAGTTGACGCCCGATGGCGCTCGTCCCATCGCACAGACCCTCCCGACCAGCGCTTTTCGCGCCCCCGCCCCCTCCTCGCGCTCCTGACGGCTCCTCACCTACCGCCCCGGAATCCCGCCCGTCCGGGTGGCGCACGGGAACTCCTGTTCGTTGAGGGTTCGGCGAGCGCCGGACCGGGCCCTGACCGGCCCGTCGGGCGGAGCGGACCACGGAGCGGAAGCGGATCGGAGACGCGGGTGGACACGGCGGAGTCGGCGGAGACTGCGGAGGCGGACGCGCCGGCCGGGAAACACGGGCGGTGGCGCCGCAGGACGCGCGGCCCGCGGTCCTGGTGGCGGGAGCTGCCCATCCTGCTGGGCGTCGCGCTGCTCCTCTCCCTGGGAGCGAAGACCTTCCTCGTCCAGGCCTTCTCCATCCCCTCCGGGTCCATGCAGGGAACGCTCGACCTGGGCGACCGGGTGCTGGTCGACAAGCTCAGCCCCTGGTTCGGCGCCGAGCCGCACCGCGGCGACGTCGTCGTCTTCCACGACCCGGGCGACTGGCTCGGCGAGGAGTCCCCGGGGGAGGGCGGCAACGCCGCTCTCCGTGACGTCCGCAGGGTGCTCTCCCTCGTCGGGCTCGCGCCGTCGGGCTACGAGAAGGACCTGATCAAGCGGGTCATAGCCGTCGGCGGCGACACCGTGCGGTGCGACGCGGGCGGACCGGTCGAGGTCAACGGCGTCCCCCTGGACGAGCCCTACCTCTATCCCGGCGCGACCCCCTGCGACGACGACCCGGTCGGCACCGTCACCGTCCCCGCCGGCCACCTGTGGGTGATGGGCGACCACCGCAACGGCTCCTGGGACTCCCGGTACCACCAGCTCCAGCACCCCGGCGACGGCTTCGTCCCCGTGGGGAACGTCGTCGGCCGCGCCTTCGCCGTCGTCTGGCCCGTCCTCCGCTGGACCACCCTCCCCGATCCCGCCACCTTCCACCAGCCCCGCCTCGACCACCCCTCCGCCGGTGCCGCACCCGCCCACCCGGCCCCGGCCGCCGCTGCTGTCCCTGTGAGGTCACGATCTGCTGGCGCACATGTGCGGAAGCGCATTCGCCCGGACGTGCGACAGATCAGTGCTTCTCGGGTCGTCTTGTCCGCACCTCGGCTGCGATTCGACAGGCGATGTCCTCCGGTGCTTCGTGTTCCCAGAACCTCAGTACCGTCCAACCCGCCGAGGCCAGGTGATCGGTCGTCTCGCGATCACGCTCGATGTTCCGGTTGAGCTTGTCACGCCACCACGCGGCGTTCGCTCGAGGTTTCGTGGCGTGATCAGGACAACCGTGCCAGAAGCAGCCGTCGAGGAACACGGCGATCCGTACTCTGCCGAACGCGATGTCCATCGTTCGACGGGGCATTCCTGGGACGGGGACGTGAATTCGGTATCTCAGTCCACCGCGGTGCAGCAGACGGCGAACGGCAAGCTCCTGAGCCGTGTTGCGCGACGCCTGTCGACTCATGCGCGCGGCAACGGCGGCCGATGATGCGATGGGCGGCATATGACCAGTCTCCAGCGGTTGGAGTGATCTCGTCGCGGCGTCCCGCCGGAGGGAAGGCGCGTGCGGTGGTTCTTGCACGGTCAACAGCCGCTGATCCATTGCCTTCTGCTGCCGCTGAATCCATAGCCAAGTCGTTCATGCGACGCTTCTGGCGACGGGGCGGCCGACGTGCCGGTCGACGAGGTCCTGGCTGCAGTCCGGGTCGACGATGTCGCAGCGGAAGCCGTCCACGGCGTGCGCGGTGAGCCGGCGGCGGCCTGCGGCGCGCGTGCGCTTGGTCCTTCTGACCACCGTCACCGCGTCGGCGTGGGACAGCGAGGCGGACTTCAGGCCGGTCCCGAACATGCCGAGCGCGCCGGGAGCGTAGTCGCGTCGGCCGCCGACCGTCATGGCGACGTCCAGGGCGTCCTCGTCCATGCCGTGGCCGTCGTCGACCACGAGCAGGCTCACCAGCCGGTCGCCGTCGCGCAGGAAGTGGACGACCACGTCGCGGGCGCCGGCGTCGATCGAGTTGTCGACCAGGTCCGCGACGGCGACCTCGAAGCCGTAGCCCTGGCTGCTCAGCGCCTCCACGTACCGTGGGTCCGGCGGCAACTGCTTGCTCCCGCTGGTGGGGACGTCGAACTTCCAGCTGCTGCCGCTCATCGCACCTCGCCGCACACCCCGGACGGCCGCACCGCCCCCTGCTTTCACGCTTCCTTCACGGGACCGTATCGGTCGTGAGCGATCGAGGGAAGTTCTCCCTGCCGGAAGGCCCGTCAGGGCCGGGGCGCCTTGGGGCCGTGGACGGCGGTGTACTCGGCTGCCAGCCACGGCGCCAGGCCGTCGAGGAGCGCGGACAGGACGGCGGGGTCGGCGGTCGGGGTGCGTGCGGTGGCGGCGGCCAGGCGCATCGCGGCGGCGCGCGCCGGGTAGTACCGGCCGAAGACCTCGGCGGAGGCGTCGAGGTCGCTGGTCCAGCTGCCCCAGCGCGGCATGACCAGGGTCAGGCCGCTGCGGACGAGCCGGCGGGACACGCCCCGGCTGAGGGCCCGGCGTTCGGTGTCGGTGCGGGCGGCGGCCGCCCGGGCCCGCCAGCCGGGCAGGGCCAGGGCCAGGTCGCCGTTGGTCTCGCGGGCGAGCAGCGCCGTGGGCCGGTACCGGGGAAGCAGGGCGGCCAGGTCGTCGCCGAGCAGCGGGGTGCACAGGCAGGCGGTGAACCACCCCAGGTCGTACCGCTCCAGCTCGCTGAGGAGCACGGCCGTGTCGAAGAGCAGGACGCCCACGCCGTCGACCTGCGGGAACGCGGCGTCGATCCCGGACTCCAGGGCCGCCGCGTCGGCCCGGTCGGCGGGTGTGGGGGCGCCGCGCAGGGCCAGGAGCAGGTCGAGGTCGGACGTGCCGGGTACGGCGGTGCCGCGCGGGACGCTGCCGTACAGGTAGGCGCTGCGCAGGCGGTCTGGGCCGAAGACCTCGGCGATGCGGGTTCGGGCCGCGTCGACCGCCGGGGCGAACTCGGGCCCGACACGGTCCAGGGAGCCCTCCCGGACGATGCACCCGTCGCCGTCCAGGCCTGTGCCCGGGGCCGTGCCGGCAGCCGTACCCGGCTCAGTACCCGTGCCCGTGCCCGTCCCTGTGGGCGGTCCCGTGCCCGTGCCCGTCTCCGCGCGCGGGCCTGTCGCGTCCAGCCCGCCGCAGGCCGGGTCCCGACCGTCCGTCCCGTTCCCGTCCATGGGGGGACTCTGCCGGGGCGGCCGGGGCGTGTCGAGCGGGTTTCCCCGGGCCGGAGCAGGCCCGCGGGAAGCGGAGGGCCGGCGTTGCGGGGCGGACCGGGGGCCGTCCCGCTACCAGCCGCGGCGGCCTGAGCGCCGCGGCGCGCGGACGCATGGCCGGGTGCCCCACCCGGATGGACCCGGGAGGACCCCGCCCGCGTCGCCGTCCTCCGCGCCCCCGCTTACGTTGATCGTGCCGTCCTCCCGCGGCCCCGAGCAGGGCGGCAGGAGGCGTCCCGCGGCACGTCCGAGGAGGAGACCGAGATGACGCGCACCCCCGAGCGCCGGGCGCCGCTGCGGGTGCGCCACGCCGCCGCCGCGGCGGTCCTGGCCGCCGTCCTGGGCCTCCCGGCCTGCGCGGCCCCCGGATCGCCCGCCGGGCCTGCGTCCGCCGGGCCCGGATCCGCCGGACCCTCGTCCGCCGCGCCCGCCGCGGTCCCCGCCGCCGCCCTCGCCGCCGGCGGCGGCAGCCCCGCCGCCCCCGCCCCCGCCGCCGGCAGCCCCGATGGGGCGCGCCGCCTGACCCCCGCCGTCGTCGCCGAACTCGACCGGGCGGTGCGGAAGGTGCTCCGTGACACGAGGGCGCCCGGCGCACTGGTGGGCCTGTGGACGCCGGGCGGCCGGTACGTGCGCGCCCTCGGCAGCGCCGACCGGTCCGGGCGCACCCCCATGTCGCCCCGCCTCGGCTTCCGGATCGGCAGTGAGACCAAGACTTTCACCGTCACCGCGCTGCTGCAGCTGGTGGACCGCGGCCGCGTGCGGCTCGACGACCCGGTCTCCCGCTACGTGGAGGGTGTCCCCGGCGGCGGCCGGATCACCCTGCGCCAGCTGGCCGAGATGCGCAGCGGCCTCTTCTCGTACACCGAGGACGCCGCCTTCGACAAGGCGTTCCTCGCCGACCCGCACCGCGCGTTCACGCCGCGGCAGCTGCTCGCGTACGCCTTCCGGCACCCCGCCACGGCCCGGCCCGGCACGGCGTTCCAGTACTCCAACACCAACACCGTGCTGCTCGGCCTGGTGGTGGAGAAGGCCTCCGGGATGCCGCTGTACCGCTATCTCGCGGAGCGGGTGATGGACCCGGTCCGGCTGCGGCGGACGCTGCTGCCGATCGGGCCGGAGTTCCCGGAGCCGCACGCCCGCGGCTACACGCGGCAGACGCCCACCGGCGCGGTCGCCGACGCCACCGACTGGGACCCCTCCTGGGCCTGGGCCGCCGGTGCCGTGATCTCGGACCTCGACGACCTGCGGGCCTGGGCCGTCACCGCCGCCCGCGGCACCCTGCTCACCCCCGCCACCCAGCGGCAGCGCCTGCGGACCCTCCCCACGGGCGCTCCGGGCCTCGGCTACGGCCTCGGCATCTTCGACCTCAACGGCTGGATCGGCCACAACGGCTCGCTGCCCGGCTACCAGACCGTCGCCGTCCACCTGCCCGCGGCGGGGGCGACCCTCGTGGTGCTCGTCAACACCGACGCCCCCGCCCCCTCCGGCGGCGAGCCCGCCACCCTCTTCGCCACCGCCGTCACCCGGATCGTGACGCCCCGCCACCTCTACGCGCTGCCCGGGGCGTCCCCGTCCCCCCGGCCGTCGTCCCGGCCGCCGGCGAAGCGCCCCGGCACCTCCGGCGGCCCCGGGGCGTCCCCGGTGGCGGCCTTCGGCCACTGAGCCGCCACGGACCCCGGCGCTCAGGGGCGCGCGGGTGAGGGGCCGCAGCCGGACACCGGCTGCGGCCCCTCTGTGCCGTACGGCCCCCCGGTGCCGGGAGGCGGCGGCCGGTCGCTCAGGAGGCGGCGGCCGGGAGCGCCGGGAGCGCCACCCCGAGGGCGGCGAGGACCGCCTTCACCAGCGCCACGGCGTCGTCGGCGATCTGCTGGATCGCATCGCTGACGGCCTTCTGGTCGTTCTTCTGCAGGGCCGTGAGCAGGTCCTGGACGTGGCCCTTGAGCTTGCCGATCACGTCGTCGACGGAGGGGAGCGCGGCCGCGGCACGGGCGCCGCCCTTGCCCCGGGCCGGGACGCCCTGCCCGGCCTGCCGTCCGACCTTGGCGGAGAGCTGCTGCGCGGCGTCGCCGAGCGCACCGGCGTTCTGCTGCGCCTGGGCGACGGCCCCGCCGCGCTTGGCGGAGGAGACCAGGTCGTTGACCCGGCTGGTGACCTCGCCGAGCGAGCCCAGCAGGTCGACCGTGCGGGAGGCGTCGGCCCTGGGGGCGGCCTGGGCCGCCGCCGGGGCGGCGTCACGGTCGGCGGTCGCGAGCGCGACCCCCGCACCGGCGGTCAGCGAGCCGGCGAGGAGGGCACCGGCGAGTACGGCGGCGAGCCGTCGGTTGCGCATGGCAGAGCCTTTCGGAGGAGACGGGTCTTTCCCCTCCACGGATTTCACGCTTCGCCACGCTCCGCAATCGGGGATGTGCCGAACGTGTTACCGCACGTGTGTGCCCCTGTCCCCGCGTCCCGCCCCCACGTCCCGCCCCCGCGGTCGGCGTCCCGCCCCCGCGTCCCGCCCCCACGTCCCGCCCCCACGTCCCGCCCCCGCGGTCGGCGTCCCGCCCCCGCGCCCCCGCGCCCCCGCGCCCCCGCGCCTCACGTCCCCTCAGCCGCCGTCCGCCCTCTCCTCCGCCGCGGCCTCCGCCAGGGCGGGCGACGCCAGCGGACGCAGCCGCCACAGCCGCTGCAGCAGCCCGTACTCGCGCACCGCGAACTCCGCGACCGGCACCGCCCCCCGCTCGGCCCGGTGGCGCAGCAGCGCCAGCGCGGTCGCCAGGGCGACGTACTCGTCCACCGCCCGCGCCCCCGCGGGCCCGTGCAGGGCCCGGGCCCGCCGGCGGGCCCTCCCGCGCAGCCGTACCGTCCCCAGTGCCTCCGGCTCGTCCTCGCCCAGCCAGCCCGCCCGGACGTACGCCGGGAGCTGGAGGCGGGCCGCCCGCAGGCCGGCGCCGCGCGCCCGCACCGCCAGTCCGATCACGCCGCCGAAGACCGGCACCATGAAGACCCCGTAGACCAGCAGGAAGCCGCCGGTGCCGAGCGCCGCGGCCGCGTTCCAGGTGCCGTGCAGCACCGTCGCGGCCAGCCAGCCGCCGGCGGGCGCCGCCGTGCGCAGCAGGCGGTCGCGGGCCAGGGCCGCCGTGCCGAAGCCGATCCCGATCAGGGCGGTGAACAGCGGGTGGGCGAACGGCGAGAGCACGCCGCGCAGGACGAAGGTGCACACCGTCGCGTCGATGCCGTGGCCCGCCGCCCGGTCCTCGGTCCAGGAGCGGCCCAGGTAGAGGACGTTCTCGGTGAAGGCGAAGCCGCACGCGGTGACGCCGGCCAGCACGATGCCGCCGGCGACGGAGCCGACGTACCTGCGGCGCAGCAGGAACAGCAGCAGGACCGCGGCGCCCTTGCAGGTCTCCTCCACCAGCGGCGCCGCCACCGCCGAGCCGATCGTCTCGCCCCGCGCGCCCCGGTGGGAGGCGAGCAGGTCGGCGGTCCAGGTGTTGGCGAGGATGGCCACCAGCGTGGCCGCGCACGCGCCCCAGCCGAAGCAGAACGCCAGGGCGCGGACGGGGGTCGGCTCCACCCGGTCCAGCCAGGCGAGGGCCCCCAGCACCAGGGGTACCGGCAGCACCGCCAGTCCCAGGCCCACCAGGAGGCCGGGCCGGCCGGTCTGCCGCTCCACCAGCTCCAGGATCGCCACCCCGCACAGGAGCAGGGCCAGCGCCGCCGCCGGCACCGCGAACCGGACCGCTCGGCCGGTCCGCCCCGCCGGGACCCCGTCCGTGCGGGGGCCGCCGGCGCCGAGGACACGCGTGCGGAGGCCGGCGGCGCGGAGGCTGCCCGCGCGGAGCCCGGGTGTGCGGAGGCCGCCCGTACGGAACCTGCCCGGCGCTCTGCGCGCCGGTCCGTCGGCGGAGCCGGACGGGTGCCCGGCGGGGGGCCGTGGCCGGACGGGGTCCGGCCGGACGTGTCCCGGGCGGGCCTGCGCGGACTGCCACGGGCGGACCGGCTGCACGCTGCTCATCCCCCCGACCCTAGGGGACCCGGCCCGCGACGGGGAGGGCTTCGGCCACCCACGGTCGCGCCGGGCGCGCGCACCGTGACGACTCGGGTGCGCCGGATCAGTGCCTGACGGGCGCCATGCCCACCCGGCGGGGCGGACGGGGCGTCAGCGGCGGCGGAACAGCAGGTCGTGGACCACGTGCCCCTTGCGCAGGCCCTGCCGCTCGAACTTGGTCACCGGCCGCCACGCGGGCCGCGGCGCGTAGCCGGGCACGCTGCCGTCCTCCAGGACCGTCCCGTCGCCCTCCGGGTGGAGGTTCTCCAGCTCCGGCGAGGCCGACAGCACCTCCAGCATCTGCTCGGCGTACGGCTCCCAGTCGGTCGCGCAGTGCACCGTCGCGCCCGGGGCCAGCCGGGACGCGGCCAGGGCCGTGAACTCCGGCTGGATCAGCCGCCGCTTGTGGTGCCTCGCCTTCGGCCAGGGGTCGGGGAAGTACACCCGCAGCCCCGCGAGCGAGGCCGGCGCGAGCATGTCGCGCAGCAGCACCACCGCGTCGCCGGCGGCGAGGCGCACGTTCGCCAGGCCGTCCTCCTCGACGCGGGTGAGCAGGTTGCCGTGGCCGGGGGTGTGGACGTCCACCGCGAGGATGCCGGTCGACGGGTCCGCCGCCGCCATCGCCGCGGTGGTCTCGCCCATGCCGAAGCCGATCTCCAGCACCACCGGCAGCTCGCGGCCGAACAGCTCCGCCAGGTCCAGCGGCGTGCTGTCGATCGGTGTCCCGTACCGCGGCCACAGCCGCTCCAGGGCGGTCTCCTGGGTGGCGCTCATCCGGCCGCGGCGCGGGTGGAACGAGCGGATCCGCCGCTCCCGATGCTGCTCGGGCGTGGCGGTGTGCGGGTAGGGGCGGGATTCGGTGGAGGCGCTCACAGTCCCCCGAGTCTACGGGGGCGTGCGGGTGGCGGGCAGCGGCGTACGGTCCGGTGGGACGGCCCGGTGGGACGGCCCGGCCGGACACCCCGCCGGTGGCGGTGGCGGTGGCGGTGGCGGTGACGGCGGCGGTGACGAGGCCGGTGCCGGTGCCGGTGCCGGTGCCGGTGCCGCGTCCGGGCCGGTCAGTCCTGCGGCTGCGGGCTCCGCTCCGGTCCGCCCGCCCGCCCGCGCCCCGCCGCCTCACCGGCGGGCACGGGGAGGCCGACGCGGGTGACCGTCACGCCCACCGAGACCGGCTCCGGCTCCCCGCGGGCGGCCAGCAGGTCCGCGACCGCCGCCAGGACGGCGGCGCGCACGGCGCGCGCCGCGTCCAGGGCCCTGGTCCCGCCGTCCAGGACGCAGCGCACCTCCACCTGCCATCCCGCGCCGCCGCCCTGCCGCTCCGCCCGGACGCCCGCCCCGTCCGGCACCCGTCCGGCGCCGGAGCCGCCCGCACGGTCCGCGGCCCGGTCCGCGGACCGGGCCGCGGCCTGGTCCGTGACCTGGGCGGCCACCTGGCCCGCGAACCGGGCCGCGGCCCGGGAGAGCAGGTCGGCGACGCGCGGCTGCAGCCCGACGACGCCGGGAACGGCCAACGCGGCCCCGGCGGCGGCCGCCGCGACCTCGGCGTCGGTGACCCGGTTCATCGCTCCTCCTCGTCCGCCGGACCGGCGGCCGGTCCGGCGGCCGGTCCGTCCTCCGCCGGGCGACCCGCTGCGGGACCCCCCGCGTCCTCCGCCGCACCGTCCGGTGACGGCAGCAGCGCCGACACCTCCAGGTCGACCCCGCCCACGACGAGCCCCAGGGCGCGGTCGGCCGCGTCCCGCACGGCCCGCCGCACCCGGTCCGCCTGCTCGGGGAAGGGCGTGTCCAGCCCGGCGGCCAGGGTCATCGCGACCCGTACGCCGCCGTCCTCCTCGGCCACCAGGCGGCAGCTCGCCGCCCGCACCCCGGGGACGGCGTCGGCCGCGCCCCGCAGCACCTTCGCCGCGGCGGCCTCGGACACCCGCAGCCGCTCCTCCGGCGGACCCAGCGGCAGCAGCCTGCCGAGCCGCACCTCGGCGCGCACCGCCCCCATCACCCGGGCCGTGAAGGCGTCGGCGCCGGCCTCCGACCGCGTCCCCGGGGTCTGCGCCCGCAGGGACCGCGCGGCCCGGCCCAGCGCCCGCAGCCCGTCCGCGGCCTCCCGGCAGTACGGGCAGTCGGCGGGGTGGCCGTCCGGCGGGCCGCTCCCGGAGTCGACGTCGTCCCAGGCGCCGCCGAGCGAGCGCCCGCAGGGCAGCCGCTCGTCCCCGGGCGGCAGCCCGGTGCCGGGCAGGGGCGCGGTGTCCTGCCGCGGACCCGTGTCCTGCCGCACACCGGTCTCCCGCCGCACACCGGTCTCCCGCCGCACACCGGTCTCCCGCCGGAGGCCGTCGTGCCGCCGCGGTCCGTCCCCGCCCGGGGGGTCCGGCCGGTCGCCTAGCGCCATGGGCTCATCACCTCCGTCAGGGCCCGCCGTGCGCGGAAGAGTCTGCCGCGCACGGCCTGCTCACTGGTATCCGTCACGTGCGCGATCTCCTCGTAGGGGAGGCCGTGCAGCTCCCGCAGCACCCAGCAGGCCCGCTGCTCGGGGCTGAGCCGCTGCAGCGCCTCGGCGAGGGCGGCCATGGCGGCGTCCGCCTCGGCGGTGCGGGCCGGGGCGCCGAGGCCCCCGGACGCCGGGGGCTCGGGCACGTCCTCCAGCCGCACGGCGGGCGGGCGGCTGCGCAGGGCGTTGAGGCAGCGGTTGGTGACGATGCGGTACATCCAGGTGCCGAACGCCGAGTCGTGGCGGAACTCCGGCAGCCGGCGCCACGCGCTGACGAAGGCGTCCTGCACGGCGTCCTCGGCGTCGGGGCGGCTGCCGAGCATGCGGTGGGCGAGGGCCAGCATGGTCCCGCTGTGGCGGCGGACCAGCTCCGCGAAGGCGTCGTCGTCGCCCTCGGCGGCGCGGACGGCCAGCAGCCGGTCGTCCAGCAGGCGCTCGTCCGGCACGGGGACGCGGGCGGCGACGGGGGCAGGGGCAGGGGCAGGGGCGGACCGGGCGGCCGGACCGGCCGTGCCCGGCCCCGGACCGGGCCGCGAGGGACCGGACCGCCCCGTCCCGGCCTGCTCCGTCCCCGGCCCGTCCCCGTGGGGGAGGAGGCCCGGGGCGTCCGCGGCCGGCCCCGCGCTGCCGTCGCCGGGCACGGCGGTCGAGGGACCTTCTCCCATCTGCTCCTCATCTCGTCCGTGGCCCCGGTCCGTCGGGACGGGGCGGGGCGCCGCCGCGGGGGCGGCCGGGCGCCAGGGGCTTCTGTCCGGGAAGGCGCGTCCGAAGCCGCGCCGCACCGCACCGAGTGAGGCACGGGACACCGCCGGGAGGCGGCCGAACCGCCGTCCGCACCGGCCGGACCACCCGGACGGGGCCCGGACCGCCCCGGGCCCGGCGTCCCCGTGCCCGTCCGCCGCACCCGCCCTCCTCCGCCTACTCGGCGCGCCGGGTGCGGTGCCCGGCGACCCGCAGCCGCACGTCCGCCGGCAGCGACGCCCAGCCCGCGGACGTGCGGGCGTCCGCCAGCGGTCCCTCGCACAGCGCCCGCAGGACCGCCGCCGGTTCGCCGTCCGGGGCCAGGGTGAGCGCGATCCGCGCCCGCGGCCGGTCCGGGCGCCCCACCGGGCGCACTCCGGCCCGCCGGACGCCGGGCAGCCCCGCCGCCTGGGCGGCGACCGCGTCGCCGAGCGCCTGGCCGCGCAGCTCGACGCCCTCCGGCGGCTTCGGCCCGCCCAGGACCAGGCGGCCGGCGGTGCGCGGGCCCGGCTGGGCCGTCAGCCACCACACGGCGAGCACGACGGCGAGGGCGAGGCCGGCGATGACGGCGGGCCACCACCAGCCCTCGCCGGTGAAGCGGGTGCGCCGGGCCCGGCCGAGCAGCACGTCGTGCGGACCGGGCAGCCGCCCGTCCTCCGTCCCGGGGAGCAGGTCCAGGCCGCCGGCCAGGACCAGCAGTCCGCCGCCGAGCAGGACCAGGCCGGCCAGCGCCAGCAGGATCCGGTTCACCGCAGCCTGGACCTTCATCGGGTGCCCTCCTCGTCGTGACGTGCGGCGGGTGCCGGTGCCGGTGCCGGTGCCGGTGCGTGCGCCGCCGCAGGCGCAGGCGCGGGTGCGGGTGCGGTGACCGTCCGGTCGGGGGCCCGGCGCACGCGGACCGACAGGCGCGGCGGCCGGGCCAGGGAGAGGCCGCGGCGCTCGGCGCGGAGCGCCGCGGTGACGTCCTCGCGCACCTGCCGCGGGTCGCGGAACCGCACGTCCACCCGGGCCCGGACGCGGCGCCTGCCGACCCGGACCCGCGCTCCCCCCACCCCCGGGACGCGCAGCGCCGCGTCCCGCAGCAGCAGGGCTGCGCCCCGGCGCTCCAGGTCGGCGCGGACCCCCTCCGGGGCTCCCGGGACCCGCAGCGGCAGCCTGCCGCGCAGGCCCGGGGTGAGCGCCAGCACCAGCAGCCACAGGCCGAGCAGCGCGGCCGCGGCGGCCCCGGCCAGTACCCGGGCGTCCGACAGGGGCAGGGCGGCGAGCCCGTCCGCCAGCTCCCGGCGCCACGCGCCACCCGCGGCACCCGTCCGGACCGCCACCACGTCGTACAGCAGCGCCCCGCAGGCGACGGCGCCCGCGGCGGCCACCAGTGCGGCGGGCACGCGGCGGGCCGACCAGGGGCGGCGCGGGCGCGGACCGGCGTCCGGCACGGCCCCGGCGGCCGCGCCGCCGTCGCGGGACGGTCGGGGGCCGCCGGCCCGCGCCGGGTCCTCCGACCCGCCGGGGGCCGCCTGCGGGACCGGGAGGTCCTGCTGCGTCGTCACGTCTTCGCTCCTTCCAGGCTTCGGCGGTTCTCACGGCTCGCGCGCTTCTCACGGCTCGCGCGGCCCGGCCGCTCCCGGGACCCGGCCGCGGCCCGGTGCGCCGGCGGCGGGGTAGCCCCCCGCTGCGGTCCTCCGGGCAGGTCCGGCCGGTCCGGCCGGTCCGGCCGGTCCGTTCGGTCCGTTCGGTCCGCCCGGGCAGCGTCCGCCGTCAGCGGACCCGGTCCGCCGCCGCGCCGCGGGGGACGAGCCGCCGCACGGTGAGGGTGACCTCGCCGACCCGGAGCCCGGTCAGGTCCGCGACCCGCCGGGCGACCGCGTCCTGCAGTGCGCGGGCCTCGCCCGCGATGTCCACGGGGTAGGGGAGGTCGACGCCGAGGGCGATCCGGGCCTCCCCGCCGCGCACCGACACCTCCGCCCCCGGCCCGTTGAGGCCGAGCCGGTCCGGGGCCGCGCCCCACCGGCGCGTGAGGGCCTCGTGCGCGGCGCGGCCCGCGACGCGGGCGACCACCCGGTCGGGGAGGACCGTCGCCCCCCGCTCGGCGGGCGGCGGCAGCCCCGCTCCCGCCGGGGCCCCCGTCGTCGACACCGTGGGCGTCGCCGTCGTCGACACCGTCGCCGTCACCGCCGGTCCTGCGGCCGCACGAGGTCCCGGAGGTCCCGGACGTCGAGGCCGCCGTCGAGGACGCGCCCCGCGACCAGGCCCACCGCGCCGAGCACGGCCACCAGCAGGAACGCCCAGAAGCCGCCGAACGCCCCCGCGAACCCCAGGGCCATGCCCGCGGCCAGCCCCACCACCGCTCCGCTCATCGCGACGCCCCTCCGCAGGCCCGGGCCGTCACTTCACCCGGCTCTCGGGCTCCGGGAGGTCGTCCTGCTCGTCGGGCAGGTGGACGTCGTCGACGGCGATGTTCACCTCGACGACCTCCAGGCCCGTCATCCGCTCCACGGCGGCGATCACGCTGCTGCGCACGTCCGCGGCGACCTCCGCGATCGGCACGCCGTACTCGACGACGACGTCGATGTCCACGGCCGCCTGGCGCTCGCCGACCTCGACCTTGACGCCCCGTGAGACGTTGGCCCGGCCGCCGGGCACCCGGTCCCGGACGGCGCCGAGGGTCCGCGCCATGCCCGCGCCCAGGCTGTGGATGCCGGGGACCTCGCGGGCGGTCATGCCCGCGATCTTCTCCACCACGCTGTCCGCGATGGTGGTCCGGCCGCGCTCCTCCGGGGCGGTCCCGGCGCCGGTACGGCCCGTCAGCACCCGGGCCCGGCCCTCCCCGGCCTCCCCGGTCCTCGCGACGGCGGCGGTGCGGACGGCGCTCGTGGCGGTCGTGTCCGACATGGGTCCTCCTCCTCGCTGCGGGCACCCTGCGGTGTCCGTCGGGGAGTCGGACCCGGCGGCGGGCGGGACCTCACGCGGGCCGGGGTGTGACGTGCGCCACACGATGCGGCGGGGCGGTCAGCGCTCCGCGTCCAGCGCGGCCAGGGCCCGCCGTGCCACCTCCCGGCCGATCGGCAGTGAGGCCGTCGCCGCCGGCGACGGCGCGTTCAGGACGTGCACCAGGCGGGACGGGCGGCCCGAGGCCGTGTCCGGCTTCGCCTCCGGGTCGAAGCCGGCGAAGGCGAAGTCGTCCAGCAGCGTGCCGTCCCGCGCCACCGCCTGCGCCCGCACCCCGGCCGGCGCCGGCACCAGGTCCTCCGTCGCCACCTCCGGCAGCAGCCGCCGCACCGCCGCCGTGAACGCCCGCTTCGACAGCGACCGGTGCAGCTCCCCGACCTCGTACCGCCAGTGCCGTCTGGCGATCCGCCAGGTGCCCGGGAACGCCGCCGTCGCCGCCACGTCCCGCAGCCGCACCGTCCGCCGGTCGTAGCCCTCCAGGGCCAGCGCGGGCACCGCGTTCGGCCCCACGTGCACGTCGCCGTGGACGCCCCGCGTCAGGTGCACGCCGAGGAACGGGAACGCCGGGTCCGGCACCGGGTACACCAGCCCCCGGACCAGGCCGCGCCGCTCCGGCACCAGCTCGTAGTACTCGCCGCGGAACGGCACGATCCGCACGCCCGGGTCGTCGCCTGCCAGCCGCGCCACCCGGTCGCTGTGCAGCCCGGCGCAGTTGACCAGCACCCCCGCCCGCAGCTCCGCGCGGCGCGTGCCCACCACCACCCCGTCCGGCCGGTGGTCCACCCGCAGCACCTCCTCGGCCGGCCGCAGCCGCGCCCCGGCGGCCTCCGCCAGGGCGCCGAGGCGCCGGGCGACCGCCGGGAAGTCGCAGATCCCGGTGGTGCCCACGTGCAGGCCCGCCACCCCCGCGACGTGGGGCTCGTGCTCCGCGATCCCGGCCCGGTCCAGCTCCCGCACGGGAATGCCGTTCTCGCGGCCGCGCCGCGCCAGGGCGTGCAGCCGCGGCAGCTCCTCCCGGTCCACGGCCACGATCAGCTTCCCCGTCACCTCGTGGGCGATGCCGTGCTCCCGGCAGAACTCCACCATCTCCGCCGCGCCGCCCACCGCGAACCGCGCCTTGAACGACCCCGGGCGGTAGTAGACGCCGCTGTGGATCACCCCGCTGTTGCGGCCCGTCTGGTGCGACGCCAGGAAGTCCTCCTTCTCCAGCACCTCCACCGAGACGCCCGGCCGCTCCCGCACCAGCGCGTACGCCGTCGACAGGCCGACGATCCCGCCGCCCACCACCAGCACGTCGACGTCGTACCCCACCAGGCGTTCTCCCCGTTCGGCCGCCGAAGTCCCCGCGATCATTCCACGGGCCGGCAGGCCGGTGAAGGCCGCGCGCCGGCCCGCCCTCCCTGCGCCCCCGGGCGCTAGGCGGACGCCGCCAGGACCAGCTTCGCGCGCTCCTCCAGCTCCCGCACCGCCCGCTCCCCCCGGAACGGCTCCAGCCGCCGCAGCATCTCCAGTACGTACTCCCGCGTCCGCTGCGACGAGATCCGCCCTGCCACGTCCACCGCCCGCGCCCCCGCGGCCACCGCCGCGTCCAGCTCGCCGGCCTGCACCTCCGCCATCGCCGACACCACCAGCCGCAGCCCGTGCGACCGCACGAACCCCTCCGTCGGACGCGCCAGCGCCTCCCGCGTGAACTGCCGCACCTTCGCCGGAACCCCCAGGTCGCGGAAGCACTCCGCCGCGTCCGCCGCCAGCCGGTCGTACGAGTAGAAGTCGATCCACGCCGGGTCCGCGTCGCCCGCGCGGGAGCGCTCCAGCCAGGACTCCGCCGCCGACAGCGCCGCCGAGCACGCCCCCGCGCTCCCCGCCCGGGCGTGCGCCCGCGCCTCCACCAGGTGGAAGAAGCTCATCGTCCGGGCTGTCGCCAGCCCCCGGTTGCGCTCCAGCGCGGCCTGCGCCAGGTCCACGCCCTCGTCCGCGAACCCCCGGTACGTCGCCTGCAGGCTCATCGACGCCAGCACGTACCCGCCCAGCGGCACGTCGGCCGCCGCCCGCGCCAGGCGCAGCGCCTGGATGTAGTACCGCTGCGCCGCCTCGTGCTGGCCGGTGTCGAACGCCATCCAGCCCGCCAGCCGGGTCAGCTCCGCCGTCGCCCCGAACAGCGCCCGGCCCACGTCGTCGCTGTACGACGCGAGCAGCAGCGGCGCCGCCTCCATCCGCAGGCAGCCCGGCACCATCGACGAGCGCCAGTCGCCGCCGCCGTACTTGGAGTCCCAGCGGCGCGCCTCCTGCGCCGCCTCCCGCAGCTTGGCCGCGTCCGCGTGGCCCACCCGGTACGACGACAGCTCCGCCGGCGACGCCGTGTCCGGCAGCAGGACGCCGCCGTGGCCGGGGACCGCCGACGGCTCCTCCCGCGCCACCGAGCCGTCGGCGGGCGTGATCAGCCACCGCGACACCGGCATCGCGTACGCCGTCACCGAGAACGTCCCCGCGAGGCTGTCGCTCCAGCGGCTTCCGCCCGGCGCCCGCCGGTTCTCCAGGTCCACCTTCCACAGGTCGGTGGCGGTCCGCACCGCCTCCGGCACCTCCCGCGGGAAGGCCAGGCCCACCTCCGGCGCCGGATCGGTGTCGCCCAGCCCGATCTCCTCCAGCGGCACCGGGCGGCCCAGCTTGCCGCCGATGGCGCTCGCGATCAGGTGCGGCACCGGGCCCTGCGGCACCATGCCCTTGGTGACCCACCGGGCCACCGACGTCTTGTCGTAGCGCAGCGTCAGGCCGCGCTGCGCGCCGAGGTCGTTGACGCGCCGCGCCAGCCCGGCGTTGCTGATCCCGGCCAGGGACAGCAGTGAACCCAGCTTCTCGTTCGGTCCCCGCGGGCTGCTGGTCGTCAACCCTGCCACCCCCTCGGCGCTGGCGTTCCGACAGCCTTGGCACACCCAGAGTAGTTCGGTGCATCCCGACGGTTAAGAGGCGGTGTTCCGGATGGCGAGATTGCGCGCTTTTCCGGCCGCTTGCCGGTTGTGCGGGCGTGCGCCCGCCCGTGGTTGCCGACCGTTTCCGATCACCTCGCCGTTCGCGGGCCGTTCCGCGGCGGCCGGGCGTGGTCCGGCAGGTGCGGAGCGGCCCGGTGGTGCCGACGGTGCGGCGGGTGCGGTGGTGCGTGTGCGTGCTCCGGTGCCATGCAGGCGTGCGCCCGCCCGTGCGACCTGTGCGGGCCGGTGGGGCGGCGCTTCCCTGGACGGTGTGGGTCGGCCCGCCGTCCGAGGACCCGGTGGGCCGGGGGACGCCGCCGCCTCATTCCCCGCGGGCGGCGGACCGGCTCGGGGGGGCGTGCGGACGCCCTCCCGGGCTGTGCTTTTCCGGGCCGTCCCCCCGCGAGCGGCCGGTCCGGGCCGGGGAGGGGGAGGCCCGGGCCGGTTCCGCGGGGACCGCCGCGCCCGTTGTGTGACGGAACGTCACCGTATGCGGAGCGCGAGTCCTCACATCACCCGTGCCGACACCGCAGAACTCCGCGGGGACTGGTGGCACGATTGTGCCCGACGGGGAACCCGGGTCCCGTGGAGGCGCGATGCGGTGGTTGGCGGGCTGGAGCGGTGGTGTGCCCGGGGCCGGGGCGCCGTCCCGCGAGCCCGGGGCCGACCCCCTCCGCACGGTGCGCCCCATCGCCGCCCGCCTGCTGTGGCCCGGGCCCGACCCGCTGTGGGCGGTCGGGGACTGGCGCCCGGACGAGGTGCGGCTGGTCACCCTGCGGCCCGGCGCGGCCGCCGAGTCCGCCACCGGATTCCCCGCGATCCCCCAGGACCCCGACGCCGCCTCCCCGGACCCCGCACCGCACCCGCAGGTGCCCCGGTCGCGCCGGACCGCCCCCACCGCCCGGCTGGCGGTCGTCGGCCGGTGCGGCGCCACCGACGCCGAGCTCCGCTCCGGGCTCGCCGCCGCCCGCGGCGGCGCCCTGCGCCACCTGACGGCCTGGCCCGGCAGCTACACCGCCGTCCTGCAGCTCGGCACCCGGACCGTCCTGCTCACCGACCTCGCCGGGGTCCTGCCCGTCTTCCACACGCCGTGGTGCGGCGGCACCGCCTATGCGACCGCCGCCCTGCCGCTCGCCGACCTGGTCGGCGCCGGTGTGGACGCCGCCCACCTCGCCGCCCGGCTGGCCTGCCCCGAGGCGCCCGAGGCCGTCGGCACCACCACCCCCTACCAGGGGGTCCACCGGGTGCCGCCCGGCCACTCGCTCTCCGTCCGGTCGGGCCGCGCCCAGACCGCCCCGTACGAGGAGGCCGCCCCGACCGCGGGCGGACCGGTCCGGCTCGCCGAGGCGCCCGCGGTCCGCGAGCTCACCCGCTCGCTCCTGGAGGCCGTCCGCTGCCGGATCCGCACGCAGCCCCCGCCGCCGGGCGGCGCCCCGCGGCGGGCCCGGATCGGCGCGGACCTCTCCGGCGGCACCGCCTCCACCACCCTGGCCCTGCTCGCCGCCGCCACCCCGGCCGCCCGGCCGGCCGCGCCGGCCCCCGGGGGCGTCGGGTCCCCGTCGGACGACGGGCCCCGCAGCGGAGCGGTCCGGGGGTCGTGGGCCCGCCCGCGGACCGCCCCGGACGCCGCCCCGGCCCCGGACGCCTCCGCCGTCCCCCTGACCGCCGTCACCTTCGCGGAACCCCCCGCGCAGCCCCCCGCCGGCGCGCCGGACGCCCCCGGGACCGCGCCCGCCCCCGCCCCGGCCCTGGACCGCGCCCGCAGCCTCGCCGGTGCGGTGCCGTGCCTGCACCACACCGTCGTCCCCGCCGGCGCCGACGCCCTGCCCTACGCCGACCTCGCCGGCGACCCGCTCGCCGGTCCCCTCACCGACGAGCCGGGCCCCGCCCTGGTCGACGTCGCCGCGCTGCGCGCCCGGCTCGCCGCCGGCGGCGCCGACCACCTCACCGGCTACGGCGCCCGGCAGGCCCTGGACGGCCACCCCGCCCGCCTCGCCGACCTGGTGCGCGACCGCCGCCGCCGCGACCTGGTCCGGCCGGTCGCCGCCCTCGCCCGCGCCGACAGCGCCGCCGAGGGCCCCCTCGCCGGCGCGCTCGGCACCCCCGTCTCCGTCCTCCGCGCCGCCCGCCGCCTCGCCCGGGCCCCGTACGCGGAGGCGCTGGAGGACGCCGCGGTCCTCCTCCTCTCCCGCCACGGACCCGCCGCCGCCACCAGCCCCGGCAGCGCCTCCGCGGCCGCCCTGACCTGGTGCGCCCCCGGTCCCGCCGCCCGCTGGCTCTCCGACTCCGTGCTCTCCGGCGTCGCGGTGCGCCTGCGGCTCGCCGCGCGCCGCCCCGCCCCGTCCGAGCGGCCCGGCGAACGCCGGGCCCGGCTCGCCCTGCACCGCCACGCCGCCGCGTACCGCGTCCTCGCCCAGGCCGCCGAGCAGTACGGCCAGCGCCTGCACGCGCCGTTCCTCGACAACCAGGTGGTCCGGGCCTGCCGGCTGGTCCCGGACGGCCTGCGGGTGCAGCCCGGCGCCCGCCACACCCTGCTGCGCGCCGTGCTCGCGGGTGCGGGCGTCGCCGGACTGCCCGCCGACTGGGGCGCGGGGCCGCGCCCCGACCGGGCCTCGGCCGCCCGGTCCGGTCTCCGGCACGCCGCGGACGGGCTGGAGGAGCTCTTCCGCGCCCCCCTCCTGGCGGAACTCGGCCTGATCGACCTGCCCGCCGTCCAGCGGGCCGTCGCCCGCGCCGCCGACGGTGCCGCCGCCGTCCCGCTCGACGGCCTGGCCGAGCTGGTGGCCACCGAGCTGTGGCTGCGGCGGTACACCGCCCGCCGCAACGGCTCCTGCTGGACCGGCATGCCCGTCGCGGAGCGCCGGGCCCTCGCCGCCCACCCGGGCTGACCCGCTCCCGGCGGCCCCGGCCTGCCCTGCCCGGCTGCCCTGCCCGGCTGCCCTGCCCGGCTGCCCCGCGCTGCCCAGCCGTCCGCCTGGGCCGTCCTCCCCGGCCGCCCCCTCCGGCCGCCCCCTCCGGCCGTCCGCCGGAGTTGCCTGGCCGGGGCCGCACGGCCGGGGTTACATGGGAGGCGGCGGTTCCGACCACCCCAAAGAGGGGCCGCCGCCCCCGGGAAGAGCCGCCGAGGGCCCCGCTCCCGCGAAGGACCGCCATGCCCGCCCCCCACGAACCGGCCCGCCTGCCGCCCCACGCGGACGCCGCCGACCTGCCCGTCTCCGCGACCCCGCCCGGTCCGCCCCTCGCCCCCGGCGTCCTGGCCGCGGTCGACGGCTCCAACGGCTCCCTGTGGGCCCTGGACCGGGCGATGACGGAGGCCGAGCTGCTCGGCCTGCCCCTGTACGTCCTCTCGGTGGTCGACCCCTCCCCCGGCGGCTACACCCTGGGCATGGCCGAGATCGTCCGGGACGGCGTGGCCCGGCTGCTGCACTCCGCGCGGGACGGCCTGCGGCGCAGCGTCCTCGCCGTCCAGGACGCCCGCCCCCGCCCCTTCGCCGGGCGCGTCTCCCTGCACGTCGTCCCGGGCGACGCCATCGCCACCGTGCTCGACTGCAGCGCCCGCCACCACACCCTGGTCGTGGGCGCCCGGGGCAACGGGGGCTTCGCCCGGCTGCTGCTCGGCTCGGTCAGCACGGCCGCCGTCCACCACGCGGCCTGCCCGGTCCTCGTCGTCCCCGCCCCGGCCGCCGGGTCCGCCCCGGCCGCCCGACCGGCCAACTCCGCCGTCGAGGGACGAGTTTGATCTCCCGCCGGAATCCGGTAGAGTTTCACACGTCGCCAGGAGAAAGGTTCCTCCGGGTGAACGCGCGGATGTAGCTCAGTTGGTAGAGCGAAACCCCTCCAGGGTTTAGGTCGTAGGTTCGAGCCCTGCCGTCCGCTCCGCACAGAGGAGGGCCCCGGCGCCGGAAGGCGCCGGGGCCCTCGTCGTCTCCCCGTCACGGCCCGCCCCCGGGAATTCCGCAGGCCCCTCCGGACGTTCACCCCGCCCGTACGAGGACGCAACCCGAGGACGGAACACCCCATGAAGGTCGAGATCTACTCCGACATCGCCTGCCCCTGGTGCTACGTCGGCAAGCGGCGCTTCGAGCGCGCCCTCGCCGCCTACCCGGGCGCCGACACCGTTGAGGTGGTCTACCGGCCGTACCAGCTCGCCCCCGACGCGCCCACCGAGGCCGAGCCCCTGGAGCCCGTGCTGCGCCGCAAGTTCGGCGACCGGATCACGGAGATGAACGCCCGCCTCGCCGAGGTCGGGCGCCAGGAGGGCATCGCCTTCGACTTCGCGTCCGCCCAGTCCGTCAACACCCTCCTCGGACACCGCCTGCTCCACTTCGCCGAGACCGAGTACGGCGCCGCCGTGCAGGCCCGCCTGAAGAACGCCCTGCTCCACGACTACTTCGTCGACGGCGGCAACGTCGGCGACCGCGACCGGCTCACCCGGCTCGCCGCCGCCGCCGGCATGGACGAGGAGCGCGTCGCCGCCTACCTCGCCTCCGACGAGGGCGCCGCCGAGGTGCGGGAGCAGATCGCCGAGGCGCAGCTGATGGGCGTCACCGCCGTCCCCACCTTCGTCTTCGAGGGCCGCTGGGCCGTCCAGGGGGCCCAGGAGGCCTCCACCTTCCTCCAGGTCCTGGAGCAGGTCGCGGCGCAGACCGCCGCCCCCGGCGGAGCGGCGGAGGGCGCGGGGGACGACGCCTGCGCCGACGGGTCCTGCGCCGTCTGACCCGCCCGGCCCCCGGCCTCCGCCCGCGCGGCTCAGCCCCTGCAGCCGAGCCGCGCGTCCGCCCAGTCCGCCACGTCCAGCAGGCTCCACCCACCTCCGGCCGGCTCCACCACCAGCCGCACCGACCGCTGTCCCGCCAGCGGCACGTGCACCCCCACGGTGCCGCCCCCGGCCACGGGGGACGAGCGCCACAGCGTCCGGCCGTCGCCGCCCACCACGGAGAAGACCACCCGTCCGAGCCCCTGCGCCATGTCGTCGATCCCGGCCAGGGCGTCGAACGTCGCGCAGCGGCGGCCGAGATCGACCGACACCTCCGACGGCGCCCCCACGGTGACCCCGTGCCAGGAGCGGACGCCGCCGGTGCCGAGCCCGTGGCGGTTCCAGGACCAGCCCGTCCCCGGACCGTGCACGCCCTGCGACCGCGCCGGCCCCACGACCGCGAAGGGCAGCTCGTCCAGCCAGTGGCGGTCCACCGCGGGCGGTGCCTGCAGGGGCGGCGGCGCAGGGGCGGGCCGGGGAGCGGGCGGCAGGGGGGTCCTCGGCCGGGCCGGGGGCGGCGGCGCGGCCGTCGGCCGCCGTACCGGCCGGAGCACCGGGTGCCGGTCCGGGGCCGGTGCGGCGCGCGGCGGCACGGGGGCCGGTACGGGCCTGGGCCCCGGCACCGGCGCGTCGCCGGTCCGGTGCGGCGCGGGGGTCCGCGGCGGGGGCGTCCCCCGACCGGGCGGGACCGACGGCGGCACCACCTGCGACGGCGCGGCGGGCGGCACCGCCCGCGCGGGGGGCCGGGCCGTGCCGCCCGAGAGCGCGTAGGCCAGGACCACCCCGGCCACGGCGGCGGCCGCGACCGCGCCGACGGCCGCCTTGGCGGCGGCGCCCATCCCCTCGGCGGCCGTGCTCCCGGCGCCGCCGCCGGCCGTGCCCGCCGCCGCGCCGCCGAAAGCCGCCCCCGTCGCGACGGCGGCCGCGGTGAAGTACCCGGCACCGACCCAGACGAGCACCCCGCCCGGGAGGACGGCCCGCAGGCCCGCGTTCAGGTCCAGCAGCTCCAGGTAGGCGGCCGAGCAGCGGTCGCACCCCGCGAGGTGCGCCTCCGTCTCCGCGGAGGCGCGCTTGCGCAGCGCGCCCCGGGCGTGCGCGCCCAGGCGCTCGGCGTGCCGGCGGCAGGCGTCGTCCTGCACCGCCGAGACGTGCGCCTGCAGGAACGCCGCCGCCAGCCGGTCCCGCGCCCGGTGCGCCTGCACGGCGGTGGCGTTCGCGGTCTTGCCGAGGAGCACGGCGACCTGGCGCGGGGGTTCCCGTTCGACCTCGGTGTGCCAGAGCACCACCCGGTCCTCCTCCGGGAGGGCGGTGAACGCCCGGATCACCATCCGCCGGTCCGCGCGGGCCAGCGCCCATGCGTCCGCACCGGGGTCCGCGCCGTCCGGCCGGCCCTGCGCCGCGGAGGAGTCCGCGAGGGCGGCGAAGTCCGCCACCAGGTGCTCCCGGCGCTCGCCGCGGCTCCAGGCGGCGGCGACGTTGCGCACCGCCGTCAGCAGGTAGGCGCGTACGGCGAGGTCCGGTCCGCGGCCCGCCCGCAGGGCCTGGAGCGTGCGGGCGAACACCTCGCCCGCCAGGTCCTCGGCCGTGAAGCTGTCGCGGCAGCAGGTGCGGGCGTACCGGCGCACGGCGTCCGCGTGGCGCCGGTACAGCTCCTCGTACGCCCCGTCGTCGCCCCCGCGCACCCGCGCCGCCAGCTCGGCGTCGGACGGCGGCAGGTCCCCGTCCACCGGGTCGGCGGGCGCCGGGACCGCGGGCACGCGCCCGGGCGCCCCGCCGGCCGGCGCGGCGGCGGCCGGGGTCACCCCGCCGAACCCGGCGGGCGCCTGCCCCGGCACGCGCGGCGTTCCGGCGGCACCCGGCCCGGTCAGCGCCTCCTCGTCCGGCGGCCGGCCCTGGACCGGCACGTGGCCGCCGGGCGGCGGCTCCTGCGGGCCGTCCGGCCCGCCTCCGTGCGGCGGTCCGGAACCGTCGCCGCCGCGGCCGGGGCCGTCCCGGCCCTCAGCGCCCACCGTCGCCGCCGTACCGCACATCCGCCCGGTCGGGCGCGGCCGCCGGGCGGCCGGCCGACGCTCCCGCAGGGCTCTGGCCTCCGATCACCGGCACAGAATGGCACAGCGGCACGTGCCGGACCCCCGGTCGGCGGAACAACCCACCCATCAGGGGAGGGTGCGCACCGGCGCCGTCCGCCGGTGTCACCCGTTCGGCGGTTTCCAGCACCGGTCCGGGCCCTCCGCCGGGCCCCGCCACGGGTCCTCCCGCACCCTCCGGCGCCGTCGGCGGCCCTCGGCCCAGGGACCGCGGCCCGCAGCTCACAGCCCGGGGGTCGGGGACCGGGGACCGGTGTCCGCACGCCGGCCCGACGGGCTGTCGGCCCGGGTGCCGTCGGCCCGGGCGCCCCGTCCCGGGGCCCCCGGGCCGCGCCCCGTCAGGCCGTCCGCAGGCCGTCGAGCAGGATGCGCAGCAGCCGCTCGGAGGGCGCGCCGCCCGGACCGGCCGCACCCGCGGGGGCCGCCGGGTACGACGGCACCGCCGCCGTCAGCACCAGCACCACGTCGGCCACGGTCACCCCCGGGCGCAGCACGCCCGCCGCGTCGGCGCGTCCCACCAGCGCGTCGAGCAGGTCGAGCAGCACCACCGGGTCCGTGTCCGGACCGCTCCAGGCCCCCGCGTCGTCCCCGCCCGCGCCGTCCGCCGCCGCGGCCCCCGGTGCGACGACGCCCTGCCCGGTGGAGGCCCTGCCCGCGCCCGCCGCGGGGCCCGCCGGTTCCGCGCCCCCGGCATGCGTTCCCCCGCCCTCCGCGGTCCCGGCGCCCTCCCCGCGTGCCATCCGCTCCGCCTGCCGGAAGGCCACCGGCGGGAGCAGCCGCCCGGCGCCGGTCGCCACCGCCCGGGACAGGTAGCCCGCCAGCGCCTCCCACGGGTCGGAGCCGCCGTGCAGCGCCTCCCTGGCCCGGGCCGTGAGCCAGGCGACCTCCTCCGCGGCGATCCGCCGGACCAGCGCGTCCTTGCTGGGGAACCGCCGGTACACCGTGCCGACGCCCACCCCGGCCCGCCGCGCCACCTCCTCCATCGGCGCGCCGTAGCCCAGCTCCCCGAAGACCTCCCGGGCCGCCCGCAGCACGCTCTCCAGGTTGCGCCGCGCGTCCACCCGCAGCCTGCCGCCCGCCTGCGCGAACCCGGCCGGCCGCACGTCCGGAACCGCGCCCGGCCCCGGGCCGGGGGCCGCCGCCGCCCGGCCGTACCGCCCGCCGGACACCCACGGCCCCGGCACCGCCGCGGACCCGCCCTGCTCCGCCACGCCCTGCCGCGCCGCGCCCGCTTCGGGCACGGCGTGCTCCGCCCCGCCCCGGCCGGCCGGGCGCGGCGGCAGGCCGCCGGCCTCCGGCCCGCGCATCCGCGGCGCCTCCGCCGTGCCCACCGCCGCGGACAGGCGCGCCCGCGCCCGCTCCTGCTGATCCATAGCCCAGTCCTCCCCCCGTGGGCACCGCTCCCGCAGGCGCCCACCATGCCCCCGCGCCCCCCGGCGCTCCGGGCCTCACGTCGCCGGCTCGCTCGGCGTCCTCCCCGCCGACCCGTCCGGCCGCGGTACCGGGCCGTGCAGGCCCCTGGAAACGGCACCCCTCCGGGACCTGGTCACCGCGCCTGTACGCAGCGCGACCGCCTGTGCCGACGACGAGCCCGGGACGCCGGTCCGCTGGTCCCCCGACCATAGTTGATGGGGGTTCAGCTCCGACAGGGGCGACGGCGCGGATTCGGCCGCCCCGGCCCCGCGGCCGCACCCCCGCCCGCCGGACCGGCGCGGACGCCCTCGCGGCGCCGGTGCCGTCCGGCCGCACCGCCGTCCCCGCCCGCTCCCCGCCGGCCCCCGTGCGCCCCGTCGGCAACTTCGGCCCCGCCGATCCCGTACGCACTGTGGACAAGAGGGCCCCCGGCAGGGCGTCATGGACACGTGAACCAGGTCACACCACCGCAGGGATCCGCCGACCGCCGGCCGGGAGGCCGCCCGCCCGCCCGCGTCCTCGTCGTCGGCGGCGGCCACGTCGGCATGTACGCCGCGCTCCGCATGAGGCGCAGGCTGCGCCGCGACGAGGCCGAGATCACGGTCGTCGAGCCCCAGCCGTACATGACCTACCAGCCCTTCCTCGCCGAGGCCGCCTCCGGCGCGATCGACCCCCGCCACGTGGTCGTCCCGCTCCGCCGGGCGCTGCGCGGCTGCACCGTCGTCACCGGCGAGGTCACCGGACTGGACCACGCGGCCCGCCTCGCCCGCGCGGCCACCCCCGCCACCCGCTCCACCGGCGCGCCCGACCTGGAGATCCCCTACGACCTGCTGGTGCTCGCCCCCGGCGCCGTCTCCCGTACCCTCCCCGTCCCCGGCCTCGCCGAGCACGGCATCGGCTTCACGACCGTCGGCGAGGCCGTCGGGCTGCGCAACCACGTCCTGGAGCAGCTGGACATCGCCTCCTCCACCCGCGACCCCGCGATCCGGGAGGCCGCCCTCACCTTCGTCTTCGTCGGCGGCGGCTACGCGGGCGTCGAGGCCCTCGCCGAACTGGAGGACATGGCCCGGCACGCCACCCGCTACTACCACAACGTCACCCCCGACGACCTGCGGTGGGTCCTGGTCGAGGCGGCCGGCCGCATCCTCCCCGAGGTCGACCCCGCGCTCGGCCGGTACACCCTCTCCGAGCTGCGCGGACGCAACGTCGAGGTGCGCCTCTCCACGCGCCTGGAGTCCTTCGCCGACCGCATCGTCGTCCTGTCCGACGGCAGCCGGTTCGCCGCCCGCACCCTGGTGTGGACCGCCGGCGTCCGTCCGGCCCCCGTCCTGGCCGGCACCGGCCTGCCCCGCGACGCGCGCGGCCGGGTCCGCTGCGACACGTTTCTCCGGATCGCCGGCACCGGCGGCGCCTGGGCGGCCGGCGACTGCGCCGCCGTGCCCGACCTGACCCGGCCCGGCGAGACCTGCGCCCCGAACGCGCAGCACGCCGTCCGCCAGGCCAGGACCCTCGGCGACAACGTCGTCGCCCACCTGCGCGGCGAGCCGCAGGCCGAGTACCGCCACGCCCACACCGGCGCAGCCGCCTCGCTCGGACTCCACAAGGGGGTCGCGCAGCTCCTCGGACGCCGCGTCACCGGCCGCCCCGCCTGGCTGCTGCACCGCGCCTACCACCTCGGCCGGATGCCCACCCTCGACCGCAAGGCCCGCGTCCTCGCCGACTGGCTGCTGGCGGGCCTGTCGGGGCGCGAGGTCGTCTCCCTCGGCTCGCTGGAGCACCCGCGCGCCGAGTTCGAGGCCGCCATGGGGCGCGCCCCCGCCGCGCCCCCGCGACACTCCGGACCGCCGGAGCCTCCCGAACCGCCGGCCCGGCCGGGCGGCTGACCCTCCGGGGGCTGGCAGGGCGCGCCCCCGTCGAGGATCATGCAGGGCAGCGTGCCCCGGGCGCGGCCGGACCCGGCACCGCCGACCGTCCGCATCGGTCACACTGGGCCACGACCCCGCGTACCAGGACGCACGCGGGGAGTGACGAGGCACGAGGAACGCGAGGAAGCAGCGGCGACTTGGATCTCATGCGCTGGAGCGCCCGGCTCCCCGGAGCACAGCGGCGTACCGCCCCGCAGCAGGCGGGCGAGCGGTCGCCCGGCCCCGCCGACGCCTCCCGCGCGGCCGCGGTCCCGACGGCCCGCCCCGGACCGCGGACGGAGGCCCCCGCCGGGCACGCCCCCGGCGACGGCACCCCCCGGGACGGCACGCCCGTCCCCGGCCACCCCGGGCCCCCCGGCCGGCCCGAGCCGTCCGTCCACGACGTGCTGGCCCACATCCCGGCCCTCGTCGCCGTGACCTACGGGCCCCAGCACCACGTCGGCCACGTCAACCACGCCTACACCGAGGTCTTCGGGCCCCGCCCCTCCGGTGCGCCCGCCGTCGAGGCCATGCCCGAGCTGACCGAACTCGGCCTCCTGCCGCTCATGGACCAGGTCCTGCGCAGTCGCCGCCCGCGCACCGTCAAGGCGCGCCGCGTCGTCCTGCCCACCGCGCCGGACCGCCACCGCTACTACAGCTTCGTCTGCGCACCCGTCCGCGCCGGCGAACCGCTCGGCGCCCAGCTCTCCGCCCTCGCGACCGGGGCGGCCGGCGCCCCGGGCACCCCCGGCGGGCCCGCGGCCCCCGGCGGGCGGGGGGGATCCGGTCCGCAGGACGCCCGGCACGGCCACGGCGCCCTCGGGCTGCTCACTGCCCGCCGCCGCGCCGGCACCGCCGCCGCCGCAGCCGACGACGGCGACGTCGCCGGTGTCCTCATCTTCGGCGCCGAGGTCACCGACCAGATGCAGGTCGCCGAACGCCTCCGGGAGAGCGAACGGCGCCACCGCGAGGCGGCGGTCACCCTCCAGCGCAGCCTCCTCCCGCAGAAGCTGGAGCAGCCCGACGACCTCCGCGTCGCCGCCATCTACCAGCCCGGCGGGGCCGACGCCGCCGTCGGCGGCGACTGGTACGACGTGATCACCCTCGGCGGCGGCCGCACCGCGCTGGTCATCGGCGACGTCATGGGCCGCGGCATGCGCGCCGCCGCCGTCATGGGGCAGCTCCGCACCGCCGTCCGCGCCTACGCCCGGCTCGACCTGCCGCCCCACGAGGTCCTGCAGCTGCTCGACGGCCTGGCCATGGAGATCGACGCCACCCAGATCGCGACCTGCCTCTACGCGGTCTTCGACCCCGACGACAACCGCATCACCTACTCCTCGGCCGGCCACCTCCCGCTGATGATCCGGGAGCCGGACGGCACCGTCACCCGGGCCGACGACCAGTGCGGTCCGCCTCTCGGCACCGGCGGCTGGCTCCACACCTCCGGCTCGGTCCCGTTCAGCCCCGGGGCCACCGGCGTCCTCTACACCGACGGCCTGGTCGAACGCCGCGGCGAGGACATCGACGTCGGCCTGGACATGCTCGACCGCACCCTCGCCGGCCCCGCCGGGCCCGCCGGTCCGCCGGACGTCCTCTGCTCCAGGCTGCTGCGGGCCATGGGCGTCACCCCCGAGCACGACGACGACGTCGCGGTCCTCGCCTTCCAGCTGCCGCAGCGGGACGAGCAGAGCGCCGACCTCTTCCGGGCCGCCTCCCTCGACCTCATCGGAACGCCCCAGACCGCGGCCCGCGCCCGCGCCTTCACCACCGGGGTGCTCTCCAGCTGGCGGCTGGGCGACGAACTGCGCGACCTGGGCGTCCTGGCCGTCAGCGAGCTCGTCTCCAACTCCCTCACCCACGGCGCACCGCCGATGCGGCTCCGGATCCGCCGCACCGACCGCCGGCTGATCGTCGAGGTCACCGACGCGGACGACCACCTGCCGCGCCGCCGCCGTGCGGCCTCCGGGGACGAGTCCGGCCGCGGTGTCGCCATCGTCGCCACCATCGCCTCCAGCTGGGGGACCCGCCGTACGCCGGACGGGGGTAAAGCGGTGTGGTGCGAGTTCCTGCTGCCGACGAACCGTGCACTCTGAGAAGGCATCAGGACCTCGCTGACGCAGTGTCGGGCCTCGACTTGACACCGCAGGGCGAAGTGCCTAGCGTACGTCGGGCTGCCTGACAGGGGGCACCGGGCGCGCGCTCTGCGCGGACGGTCCCGGGGCAGCCACTCCGCAACCACTCGGGCCCACGGCCTGCGGCGGTACTTCATGTCCTCCGCTGTCCGCCGTGGATTCGGCTCGTGCGGAAAAGGGAAATGCGGCGGGTTTGGACCTCGGGTCCGGATTCGCTAGAGTCTGACCTCGCCGGCGGGGCCCGAAAAGGCCAGGTCGGCAG
>NZ_JBIAWP010000022.1:0-112641 GCF_042895785.1 Streptomyces sp. NPDC001380 | reverse complement strand
TCCTGTCGTCCCGACGCAAGTCGGAAGCCCCGACCAGAGCGATCTGGTCGGGGCTTTGTGCTGCGTACAGCAGCGAAGTACAGCAACGGGGGTCAAGGGCAGAGGTCCCCGAGGGTGCTGCCGAGCTTCCGCAGGGCCTTGCGGGTGCTCTCGGCCGGCACGTGGGTGTAGACCTCCATCGTGACGGCGATCTGCGAGTGCCGCAGGATCTGCATCGCGATCCGCGGGTGCACGTCCAGGGTCTGCAGGGCGCCAAAAGTCCCGCACGTGCGTTGACCTGGTCGTTTCTTCGGGCGGTCGTGATCTTCGTCAGGCGGTGTCGCGGTACTCGTGGATCAGTCCGCCGAGCACGTCGTGGCGTTGGATCCGCTGCGCGGGGAATGGGATGACGTCCGGGTCGTCGGCAGGGGCGCGCAGCTGCAGGGCCCGGTGCGGCCTTCCGGTGTTGTGGTGCCGCTCGTATTCGGCGAGGACGTGCCGGGCGTGCCGCTCGTTGTAGATCAGCATCCGATCCGAGCACTCCGCGCGCACGCTGCGTATGAACCTCTCGGCGTGAGCGTTCATCTTCGGCGCCTGCGGAGCGCTCTTCAAGATCTCGATGCTGTCGGCGGCGAAGGCGGCATCGAATGCCTGGGTGTAGCGGCTGTCGCGGTCGCGCAGCAGGTATCGGAAGCCAGCGGCACGTTCGCCGAGGTCGGCCAGAAGGTTGCGCGCGAGCTGGGTGGCCCAGGCCGCGGTCGGGTGGGCGGTGACGCCGAGGATGTGGACACTGCGGGTGCCGGCCTCCATGACCGCGAACGCGTACAGCCTGGTCAACCCGACGGTATCGATGGGGAAGAAGTCGGCAGCCAGGACGCCGGAAGCCTGGGCGCGTACGAACTCGCGCCAGGCCGGTCCGGTGTCCGGGCCGCGTCGGGGTGCGGGGCCCAGGCCCGCGCTGCGCAGGATGCGGCGGATGGTGGAGGCGCCGACGCGGTGGCCGAGACGCTTGAGCTCGCCTTGGATGCGGGTCGAGCCCCAGGTCGGGTTCTCCCGGGCCAGGCCCAGAATCAGGGCGGTGAGTTCCTCGGAGATCGGCGGGCGTCCGGTGCGATCCGGTTTCTGCCGCCACTTCCAGCGCACCAGGCGCCGGTGCCAGGTGAGCAGGGTGCCGGGGGGTGACCAGGCGGTGCCGACGCAGACGGCCGGGCAGCTGCCGGGCGAGGGCGGCGAGTACTGCGCGTTCCGGTAGTCTCGGGAGCACGACCGATCGTCATGCCGTGCCCACCGACGCCGCGCGACAGCGGTGACCTGAGCGACCACGGCCGGCGGCCCGAAATCCGCTCCCACCTGCATGGATGAGGTTTCCGGCAAGCGCAGCGTCGGCCGAGTCGTTCTTCGCCGCCTTGAAGCGCGAATTGGTCGATGACCGGGTCTGGCCCAGCCCGGCAGCGTCCCACTCGGCGATCTTCGAGTGGATCGAGGGCTGGTACAACATACGCAGGCTCCACAGCAGCCTCGACCACCGCAGCCCTGCCGACTTCGAGGCCGCTCTCGCGGTCCGACCAACACACCGAACGTGTCCGTCGAAGCGGAGCAAGCTCAGCGGGCCGTGCCTGTCAGCGGACGACGGACAGCCGGTACGTCGTACCGTGTGGGCTTCGAAGCTCAGGCGTGGTCGGTAACGGTCTGAACGACCTCGGCGTCGACCGCCGTACCGGTGTGGTCGGTCACCGCCACGGGCGGTGTGCCGGAGGGCCAGTCGGACGGAGAAGGAGCGGCTCCGGCTCACTTCCAGGGCGGCTTCGGTCAGGCGGCCGTCCTGCCGGCTCGGACTGACGCCGACACCGCCCGCGGCCCGGAGACCGATGATCGAGCCGACGGGCCAGGGCTGCGGTGGCGTGGGCAGCAGGCGCGGGCTGTGGGGGTAGTCGGCAGCCGCAGCAGACGGCAGGCCGCTGGGCCGCCTTCTTGCCCGCGGGTGGGCCGAACCCCATAGCGGCAGGCGGGCATAGTCGGAGAACGGTGATCAAGGCCGTGAATCGGGCAGATGACTTTTTCGCACCCGCACTGCTGGAAGCCCTCTCTCGGCTGGGAAATTGGCCATTGACATGTCCTCCGACGGCTGGCTACGATCGCGATCGTTTGTTAAGGGGGAGTAACGATGGGAGTCAAAGCCGCCGGAGGCTCTTCGGCGGGGTTATCCGGGGTGGCGTGCGCCATATTCGTGGCGCCTTGCCTGCGCACATGTGTGCGTGCATGAACTTTCGGGGGTGGGGGAAGCGGCCCTTTTTGAGGGCGTGTGCTTGATTCGTCTTTCCGATGTCGGGCATGTCGGGAATTTGGCTGCGGCCTGACGTCGCATGGGCGCCAGTAGCCCCTGTCGGTGTCCAGGTTTTCATCATTCCGTTTGCTCGACTGCTGGTTCGCTCGATGGTGTCATTTTGCGCCTTCGGGGTTGGATGATGCCCGCTGTCCATTCACCTCGGAGATCCCTCCCGGGTGGCACCGCCCTGTATTCTGGATTGCACGGAATCCCTCTGTCGATCCGGCTTTGTGGGTCATATTTCGATTTTAATTCCAGTGACGCAATCCGCCCGGGCTCATAAAGATAGCGGGGAGGGCCGACGGCCCAAATGAGATGTGTGCGAATAGTGAGGTCTTATGTCTAGCCCGTTCGACGATCCCCATGGTCGCTTCTTCGTTGTGGTCAACGGCGAGGGGCAGCATTCGCTCTGGCCGGAGTTCGGGCGGCTGCCGGCCGGCTGGACGGTCGTGCACGGGGCGGCGGATCGCTCGTCGTGCCTCGACTACGTCAACGCGAACTGGACTGACATGCGGCCGCTGAGTCTTGTCGCCCACATGGCCGAGGCGGTTCCGCGTCAGGACGAGGAGCAGTGCTGATGACTGCCGAGCACAAGGCGAACGGTCAGTCAGGTGCGGGGCCGCGGAGCGCGATCCGAAAGCGGCTCGTGTCACAGGCGCGGCTGGACCAGATGTCCTCGGAGAAGCGGGCCCTCCTGGAGAAGCGGCTCGGCGGGCGCCGCCCCAAGCCGGCCGACGACTCGATTCTCCCCGTCCCGCGCACGGCCGAGCTGCCGCTCTCCTCGGCGCAGCGGCGCCTCTGGTTCATGGACCAGGTGAGCCCCGGCAGCGCGGTCTTCAACGTGTCAGTGGCGCTCCGGTTCACCGGCCCGCTCCGGCTCGACGTGCTCGCACAGGCGGTCCGTCGGCTGTTCCTCCGTCACGAGTCGCTGCGGACGGTCTTCCCGCCCGCCGCGGACGGCTCCGGCAACCCGGTACAGCGGATCCTCCCGGACATCGGGGTGGACCTCGAACCGGTCTCGCCGGCCGACGGCTCCGAGGACGGGATCCGGGCGGCGGTGGAGGCGGAGGCGGCCAGGCCGTTCTCCCTCCAGTCCGGACCGCTCGCGCGCGCGACCGTGCTCCAGTGCTCCCCCGCTGACCACATGTTCGTACTGACTGTTCATCACATTGTCTGTGACGGTTGGTCGATGGGCCTGCTGGTCGACGAGCTGCTCGCGTCCTACACGGCCGTCGCCCAGGGCGCCGAGGCGACCCTCAGCCCCCTGACGCTGCAGTATGCCGACTACGTCGGCTGGGAGTCCCGCCCGGAGCGCACAGAGGAGCTCGCCGCAGGCGTCGAATACTGGCGCCGGACACTGAGCGGTGCCGTCCCGGTCATCGAGCTTCCCGTCGACCGCGCCCGGCCAGCCGTTCAGAGCTTCCGCGGCGAGCGACACCGCTTCGCCCTCCCGCCGGAGATCTGGCCGGCGGTGAAGGAGATCGCCCGCGCGGAGCGCGCGACCCCGTTCAATGTGCTGACCGCCGGATTCGCCGCGCTGCTGGCGCGCTACTCCGCCCAGGACGAGGTGTCGATGGTGACGCCGGTGGCCAACCGGCCGCGCGTCGAACTCGAGAGCATGGTTGGCTTCTTCGCCAACTCGATCGCCCTGCGGGTCGATGCCTCCGGCTCCCCGACCTTCCGCGAGCTGGTCGGCCGGGTGCGCGACCTCACCCAGGAGGCCATCGCACACGGCGAGGTGCCCTTCGACCGCGTGGTGGAGGCGGCGGACCTGCCCCGGGACCTGAGCCACTCGCCGATCGCCCAGGTGCTGTTCGCCCTGGTCGAGGACCCGGCGCTGGACCAGGAGCTGGGCGATCTGCGGGTCACGGTCGTCGACCACCACAACGGCACCGCCAAGTACGACCTCAGCTTGGAGGTCTGGCCGGACGCCGACGACGTCCTGCACGGCGTCTTCGAGTACGCGACGGACCTCTTCGACGAGACGACTGTGCTCCGCATGGTCTCCCATCTCGGCATCCTGCTCGGGAGCTTGACCGGCGAACCGGACACCAAGATCGGGAACGTCCCCATGCTGTCTGAGGACGAGCTGCGGGACACCGTCGTCGACTGGAACCGCACGGAGAGCCCGTTGCTCGGCGGCCTCCATGCCGTCGAGCTCTTCGAGCAGCAGGTGCGCCGCACGCCGGGTGCAACTGCGCTCGTCTCCGGCGAGCGGACCCTGACCTTCGCCGAGCTGGACCGGCTCGCGGACCGCCTCGCCGCCCGGCTGCGCCGCGTGGGCGTCGGGCTGGAGACACGGGTCGCGCTCTTCCTCCAGCGTGACATCGAGCTCGTGGTCGCGGTGCTGGCTGTGCTCAAGGCCGGCGGCGCCTACGTGCCCCTCGACCCCAAGGACCCGGCCGAACGCATCGCGTACATGCTGACCGACGCGGACGCGCGGGTCGTCCTCAGCAACAACCGCCATGCTGGCGCGCTCCCGGCGACGGAGGCGCACGTGCTCACCGTGGAGGACGTGCCGCCCGCCGCGGAAGGCGGCGAGCTGTCCGAGGTCGAACGCAGTGCCCGACCGCGGGCGGACAATGCCGCCTACATCATCTACACCTCCGGATCGACCGGCCGCCCCAAGGGCGTCGTCATCACGCACGGCGGTCTGGCGAACTACCTCGCCTGGAGCCTCGGCGCCTACCGGGTGGCTGACGGCGGGGACTCCGTGCTTGTCTCGCCGCTGCGGTTCGACCTCTCGGTGACCACCCTGTTCTGCCCGATCCTCGCCGGACGCTCGTTGACCCTCGTGCCCGAGGGCGAGGAGCTCGACACCCTGGCGGGCGCCCTTGGCGACAAGCTCGACCTCGGCCTGCTGAAGCTGACCCCGGCCCACCTCGACGCCCTGGACACGTCGATGCCGCGGGCCGGGATCGAGGCGGACGGTTACCTGGTCGTCGGCGGCGAGTCCCTGCACGGGAGCACCGTCGCCGCCTGGAGCGAGCGTGCCCCCGGCCTGCGCATGGTCAATGAGTACGGGCCCACCGAGACGGTCGTCGGCTGCTGCGTCCACGAGGTGACCGAGAGCACCGACCTCTCCGGCACCGTGCCGATCGGCCGACCCATCGCCAACACGCAGCTCTACGTACTCGACGCGCACTTGATGCCCGTCGCCCGCGGCGTGGTCGGCGAGCTGTACGTCGGCGGCGCGGGCGTCGCGCGTGGCTACTGGAAGCGGCCGGATCTGACGGCGGAGCGGTTCGTCCCCGACCCGTTCGGTGCGCCCGGCGGGCGGCTCTACCGGACCGGGGACCTCGTCCGACTGCGTCCGGACGGCGAGTTGGAGTGCCTCGGGCGGGCCGACACCCAGGTCAAGATCCGAGGCTACCGGGTCGAACTGGAGGAGATCGAGGCCGCCCTGACCCGGCTCCCGGACGTCCGCGAGGCCGTTGTGCTGCTCCGCGAGGACACACCCGGCGAGCGCAGGCTCGTCGCGTACACCACGGCGGCGGATGCCGGGGAGGCGCCGGAGGCCGAGGAACTGCGGGCCGAGCTCCGGGCCCAGCTACCGGAGTACATGGTCCCGGAGCTGTTCGTGGGGATGGATGCCCTGCCGCTGGCCCTGAGCGGAAAGGTGGACCGCCGCGCGCTGCCGCGCCCGACCGTGGAGCCCGCAAGCGGCGCCACGGCAGGCGGCCTCGTGTCGCCGGTGGAGCGGGTGGTGGCTCGGGTGTGGGCCGAGGTTTTGGGTGTGCCGTCGGTGGAGCGTGATGTGGCGTTCCTGGAGTTGGGCGGGCATTCGTTGTTGGCGGTGCAGGCGATGGCGCGTCTGCGTAAGGAGCTGGAGCTGGACCTGCCGTTGTCGGTGTTCCTGCAGGCCACGTCCGTCGCCGATCTCGCGGCGCGGATCGAGGGTGCTGCGGTGTCGCCGGTGGAGCGGGTGGTGGCTCGGGTGTGGGCCGAGGTTTTGGGTGTGCCGTCGGTGGAGCGTGATGTGGCGTTCCTGGAGTTGGGCGGGCATTCGTTGTTGGCGGTGCAGGCGATGGCGCGTCTGCGTAAGGAGCTGGAGCTGGACCTGCCGTTGTCGGTGTTCCTGCAGGCCACGTCCGTCGCCGATCTCGCGGCGCGGATCGAGGCGCGCGGTGGCCCGGGCGGCAAGCCCCAGGCGCCGGTGCAGCCGGTGCCCTTCGGGGAGGCCGGCATCGAGGGCCCGCTGAGCTTCGCGGAGGAACGTTTCTGGCTGGCCTACACACTGGAGGATCGCTCCTCGGCCTACCACGTCCCGCTCACCCTGCACCTCAGGGGAGACTTGGACGTCCCCGCGCTGACCGAGGCCCTCCGCACACTGATCGACCGGCACGCCATCCTGCGCACGCGCTACCCGTTCGACACCGAAGGCGACCCCGTCGCGGTCGTCGACGATCCCGGGCGGTTCCACCTCGACTTCGTGGACCTCGACGGGGACCTGCGGGCCGTGCTCGACCGCCTCAGCGCGGAGCCGTTCGACCTGGCGCATGGGCCCCTGTTCCGGCCCGTGCTGCTGAAGGCCGGGGACGACGAGCACTACCTCAGCCTGTTGATGCACCACATCATCACGGACGGTTGGTCGATCGGGACCCTCCTGCGGGAGCTGACGGCGGCGTACACCGCCCTGGCCTGCGGCGAGCGCCCGTCCTTCCCTGCGAACGCCCTCCAGTACCGCGACCACGCCCGGGCGCAGCGCGACCGGGCCGACCGGCTCGCCGGGCAGCTGGCGTACTGGGAGCGAGCCCTGGAGGGGGCGCCGGCCGAGCTCGGACTGCCCACCGACCGGCCCCGGCAGGAGACATCGGAAGGACGGTTCTTCACCGTCGCCTTCCCCGACCGGGATGCTCGCGAGCTGGCACGGCGGACGGGGTCGACCCTGTTCATGGTGCTGCTCGCCGCCTACTCGGCGGTTCTGGGCGGGGCCGCGGGCAGCGAGGACGTCGTCGTGGGCACGCCGGTCGCCGGCCGGGACGACCTTGCGACGGAGCCCCTGCTCGGTTGCTTCATCAACACCCTCGCCATGCGGACGGACCTGAGCGGGGACCCCACCTTCGAGCAACTGCTCGGCCGGGTGAGGGAGTCGACCCTGCGGGCGTACGACCATCAGGAGGTCCCGTTCCAGCAGGTCGCCGAGCAGGTGGTGAAGCGGGTGGAGGGTCGCAGCTCGCTGTTCCAGGTCTGGCTGGAGCTCCAGAACTACCCCGACTCGCCACTGGACATGGCAGGGCTGAAAGCCGAGGAGTTGGCCGAGGACCTGGAGACGGCCAAGTTCGACCTTGCCTTCCACCTTGCCGAGTCCGGCGAGGAGCTGCAGCTCAAGGTCAAGTACGACGCCCTGCTGTTCGACGAGCGGACGGTGCACCGCTACGCCGACCGGTTCGTCGCCCTGCTGTCGGCGGCGGCCGTGGACCCAGCCCTACGGCTCTCCGGCCTGGCGGGGTGACGGCGCCCCGATGACCCCAGCGATATCAGCCGCATCGCTCATGCAACCGCAAGAGAGCCACATGTCCTTCCCCCACACGGCGCCGATGTGCGCACCCCCTTTGGAGCGCCTGTGACGACCGCCGAGCAGAAGTCCCTCTTCCGGCACCGGAGCTTCGCCCTGCTCTGGTCCAGCCAGTCGATCTCGATGTTCGGTACGCAGATCACGTACGTGGCGCTGCCGCTCACTGCGGCTGTGGTCCTGCAGGCCACGCCGATGCAGTCCGGCCTGCTGGTCGCGCTGGAGCAGTTGCCGTTCCTGCTGTTCGGTTTCGTCGTCGGCGTCTACGTCGACCGGCGGGCGCGCCGGTCGATCATGATCGGGGCCAACGCGGTCCGGTTCGCCGCTCTGGCGTGGATCCCGGTCGCCTACTGGTTCGACGTCCTGTCGATCCACCAGCTGCTCGTGGTCGTCTTCGTGGTCGGGACGATGGCCACGTTCTTCGACCTCGCCTACCAGTCATACATCCCCGGTTTGGTCGGCCGGGACCGGTTGATGGACGCGAACGGCAAGCTCCAGGTGTCCGAATCGGTCGCGGAGGTGGCCGGGCCCGGTGCCGCGGGGGCGCTGATCGGCGTGCTCGGAGGCCCGGTGGTCATCGCGCTGGATGCCCTGAGCTACGTGATCTCCGCGCTGGCGCTGCTCCGGATGCCCCCGGACGAGGCACCCGCCGCGCCGCCGGTCCCGGTCGGCTCGGGGGAGAAGGGGCCGTCGGTCTGGGCGTCCATGCGTGAGGGCTTCCGCCTGATCGGGCGGCACACCCTGCTGCGCTGGTGCACGATCGCCGCCGTATCGGCCAACCTCTTCTACAGCGCCCTGATGGCCGTGTTCTTCCTGTTCCTCCTCCGGGAGGCCGGGATCGGGTCGGCCGAGGTCGGTGTGATCGTCGCGGTCGGCAGCGCCGGTGCGCTCGTCGGAGCGCTGTCCGCCGAGCGGATCACCGGCCTGCTCGGCGTCGGGCCCACGCTGGTGCTGTCGCTCGTGCTTCCCGGAATCGGCTACTTCGCCCTCTCGACCGTTCATGACAACTCGCTGGTGGCCGTGGTCACCGCAGGTGCCGCGACCTTCGTCGCCCTGTTCGGCATCCCGGTCTTCGACATCACCGTCATCAGCTTTCGACAGATGGTGACGCCGGACCACCTGCTGGGCCGCGTCAACGCGACCGTGCGGACGCTCGCCAGGGGCAGTCTGCCGCTGGGCGCGCTGATCGGCGGTGCGCTCGGCTCGGCGCTGGGCCTGCGAACCACCGTCGTCGTGGCGGCGGTCGGTCTGCTTCTCCCGGCGGTGATCCTCTTTCTCTCGCCGATCCGCTCCGTCCGTCAGCTCGACGGTCTGGCCGCGGAGAGCGCGTCCGAGGAGTCTGCCGGCGTGCCGGAAGACTCGCCGAGCCTGCCGTCCGCCCACTGAGACAACCAAGGAACGTCATGACAATCCCACCGTCTTCGGGTGTCCGGGCGATGCGTCGCCGGGTCGCCGTCACCGCCCAGCAGGACCTGGTGTCCGTCACGGACAGTCCGCACTCGATCCTGTCCGTCGTCCGACCGGCGGCCCCGTCGGTCGACCTGGAGCACTGGATGCGGTCCAACCGCACGCGCGTGGAGGAACTGCTGAGCGACCGCGGTGCGGTGCTCTTCCGGGGCTTCCAGCTGTCGTCGCCGGAGGAGTTCCAGAGCGTCGTCAAGGCCTGGTCACCGCAACTCCTCAACTACACCTACGGATCCACGCCGCGCAGCCGCTCCTCAGCGGCGGGCGTCTACACCTCGACCGAGTACCCGGCCGACCAGACGATCCCGCAGCACAACGAGATGGCATACGCGCGGATCTGGCCGGAGCACCTCTGGTTCTACTGCCACCAGGCGTCGCCCGAGGGCGGCGCGACGCCACTCGCCGACAGTCACCTGGTCGCGCAGCGGCTCGACCGCGCGCTGCTCGACTCCTTCGCCGAGCGCGGTGTGCGCTACGTCCGTCACTACGGCACCGGCTTCGACCTGACGTGGCAGCAAGCGTTCGAGACCGACAGCCGGGCAGAAGCGGAAGAGCTCTGCCGTGCGCAGAGGATCGAGTTCACCTGGTACGGCGAGGACAAGCTGAAGACCTCGCAGGTGTGCCAGGCCGTGATCGAGCACCCGTCGAACGGGAAGCAGCTCTGGTTCAACCAGGCCCACCTGTTCCACACCTCCGCGCTCGCCCCCGAGGTACGCGACGAACTCCGAAGCGGCGGTGGGGAGATCCCGCGCGAGGTCTACTTCGGTGACGGCGAGCCGATCCCGGACGCCGTCCTTGAGGACGTTCGGGCCGCCTTCGCCGCCGAGACGATCCGGGAGCCGTGGCAGGACGGCGACCTCATGGTCATCGACAACATGTCGGTCTCGCACGGGCGGGACTCGTATCGGGGCCCGCGCCGCGTGCTGGTGGCGATGACCGACGAGCGCAGTGGAGACGCGGGAGGACCCCGATGATCGAGCTCGAGCAGACCGAGGGCTACCAGCTCTCGCCCCAGCAACGAGCGGTCCACCTCCACGGGGACGCGCAGGCCCGCGCCACCCACCGGATCTCCACCACTTCGGTGCTCACCCCGGGTGAGCTGGCGGACCGGATGGAGGCCCTGGTGGCGGAACACGAGGTCCTCCGCACCAGGTACGCGGCGTTGCCCGGCCTGCGCCTGCCCGTGCAAGTGGTCGATCCGGCCGGCCCCGTGATGGTCGAGGAGGGCGCCGACGGCCGCACCCTGCTGCGGGCCGGCGAGCTGATCGTGGAACACACCCGGAGCCAGGACGGGACGGTCCTGCTCGTTGGACTGCCGCGCCTCAGCGTGGACCGGGCGTCGTGGAGCACCCTCACCGGCTTCCTGCTCGGCGAGTCCGCAGAGCCCGGACCGGCGGAGGAGGAACCGCTCCAGTACGCCGATGTGGCGGCTTGGCTGTGTGAGGAACTGGAGAACGCCGGGTCCGCCGCTGCCACCGCCACGGAGGAGCGGGCCCGGTCCGCCACCGGACTCCCGTTCCTCCTGCCGGCAGGCCGCCGGGACCCGGAGGCCGGAACGGTGACCGTCGTGACGACGCTGGACGGCCCGGTGCCCGCCCGGCTGCGCGCCGTCGCCCGCGAGCTCGGGGCGGGCGAGGAGGCCGTGCTGCTCGCCGCCTGGCGGTCGCTGCTCGCGCGGTACAGCGGGAACGCCGACGACCGGCTGCTCGTGGTCACCCAGGGGCGCTCCGCCGACGGACTGGCCGGCGCTCTCGGGCTGCTGGAGCGGCCGGTGGATGTGCGCCTGCCGTCCGATCCGCGGACTCCGTTCGCGCAGGCCGTGCGGGACGCCGATGAGGCACTGCTCGCCGCGAAGGAGCGGGAGAACCACGCCGATCCGGAGGCTCTCCTCACTACGGACGCCGTCTCCTTCCGCTACCTGGAGGACCGGTGGGCCGCTCTGGCCGAACCCGGCCCGGCGGGCGCGTACGAGCGCCCCGGTGCCGTCCACCTGGACTGCGTGCTGGGCCCGGAGGCACTGCTCGTGACCTTCGCGGGTCACGGCGGCCAGGTCGCCAAGCCGGACCTGGCCGCGCTCGCCGAGGCGTTCGGGAACCAGCTGGCCGAAGCGCTCGCCGACCCCGGGCGGGCCGTCGGCGTGCTGCGCCTGCTCACCTCGGCCGAGCCGGCGGACGAGCCGGACGAGCGGCACAGGAGCGTGCTGCACCGCTTCCTGGAGCATGCCGAACGGAACCCCGACCGCCCCGCGGTCCGCAGCGGGGAGCAGGTACTCACCTACGGCGAGCTGGCGCGGCGGGCCTCGGCCACCGCGGGAATGCTGCACCGCCACGGCGTGCGTGCGGGGGATTACGTCGGGGTCGTGGTTCCGGCGGTGGCCGACACCCTGGTCGCCCTGCTCGGCACATGGCTGGCCGGTGCGGCCTTCGTCCCGGTCGACCCGGCGTGGCCGCAGGAGCGCATCGAGACCGTTCTCGGCCTGGCCGACACCGCGTACGTGCTCGTGCCGCAGGCCGCCGCCGGCCTCGTGCTGCCCGTCACGCCCCTGCCGCTGCCGGCGGCCGACCCGCAGCCCGAGCAGGAGGCCGAGCCCGCGGTCGCCGGGGCGGGGGACGCCGCGTACGCAGTCTTCACTTCGGGCACCTCGGGGACGCCGAAGGGCGTCGTCATCGGTCACGGGCAGCTGGCCCACTACGCCTCGGCCGTGCTGAAGCAGCTCGGGCTGGGCGAGGGCGCCGAGTTCGCCGCCGTCTCCACCTTGGCCGCGGACCTGTCCTACACCGCCGTCTTCCCGACGCTCGCCGACGGCGGATGCGTCCACCTGGTCGACGCCGACGTGGCGACGAGCCCGCAGGCGTTGGCCGACCGGTTCGCGGCGTGCCCTGTGACTGCGATGAAGCTGGTGCCCTCGCACCTTTCCGCGCTGCTCGCCGAGGCCCGTGACCCGGCCGCCCTGCTGCCGAGCCGGGTACTGGTGCTCGGCGGCGAGATCCTGCCGCCGACACTGCTCACCCGGCTCCGTGAGCTCGCGCCTCAGCTCAGGGTGTTCAACCACTACGGCCCGACCGAGACCACCGTCGGCGTGTCCGTCCTCCCGCTGGACGGCGGGATCGACGAACGCTGCGCCTCGGTGCCGGTCGGCACCGGCATGGGGGACAACCTCCTCACCGTCGTCGATGGCGAGGGCAACCCGCTGCCGCCGTGGTGCCCGGGCGAGGTGGTGATCAGCGGACCGGGCGTGGGCCTCGGCTACCTCGCGGAGCTGCGTGAGGGCCGCACCGGATTCGGGGAACGCGGCACGACGCGGCAGTACCGCTCGGGTGACCTCGGCCGACTTGTGCCCGGCGCGGGCGTCGAGATCCTCGGACGTCTCGACGACCAGGTGAAGCTCCGCGGCTACCGGGTCCAACTCGGCGAGATCGAGGTCCTGGTGCAGCAGCAGGCCGGTGTGGCGGCGGGCGCCGTCGTGGCTCGGACGGACGACAGCGGCCTGGTCTCGCACCTGGACGCCTATGTCGTACTCACCGGGGACGCGGATGCCCCCTCGGTCAATGACCTCCAGACGGCCCTCGGCCGCCGACTGCCCACAGCCCTCGTGCCGACCGGGTGGCAGGTGCTGGACCGGCTGCCGCTGACGCGTAACGGAAAGCTCGACCGGAAGGCCCTGGCACCCGTCGAGACCGTCCGCGCCCAGGCCGCCCGGCCGCGCGACTCCGTCGAGCAGCGGCTCCTGGTGCTCTGGGCCGAGGTCCTCGGACTGGACGCCATCGGACCGGAGGACGACTTCTTCGAGCTCGGCGGACACTCTCTGCGGGCCATCAAGCTGATGTCCCGCACCAACAGTGCCTTCGGCTGCAAGCTCCCGATGTCGTCGATCTTCAAGGCCCGGACCGTGGCGGCCATGGCCCGCCTGGTGCGCGACGGCGAGACCCGGGACTCGAACCTCGTCCCGTTGCGCCCCGCTGAGGGGGGCTCGCCGGTGTTCTGCATCCACCCCGGTGGCGGCAGCACGCTCAGCTACTGGGAGCTCGCCCGGCTGCTGTCGGCGGACCGCCCGGTCGTCGGCGTCGAGTCCCTGGGCCTGCACGGTCAGGAGCCGCAACGAAGCTTCGCTGAGATGGCCGAGGGCTACGCGGCGGAGATCGCCGCCGCCACCGACGGGCCCGCCGTGATCATCGGCTGGTGCTTCGGCGGGATCATGGCGCTGGAGACGGCCCAGGCACTGCGCCGGGCCGGCCGTGAGGTGGACAGGCTGATCATCGTCGACTCCTTCGCTCCCGGGTTCGAGGACGAGGAGGACGACGGTTCACAGGACGACCTGCTGTCGGAGTCCGTCCTGATCGGCCGTTTCGCTTGGCACTACGAGCTGGATCTGCCCGAACAGATCCCCTCCGGGAAGGCTGCGTTCGACCTTCTGCTGGCAGAGATGCAGAAGCGCGGGCACCTGCCGCCCACCGCGGGAGAGGACGACCTGCAGAAGCTGCTGGACGTCTACACCTGCAACATGACGGCGATCCGGCGGCACGCCGAGACCACCGATCCGGCGGACTCGACGCCCGATTACCCGGTGCTCCTGGTCCGCGCCGAGCCGGCGGGTGTGCCGCTGGAGTCGGACCGAACCTGGGGCTGGCGCAAGCTGGTGGGCCCCGGCCTCGCCTTCACCGCCGTGGAGGCGGATCACCACAGCATCATGCGGCCCCCGGCCGTCGCCGAGCTCGCGGAGCTGGTCTCCCGGGCCCTCGACGCCCCGGCGCAGCCGTAGCGGCTGTCGTCGAACACCACCGCTCCAGCCACTGTTCGGCGCGCACCCGGCTGTCGGCCGGTAACCGCGTGCGCGCCGAGCAGGCGGCACCCGGCCGACGTCGCCGCGCTCGGTCGGCAACAGGCACCGCTGAAGACAGCACCGAAGACATCACCGAACGAATGGCTCGTGACATGGACGATGTGAAGGAATCCTGCCTCTTCCCCGAGCGGGACCGGGTGGCCCTCTACGAGGCCACCGCGCCGGGCGTGAGCCCGGTGGAGTGGGCGATGGCGAACGTCGAACGCCTCAACGCGCGCCTGGTGACCGCGGGGGCCGTCCTCCTGCGCGGTTTCGACGTGCCGGACGCATCGGTGTTCTCCGGCTTCGTCAAGGTCTTCGGCGAGGAGCTCGCCGAGTACACCTACCGGTCGACGCCCCGCAGCAAGGTGGGCGACGTCTACACCTCGACGGAGTACCCCGCCAGCGAGGTCATCCCGCTGCACAACGAGAACAGCTACACCAGCCGCTGGCCGCAGCGGCTCTGGTTCTACTCGGCGGTCGCGGCGCAGTCCGGGGGCGAGACCCCGCTCGCCGACAGCCACGCGGTCTATCAGCGCATCCCGGCCGACGTGCGCGAGCGCTTCGAGCGCCACGGCGTGCGCTACGTTCGCAACTACCGTGCGGGGATGGGCATCTCCTGGGAGGAAACCTTCCCCGGCATGGACCGCGCCGCCGTCGAGAGGTTCTGTGGCGAGCGGGGGATCGTCGTCGAGTGGCAGCCGGGCAATGGGCTACGGACCACCGAGACCTGCCAGGCGGTCGCCACCCATCCGGTCACCGGCAAGCAAGTCTGGCTGAACCAGGCGCACCTGTTCCACGTGTCGAGCCTGAACGAGGCGACCCGCCTCGCCCTGCTCGAACTCATGGCGGAGGAAGAGCTCCCGCGCAGCGCGTATTTCGGCGACGGGAGCCGCATCGACGACGCCGACCTCGCCGCGGTCCGCGGCGCGTACGAGGCGGAGACGCTCGCCTTCCCCTGGCAGGCCGGCGACCTCCTCATGGTCGACAACATGGCGATGGCCCACGGCCGGAACAGCTTCGTGGGGCCGCGCAAGGTCCTCGTGGCGATGACCGGCTCCCACGGCAGCCGGCAGACCGGCTGAGGACAGCCGCGCCCCCGGCCGCGTCCGGGACCGCCCTTCACTGGGCCGCTCCAACCCCCGGTCGATGCCGCGCTCCGGGGCTGATCGCCCCGGAGCGCGGCAAGGGACAACGGAACGAGATGAATCGAAACATGCACCGTCATGTGGTCCTGAGCGGCCATCACGCCCGACTCTCCTACTGGACAGAGCGCCTGGCGGGGGCCTTGCCCGCGCTCGAACTCGTCACCGACCACGTGCGCCCCGCGGTCCGCCGCCCCGCTACGGACGAGGTCCCCTTCATGCTCGGGCCAGGTCCGGCCGGCCGGCTCGCCGACCTGGGCCGTGAGTACGGCGTGAGCCGGTTCACTGTGCTCGTGGCGGCACTCCAGCTCGTGCTGGGCCGCTACGCGGCTGCCGCGGACGTCAGCCTCGCCACCCCGGCGCCGAACGCCGGCCTGGTGGTCCTGCGCACGTTCTGGGAGGACGCTCCGGCCTTCGCCGACCTTCTGGCCCGCGTGCAGGAGGCTCTGTCGGGCGCGTACGAGCACGTGGACGTGCCGTTCGAGGAGGTCGTGGCGGCCCTGGCGCCGCCGCGCGACCCGAGCCGCGCGCCGCTGGTCCAGGTCGCAGTGGCCATGGGCGAGGCAGTGCCACTGGCTTTCGCCCCCGCTTCGGAGGAGCCGAGCCACGCCGCCGTCCTCGACCTGTCGGTGACCTGGGAGGAAAACACTCGCGAGACGGGCGAGCTGTGCGGTTCGGTGGAGTACGACACCGAGCTGTTCGACCGGGCCACGGTCGAGCGGCTGGCGGGGCACTACCTGACGCTGCTGGAGTCCGCGCTCGCCAACCCCGGAGCCCGGGTGACGGACCTCGGGCACACCACCCCGGAGGAGCTGGCCCTGGTGGCCGCATGGGGGACGGAGGGCGGCGAGGCCCGGATCGGGAACCTCGTAGACGCCTTCCGCGTCCAGGCCGCCCAGACCCCGAACAGCACCGCGCTGGTGTTCCCGGACGGCGTCTGCACCTACGCCGAACTCCTCTCCCGATCGGAGGACTTGGCGCACGCACTGGTCGAGCTAGGCATCACACCGGAGACCGTGGTCGGGCTGGCCATGGACCGTTCGGCGGCGCTGGTCGTCGCGATGCTCGCCGTCCTCACCGCCGGCGCGGTCTACCTGCCGCTCGATCCCGGCCACCCGGAGGCGCGGCTCGCGTTCATGGTGGCGGACAGCCAGGCGCGCCTTGTGCTCGCCGACCGGGAGCTCGGCTCCGCCGGCGACGTGCCGGTCGTCCGGATCGAGGAGCTGAACCCGCGGTCCGGACCGGCCGGGGGGACCTTCCCCGGGATCCACCGGGACCAGCGCGCGTGCGTGCTCTACACCTCCGGCTCCACCGGGCGGCCCAAGGGCGTCGAGACCACGCACGCCGGGATCGTCCGACTGGTGTGCGATGCGCCCTACCTCGGCTTCGGCCCCGAGGACGTGGTGGCACAGGCGGCGAACGTGTCCTTCGACGCGGCCTCGCTGGAGATCTGGGGAGCGCTCCTCAACGGCGCCCGTCTGGTGGGCGTCCGCAAGGACGAGGTGCTCTCGCCCGAGCTGCTGCGCGCCCGGATCGAAGAGCACGGCGTGACCGCGATGTTCCTCACCACGTCCGTGTTCCATCAGTGCGTGGACGTCGCGCCCGCCACCCTGGCCTCGCTCCGAACGGTCTTCTTCGGCGGTGAGGAGGCGGACGCCCGGAGGATCGCGGCGGTGCGTCGGGCCGCCCCCGGTCTGCGCCTGGTGAACGGGTACGGCCCGACCGAAGGCACCACTTTCGCCAGCACCTTCGACCCCGTGGACCTGCAGCCGGACGCGGCGCGGGTGCCCATCGGGCGGCCCATCGCCCAGACCCGGCTGCACGTGCTCGACGCGTCCGGTCGGGAGACCGGCATAGGCGTCCCTGGAGAGCTGTACCTGGCCGGAACCGGTCTCGCCCGCGGCTACACCGGCCGCCCCGACCTGACGGCCGAGCGCTTCGTGCCCAGCCCGTTCGGCATCGGAGAGCGCCTCTACCGGACGGGCGACCTGGCCCGCTGGCGTGAGGACGGACTGCTGGAGTGCCTGGGCCGGGCCGACGCGCAGGTGAAGATCCGCGGTGTGCGGATCGAGCCCGAGGAGATCGCCAGCGTCCTCGGGACCTGCCCGGGCGTGCGCGCGGCGACCGTCGTCGCCCAGGGCAAGGCCGGGGACCTGCGCCTGGTCGCCTACATCGTGCCGGAACCGGACCGACCGCCCGTGTCAGCAATGGAGTTGCGCGCCTTCCTGGCTGCCCGGATGCCCGAGACGATGGTGCCCGCGTGGTACGTCGCGCTACCCGGGCTGCCGCTCACGCCGAACGGCAAGGTGGACCGCCGCGCGCTCCCCGCCCCGACCGCGGCGGACGGCGTCCAGGCGCAGGACCACGTGCCGCCCGCCGGCGTGACGGAGGAACTCGTCGCCCAGGTGTGGGCGGAGATCCTGGGCGTGTCGAACGTCTCCGCGTCCGACGACTTCCTCGCGCTCGGCGGCCACTCGCTGCTGGCCGCCCAGGTCGTGGCCCGGGTCGGTGCCCGGCTCGGGGTGGAACTCACCGTCCGGGACCTCTTCGAGGCGCCGACGGTCGCGGCCTTGGCCGCCCGCGTCGCCACCGCACGGCGGGCGGGCGCCGCCGTCCCGGTCGTCCCGGCCGGCCCCGGACCGCACCCCCTGTCCTTCGCCCAGCAGCGGCTCTGGTTCCTCGACCGGCTGACTCCGGGGCACCCGCTCTACAACGTGCCGCTGGTCCTGGCCATCGAGGGCGCCCTCCACGAGCAGGCGCTGGCCGAGAGCGTGCGGGCGCTCGTCCGGCGCCAGGCATCTCTACGCACCCGCCTGGTCGGGGACGGGGACAGCACTCGGCAGGTGATCGACGACGATCCGGACATCGGGGTGACGACCGTCGACCTGACGCACCTGTCCGAGGCCGCCCGGGCGGCGGAGACGCAGGCCCACGCCCTGCGCGAGGCGGAGTACCCGTTCGACCTCGCCACCGGTCCCCTGGTGCGGTTCGTCCTGCTGAAGCTCACTCCGGAGCGCCACGCGCTCCTGCTCACGATGCACCATGCGATCTCCGACGGCTGGTCCGTCGGCGTCCTGGTGCGCGACCTGGGCGCGCTCTACGCGGCGGCCCTGCGCGGAGGGCGGCCGGACCTGCCGGACCTCCCGGCCCAGTACACCGACTACGCCGTGTGGCAGCAGCGATTCCTCGACAGCGGCGTGCGTGACGAGCAGCTCGGCTACTGGAAGGAACGCCTGCGCGGCGCGCCGCCCGTGCTGGAGCTGCCGACGGACCGTCCGCGCCCGCCGGTGCCCCGCCACCGGGGTGAGGTGTTCCCGGTGCGCCTCTCTGCGGAACTCACCCGCCGGCTCGACGAGGTGAGCCGCGAGCACGGGGTGACGCGGTTCATGACGCTGTTGGCCGCGTTCCAGCTCGCACTGGGCCGCTACGCAGGTGTCCGGGACGTCACCGTCGGCTCGCCGGTCTCCGGGCGTACCCGCCCGGAGTTCGAGGGACTCGTCGGCTTCTTCGTCAACACGCTCGTGCTGCGGACCCGGTGGGAGGACGACCCGACGTTCGCCGAGCTCCTGGCCCGCGTGCGGGAGACCACGCTCGGCGCGTACGACCACCAGGACGTGCCGTTCGAGCAGGTCGTGGCGGAGCTGAAGCCGCCGCGCGACCCCAGCCGCACGCCGCTCTTCCAGGTGATGCTCGCGACGCAGAACATCCCCGGCGGCACCACGGTCCTGCCGGGGCTGTCGGTGGCCGCGAGGGAGTCGGTGAGCCGGATCGCCAAGTTCGACCTGACAGTCGCGTGGGAGGAGGCGTCCTTCGGCGCGGACGAGCTGCGCGGCTCCGTGGAGTACGACACCGACCTGTTCGACCGGGCGACGGCCGAGCGGATGACGCGCCACTACCTGACGCTGCTGGAGTCGGCGCTCGCCGACCCCGGCAGCCGGGTGTCCGGCCTCACCATGACGAGCCTGGAGGAAGCCGGCGTCACCGCCGTCGGACCGGCGGCCCCGGCCGCGCGTGCCGCGACCCTCCACGAGCTCGTGGCCGCTGCCGCCCGGCGCCACCCGGACCGGCCGGCGATCGTCCAAGGCGGCCGGACGCTCACCTATGCCGAGCTGGAGGCGCGTGCCGACGCCGTCTGTGCCCACCTCCGCGCCCGCGGGGTGCGTGCCGGAGACACCGTCGCCGTGCGGATGCCCCGTGTGCCGGAGTGGCCCGTCGCGTTGCTCGGCGTACTGAAGGCCGGCGCCGCGTACGTTCCGATGGACGTCGGCGCGCCGCGCGAGCGGTTCGAGTACGTGGTGGGTGACTCGGGTGCCGTCCTCGTCCTGGGATCGCGCACGGACGGCCCGCCGGCGGGCGGGGGAGTGCCGTGGGCCGCCGTAGAGGACGCTCTGGAGGGTCCTGCGGCGCAGGTCGCGCCGCTCCCCCAGGAGGCTCTGGCCTATGTCCTCTACACCTCCGGAACGACCGGACGCCCCAAGGGAGTCGGCGTCAGCCACGCCAACCTGGTGCACACTCTCACGGCTGTCGGGGAGCAGTACGGGCTCGGACCGGACGACCGGGTCCTGCAGTTCGCCGCCCTCACCTTCGACGTGGCCGTCGAGGAGCTCTTCGCGAGCCTGGTCCGGGGTGCCGGCGTCGTCCTCCTCCCGCCGGGACCGGTGCCCGGCATCGACGAGCTGATGGAGCTCGTCCGGGCGGAACGCCTGTCGGTGCTCAACCTTCCGGCGTCCTACTGGCACGAGTGGGTCTCGATGCTCGACCGCCACCCGGTGTCCGCCTGCCCCGCGCTGCGCCTCGTCGTGGTCGGCAGCGAGCGGGTGGACGGCGCGAAGCTCGCCCGCTGGCAGGCCGCCGCCCCGGACCGGGTGCGGTGGCTCAACGCCTACGGCCCGACGGAGGCCACCATCACGGCGACCGTCCACACGCCGGCGGAAGCGGGCCCGGGCGGGTCGGCCACCGGGGCCACCGTCCCGATCGGCCGGCCGCTGCCAGGGGTGCGCGCCTACGTGCTCGACGACGCGCTCAGCCCGGTACCGCCGGGCGCCGCGGGCGAGTTGTACCTGGCGGGCGGCGGCGTGGCGCGCGGCTACCTCGGGGACCCGGCGCGCACCGCCCAGAGCTTCCTTCCCGACCCCTGGGGCGGACCCGGCGAGCGGATGTACGCGACGCGGGACCGTGCTCGTCGGACGACCGACGGAGTGCTGGAGTTCCTCGGCCGGACCGACGACCAGGTCAAGCTGCGGGGCTTCCGCATCGAGCTCGGCGAGATCGAGGCGGCGCTCGGTTCGCACCCCGCCGTGCGCGAGGCCGTGGTGGTCCTGCGCGAGGACACCCCCGGCCGGCCGCAGCTGGCCGGGTACGTGGCACTCACGGGCGCGGCGTCGCCTGCGGACCTGCGGGCGCACGCCGAAGAGTGGCTGCCGGGATACATGGTGCCGGCCGCGATTGTCGTCCTTGACGAACTGCCGCGCAGCGAACGCGGCAAGCTCGACCGGCGTGCCCTGCCCGCACCCGGCCGTCCGTCCGGCGCGGCTGCGGCCCGGTTGCTGCCCACCGGTGAACTCGAAGTCGAGGTGGCCGCGATCTGGCGCCGGATCCTCGAGGTCGAGGACATCGGCGCCGAGGAGAACTTCTTCGAGGCCGGCGGCCATTCGCTCCTGATGGTGCGGATGCAGGCCCGGCTGTCCGAAGTACTCGGCCGGAATGTCCCCGTGGTGGATCTCTTCCGCTTCCCGACGGTGCGCTCGCTCGCGCGCTACCTCGCCGCGGGCGACACGTCGACCGCCGGGGCCCGGGGCCGTACCCGGGCCGAGGCACGAAAGACCCTGCAAGGGGCGCGAGCGCCGAGAAGGCGAGCGGGCGGCCCCAGGACGTTGGAGACGAAGAACGATGACTGATGAGACGATGACCGGCGAGAACGACCTGCCCGACAACGCCATTGCCGTCATCGGCATGGCCGTACGCGTCCCCGGTGCCCGGACCCTGGAAGGCTTCTGGCGGAACCTCCGCGACGGCGTGGAGTCCATTGCGACCTTCACGGACGAGGAGCTGCTCGCCGCCGGTGCCACACCGGAGGAGATCGCCCGCCCCGGGTACGTCCGGGCGCGTGGCGCCCTCGACGGCGTGGAGGGCTTCGACGCACGGTTGTTCGGTTTCTCCCCGCGTGAGGCGCAACTGCTCGACCCCCAGCACCGCCTCTTCCTGGAGTGCGCGTGGGAGGCGCTTGAACACGCGGGCCGCCCGTCGGAGGCGACCGACGCGGTGACCGGCGTCTTCGCGGGCGTGGGCGAGAGCTCCTACCTGCTGAACAACCTGCTTCACCGTCAGGACCTGGTCGCACGGATCGGCGAGTTCCAGACCTCGCTCGGCAACGACAAGGACTTCGCGCCAACCCGCGTCTCCTACAAGCTGGACCTGCGCGGTCCCAGCGTCAGCGTGCAGACCGGCTGCTCCACCTCTCTGGTGGCCGTGCACACCGCGTGCCAGGCCCTGATCAACGGCGAGTGCGACGTCGCCCTCGCGGGCGGCGCGACCGTCACGGCTGCGCAGCGTCGGGGGTACCAGTACGAGGAAGGCGGCGTCCTCTCCAGGGACGGTCACTGCCGGGCGTTCGACATCGACGCGTCGGGCACCGTCCCGGCCAGCGGCAGCGGCGTCGTGGTGCTGAAGCGCCTGGAGGACGCCGTCGCGGACGGTGACGTGATCCACGCGGTGATCCGCGGTTCCGCGATCAACAACGACGGCGCCCGGAAGGCGGGCTTCACCGCGCCGAGCGTCGAAGGACAGGCCGACGTCATAGCCGAGGCCCTCGGCGTCGCGGACGTGGATCCGTCGACCGTGACGTACGTGGAGGCCCACGGCACCGGCACGCCGATCGGCGACCCGATCGAGGTGGCGGCCCTGAAGGCTGTCTTCGGCGATGCGCCGCAGCGTGTCGCCCTCGGCTCGGTGAAGACCAACCTCGGCCACCTGGACACCGCCGCCGGAGTCGTCGGGCTGATCAAGACGGTCCTTGCGCTGACGGCGCGCGAGCTGCCGCCGTCGCTGCACTTCAACCGGGCGAACCCGCAGCTCGATCTGGAGGAAGGCCCGTTCTACGTGAATGCGGCCCTCGCGCCGTGGTCCGACGGGATACTGCGCGCCGGTGTCAGCTCCTTCGGCATCGGCGGGACCAACGCCCACGTGGTGCTGGAGGAGGCACCCGCACGCGTGTCGACGGCGGGCGGACGTCGTCTGCACGTGCTGCCGCTCTCCGCTGCCACGGCGACGGCGCTGCGGGCCACCGGAACGCAGCTCGCCGCGCACCTGCGGGCCCGCCCGGAGGAGAGTCTGGCCGACGTCGCGTACACCCTCCAGCGCGGTCGCTGGACGCTGGAGCACCGCGGTTTCGTCGTGGCCGGCAGCGCGGAGGAGGCTGCCGACGCCCTGGCCCTGCCGGCGTTCGACCGGTTCGCCACGCAGGAGACCGCGAAGGACCGCGCAGTCGTCTTCCTGTTCTCGGGTCAGGGCGCGCAGCGGATTCGGATGGGGCAGGCCCTCTACGAGAACGAGCCGGTGTTCCGCACGGAGGTCGACCGGGCGGCCGATCTCCTCGCGCCGGTCCTCAACGAGGACGTCCGCCGTCTGCTGTACCCCGGGGCGACGGAGGCGGAGCAGACCGAAACGATCCACCAGACCCGTTTCGCCCAGCCTGCGCTCTTCGTGCTGGAATACGCGCTGGCCCGGCTCTGGATGTCCTGGGGCGTCCGCCCGGCGGCGATGCTCGGCCACAGCCTCGGTGAGCTGGTGGCCGCGTGCCTGGCCGGGGTCATGTCGCCCGAGGACGCGCTGCGCCTCGTCGTGGCGCGCGGACGGGTCATGCAGGACGCCGCGGCCGGTGCCATGGTCGCCGTGCCGCTCCCGGAGAACGAGGTCGCGCCGCTGCTCGACGGCGAGTTGGACCTCGCCGCGGTGAACGGTCCCCGGGCCTGTGTGGTGTCCGGCCCCTTCGACGCGGTAGCCGGATTCGAGGCGCGCATGGCCGGGCAGGGCGTGGCGACCAAGCGCCTGCGGACCTCGCACGCCTTCCACTCCCACATGATGGAGGCCGCCGCGGCGGCGTTCGAGGTCGAGGTCGCGCAGGTCCGCCTGTCGGTCCCGCAGATCCCCTTCGTCTCCGGCGTGACCGGCACCTGGATCACCGACGAAGAGGCCGTCAGCCCGGTCTACTGGGCCCGGCAGATCCGTGCCACGGTCCGTTTTGCCGACGGCCTGCACACGGTGCGCCGCCCGGGCGCGCTGCTGCTGGAGGTCGGCCCGGGCCAGAGCCTGGTGCGCCTTGCGGGAGCGGGCGAGGGCGGCCGCGGAGCCGTCGCGTCGCTGCCGTCCAACGGGCCGGACAGCGACGCCGAGGCCGAGCTGCTGGCTGCCGTCGGCGAACTGTGGTGCCGGGGCGCCTCGGTGGACTGGGAGGCCTTGCACGGTGCCGAGGCCCCGCGCCGGACCGTGCTCCCCACCTACCCCTTCGAACACGAGCGGTGCTGGGTCGACGCTCCAAGCGGCGCGGCGGCGGCCCCGGTCGCCCCCGGCGCGCTCCTGGCGCGCGGCTTCCGTCGGCTGGGCCCGGTCGGCGCCCTGCGCGGCGAGGAGACCCGGGGGGTGTGGCTCGTGGTCGCGGACCGGACGGACACCGTGGACGCGGTGGTGGACCGGCTGCGTGCCCAGGGCAGGACGGTGGTCACCGCCCTGTCCGCCGCGGCCGGTGCGGACGTGCTGGCCTCGAAGGTCGACGCGGGCGTGCGGGTCGAGGGTGTGCTGGTCGGGATGCTGGACGCACACACGCTCGGCCCGGCCGGCCTGAGCGCCTGGGAGCACGCTCTGACGGAGCGCGGGGACGCGGACGCGCGGATCGTCGCACTGACGTCAGGCGCGCTCGACGTCACGGGCGAGGAGCCTCTCGTACCGTCCCGGGGAGCCCTGGCCGCCTGGGCGCAGGGCGGTCGCCGACGGACCCTGGTCGACGTCACCGTGCCGGGCACCGCGGCCGGAGCGCGCCGCCTCGCCGGCGCGCTGCTCGGTGAGCTCTGCCGCGCGGCCCACGCACCCGTGGTCGCGCTGCGCGGCGGGCACCGGTTCGCGCCGGTGCTGGAGCCCCTGCCGGAGGCGCCTCGCGAGACGCACGAGCGGTTCCGCGGCGCCCACTTCACGCTCTGGGGCGACGAGCCGCAGACGGCCCCGTTCGGCCGCGCGCTGACCCGGGCCGGCGCCTCGGTGCTGCTCGGTCCGACCGCCTCCGCGGGCCTCGCCGGGCCGGCCACCGCCGTGGTGGTGCTGGCCGCGGATGCCGCCGAGGAGGACGTTCTCGCGCTGCTCACGAATGTCGCCTCCGCCGTGGCCTCCGGGCACCGGGCAGCTGAGGTTCACCTGGTGGGCAGCACGGGGACCGACGCCGGCGAGCCCCCGCTCGCAGGCGTGGTCGAGGCTTTCCTCGCGCTGGCCGCCCGGGAGTCCGAGACCCCGTGGACGAGCTACACCTGGCTGGTCGGCGACCTCGCGAGCGTCGAGCGCCGTGCGGCGCGCGTCGTGGGCGCGGCGTCGGGGTGCCAGGTCGTCGTGACGCCGGAGGACGCGCCCGCGGACTCCGCCCCTTCGGGCGGCGAGGACATCGCCGACGGTGAACCGGCGTACGAGGACGAGACCGAGCGCGAGGTCGCGGCGATCTTCGAGGACCTGCTCGGTGTCCGGCACATCGAGCCCACCATCGGGTTCTTCGAGCTCGGCGGCCACTCCCTGCTCGCCGCCCAGTTCGCGACCCGGATGCGCGAAGTGTGCGGCATCGAGCTGCCGCTGAGCACCTTCTTCGCGGACCCGACGATCCGGGGCCTTGCCGGTGTCCTGCGCACCGCGCGCGTCCGGCCCGACGCCGCCGTCGAGCTCTGGCCCACTGTCGTGCCTGATCCCGCCGCCGCGGCGGAGCCCTTCCCACTCACCGACGTGCAGCAGGCGTACTTCGTCGGCCGGACCGGCGTCTTCGAACTCGGCAACGTGGGCATGCACGGTTACGAGGAGTTCGACGTCCCGGACTTGGACGTGCCCCGGATGGAGCGCGCATTCCGCCGTCTGATCCGGCGTCACGGCATGCTCCGCGTGGTCGTGCTCCCGCACGGCGAGCAGCAGATCCTCGACGACGTCCCCGACTACGTCATCGCGACCGAGGACGTGCGCGGCCTGGCCGAGGAGGCGGTGCAGGAGGTGCTGGAGCGGACCCGTCAGGAGCTGTCGCACCAAGTCTTCGCCCCCGACCGCTGGCCGCTGTTCGACCTGCGCGCCACCGTCATGGACGGCGGCCGGGGCCGGGTGCACTGCAGCGTCGACGGCCTGATCACCGACGCCTGGGCGTACGGCCTCTTGATGCGGGAGCTCGTCGAGCTCTACGCCAACCCCGATGCCGAGCTTCCCGAGCTGGAACTCACCTTCCGGGACTACGTGCTGGCGGAGCAGAGCCTGGAGTCGGGCGAGCGTTTCCGGCGGGCCGAGACGTACTGGCAGGAGCGCATCCCCGAGCTGGCTCTCGCCCCCGAGCTGCCGCTGGCCCGAGACCCGCGCACCATCGACACCCCGCGCTTCCACCGCACGGGCGGGGAACTGCCGCAGGAGTCCTGGGCCCGCGTCAAGGCCTCGGCCTCGCGGCGCGGCATCACGTCCACGACGCTGCTGCTGACGGCGTACAGCGAGGTGCTCGCGACGTGGTCGAAGAACCGCCGCTTCACCCTCAACCTCCCCATGGCGAACCGGCTTCCGCTGCATCCGCAGGTCGAGGAGATCATCGGCGACTTCACCTCGGTGACGCTGCTGGAGATCGACGCCGTCAGCGAGGCGCCGTTCGAGACGCGGGCGGTGGCGGTGCGTGACCGGCTGGTGGCCGACCTCGACCACCGGCTGTTCAGCGGCCTGCGCGTGATGCGGGAGATGAAGAAGGCCCGCGGTGACGCGGCGGCGGCGATGCCGGTCGTGTTCACCAGTCTGTTCGTCCATCACGGCGACGACGACCAACTCGGCGAGGTGGTCTACAGCATCTCGCAGACGCCCCAGGTCTGGATCGACGCGCAGGTGTACGAGGCCGACGGCGCTCTCGTCCTGGACATCGACGCGGTCGAGGGGCTCTTCCCGGAGGGCATGGTCGCGGCGATGCACGCCGCCACGCTGGACCTCCTGGAGTGGCTCGCGCTCGACGACGACAACTGGGGCCGTCCGGTACCCTCGCTCGTCCCCCGCACGGACCTGGCGGCGTGGGAGGAGTACAACCGGACCGACGGGCCGCTGCCCTCGGGCCTCCTCCACGAGCCGTTCTTCGCCATGGCGGCGCGCGCGCCCGAGCGGCCCGCCGTCATCACCCCGAGCCGCACCCTGAACTACGGCGAACTGGCCGCGCACGCCCGCGGCATCGCCGCGCACCTCGGCGTCGTCGGGGTCGCCCCGAACGATCTCGTCGCCGTGGTCATGGAGAAGGGCTGGGAGCAGTGCGCGGCCGTGCTCGGCATCCTCGCCGCCGGTGCCGCCTACCTGCCCATCGACCCCGAACTGCCCGACGAGCGGATCCGGCTGCTGCTGGAGCACGGACGCGTCCGCGCGGTCCTGACGCAGTCGCACGTGGCGGAGGACGGGGGCGCCCGCTTCGAGGACGTGGACACCGTGCTGCATGTGGACCGGCTCGAGCCCGCGTCGGACGCCGAGGTCGCTGCTGCTCCGTCGGTTGCGATCCGGACGAAGCCGGAGGACCTCGCGTACGTCATCTTCACATCCGGCTCCACCGGGCTGCCCAAGGGAGTGATGATCAACCACCGGGGCGCTCTCAACACGGTCGTCGACATCAACGAACGGTTCGGCGTGGGCGAGTGCGACCGGGTCCTTGCGCTCTCCTCGCTCAGCTTCGACCTGTCGGTCTACGACGTCTTCGGCCCCCTCGCGGTCGGCGGCGCGGTTGTCGTGCCGGACGCCCGGGCCCACCGCGACCCGGCGGCCTGGCTGGCACTCATGGGTGAGGCCGGGGTCACGGTCTGGAACTCCGTGCCGGCGCTGATGGAGCTGCTGGTCGAGCACATGAGCGTCAAGGGGCTGACCGGGGCCGGCGCCAACGGCGGCGGGCTCAAGCTCGTGATGCTCAGCGGCGACTGGCTGCCGGTGACACTCCCGGACCGCATCCGGCAGCTGTTCGCGGCGCCGGAGATCGTGAGCCTCGGCGGTGCGACGGAGGCCTCGATCTGGTCCATCCTGTACCCGATCGGAGAGGTGCCGCAGCACTGGGCGAGCATCCCGTACGGCCGACCGATGCGGAACCAGACCTTCCACGTGCTCGACGAGGAGCTGCGCCCGCGTCCCGTCGGCGTCCCGGGCCAGCTCTACATCGGCGGCGTCGGCCTCGCCGACGGCTACCTGCGGGACAAGACGAAGACCAAGGCCGGCTTCATCACCCACCCGGTGACCGGCGACCGGCTCTACCGGACCGGCGACCTCGGCCGCTTCCTGCCGAGCGGGGACATCGAGTTCCTCGGCCGCGAGGACTTCCAGGTCAAGGTACAGGGCTACCGAATCGAACTGGGCGAGATCGAGGCCGCGCTCATGCAGCACCCGGACATCCGCGCCGCCGTCGCGATGGTGGACGGGGACCCCCGCGGCACCAAGCGCCTGGTCGCGTTCGTCGTCCCGCAGACCGGTGGTGCGATGCCCCAGGACATCCGGGAGTTCCTCGGCGGGAAGCTGCCGGCGTACATGGTGCCGACGGTCTTCCTCGAGGTCGACGCCCTGCCGCTCACGGCGAACGGCAAGGTCGACCGGCGGGCGCTCGTGGTCCCGGAGAGTGCGGCCGACGAGACCGCGGCCCCGTACGAGGCTCCCGGTACGCCCATCGAAGAGGCCATCGCCGAGGTCTGGTCGAGCATGTTGAACGTCGAACAGATCGGCGTCAATGACAACTTCTTCCTGCTCGGCGGCGACTCGCTGATGGCGATGCGCGCGGTGGTCCACCTGCGCAAGGCGCTCGACCTGGACATCCCGATCCGCGTCATCTTCGACAGCGAGACCTTGGGGGACACCGCCCTCCTCATCGAAGACCTGCTGATCGCCGAGATCGAGGGCATTTCCGACGAGGCAGCCCAGTCGCTCCTTGCCGACGACTGAGACCATCCTGGAGAACACACATCGTGAACCGCACCGCAGCCATCGCGGCGAAGCGCGCCCACGGCTGGATCGTGGGCGCGCGGCGCCCGGTCGCACCCGCCGTCAGACTCCTGTGCCTGCCCCACGCCGGCGGCGGCTCGTCGGCCTACGCCTCGTGGGCCTCTGCCCTCGACGACACGATCGAGGTCTGCCCGGTCGAGCTGCCCGGCCGCCAGTCGCGCTGGCGCGACCAGGCCTTCACCGACTGCGAGCCGCTCGTCGACGCGCTCGCAACGGCGATCAGGGACGAACTCGGCCTACCCTACGCCCTGTTCGGCCACAGCATGGGGGCCCTCCTGGCGTACGAACTGGCGCGGGCCTTGCGCCGACGGGGCTTGCGGGAGCCATGCGTGCTCTTCGTCTCCGGTGGGCCCGCGCCGCAGCTCCCGCGCGAACAGCCCGCTGTCCACGACCAGCCCGACGACATGGTGGTCGCGAAACTCCGGACACTGGGCGGTCTTCCGGAAGACGTTCTCGCCGAGCCCGAGTTGCTGGAAGTCCTACTGCCAGCCATTCGTGCGGACTTCTCCGTGTGTGAGACGTACCGCCACCGACCGGAGCCGCCGCTCGGCTGCCCCGTAGTGGCGTTCGCCGGGGCCGAGGATGCTGAGGTGCCGCCCGCGCGCATGGAGGCCTGGCGCGAGCAGACGACGGCAGAATTCGAGCTGCACGTTCTTGCCGGTGACCACTTCTTCGTGAGGAGCTCGCAGGCGGCGATCCTCGAGACCGTCCAGGCCACCCTGGTATCCGCGTCCGGTCGCGCCTGACCACCTGCCCGGCCCGGGCACGGCCCGGCCCGGGCACTACGGGTGCCGATACATCATCCAGGCTGTTCAGGCGGCATGTTGGTACTCGTGGAGGTTTCCGCCGAGTCGATCTCATCGGTGGATGTTCAGATGTTTGATCTGTTCGGGGTCGGTGGTCGGTTCGGGCAGCGGGCGGAGCGGAGCCGCTTGCGCCAGGGCCCGGTGGGGGCGGTGGCCGTTGTCGTACGACTCGAATTCGCGCAGGGCGTGGAGCAGGTGTCGCTGGTCCCGTACGAGGGTGCGGTCGAGCAACTCGCGCTGGCAGGTTTGTATCCACCGCTCCGTGATCGAGTTCATCCGCGGAACCCGGATGCCGCTGAGGACGATCTCCAGGCCGGAGTCTGCCATCACGGCGTCGAAGGCTTTTGTGAACTTGGACTCCCGGTCGCGGATCAAGAACTTGGCCGTGCTGCCTGCATCCTGGAGGTCCATGGCGAGATTGCGCCCGAGTTGCACCACCCAGTCCGCGGTCGGGTGCGCGGTGGCTGTGGGGTTCCAAAAGTCTCGTATGGTCGCTGAGCTGGGCGTTAGCCGGATCGGCGTGATGTGGAGGCGCCGACGCGGTGGCCGAGCCGCTGTAGTTCACCCTGGATGCGGGTGCAGCCCCCCGGTGGCGTTCTCGCGGGCCAGGTGCAGGATGAGGGCGGCCAGCTCCTCGGGGATCGGCGGCCGACCGGTGCGGGCGGGTTTCTGTTTCCACTTCCAGCGGAGCAGGCGGCGGTGTCAGGTGAGCAGGGTGCGGGGGGTGACCAGGCGGTGCCGGCGCAGTCCGGCGGGCAGGTGCTGAGCGAGGGCGGCGAGCACCACGCGGTCCGGCCAGGTCGGACTGGGCCGGGCACCGAGCTGGCGGCGTAGGACCGCGACCTCATGGCGCAGCGCGAGCAGTTCAACGTCCTTGGCCGCGTCCGAACGCGACAGCAGCAGGAGCAGTCCGAGAAGCCGGACGAAGATCAGGTAGAGCACGCGCAACGCCATGCGGTCCGAGCCTGCCATGACCGATCGGAACTGCAATGCGCCTGATCAGATGCTGCGCGTGACTTCTGGCACCCTTCAGGGTTCGGCGGCCGGTCTGCCGGCCCGGGGAGCGGGCCGTGAAGGCGGCGTCCCCCCGGAACGTCGTCGCGCAGCCGGCCCCGGGCGGTGCGGAGCGCACGGTCCTCGTGCGGCAGCGGGCAGAGGACCGGCTGCTCCGGCGGCCCGGGCGGCCACGCCCGCCGACCCGGCGCCTCGACCAGCGCGACCTCCTCACGCCCGGTCGGGCGCCGCAGCGTCACCGTATCCGTCCGCGCCATGGGCGCACTCCCCCCTTCCGCGTCGGTGGGCTGTCCACCGTAGTGGCGGGCGCCGCATCGGCGGCGAACACGATGTCGTCCGCCGTCCGCGCGTGGCATGTCCCGAGGACGGTCCCGAGATCGCGGTGGCACCCGAGCCGTCGGAGCCGAGCGCCCGGGTGGCCCGCCTCGAACGGTCCCGGGACGCGCGGGGTGTCACGCGGCGGAGCCTGCGCCGGGACCACGTGCGGCGCCACGACCGGACGCCACGGTGGCCCTGTGGCCGGCGGTGCGCTGCGCCGGGACCTCGGCGGCGGTGCGGCCGGGCGGGACGTGGAGGAACCCGGTTGCGCAGGTCATCGCGCGGCGCTCCGGATCGCCCAGGCCTCCAGCGCGGCGAAGTCGTCCGTGGTGAGGCCGCGGCGCGGGTCGACGTGGTGGAGCAGGGCGGGCCGGTCGTGGCGGGCGGCGATCCAGGCGTGGTCGGCGTCGGTGAGTTCGTCGTCGACCCAGGCGAAGGCACGGCCTCGGGCCCAGTGGGCCACGTGCCTGGTCTTCCGGTGCAGGCCCTCGGGGTCCTGGCGGTGCAGGTCGGCCGAGGGCCACTCGATCACCGGAAGCTCGGGCAGACCGAGCGCCGGGGCGATTTACTCGTTCGCCTCGTGCATCCACGTGGTCGCCCAGACCAGCTCGAACGGCAGCGCCCGCAACCGCCTCCCGTGGTCGGGGTCGAGCCACACCCGCAACGGCTTGACGTACCCGGCGGCCCGCAGCCTGCCGTAGGGGCGCGAGGCCGCCGGGGAGGCCGACCAGGACGCCGGGCGCATGCGGAAGGTGGCGTAGCCCGCCGGCCGCCGCTCCGGTTTCGCGGCGTAGGGGTTGAGCGGTCCGTCCACATCCAACAGGAGCAGGGGGCGCTGCACGGACGCGGTCATGGCCTGCACGGTAGCTTCCGGCAGACCGGTCGCACACCCGGATGTCCGGCGGGTGCAGCGGCCGGGCCGACCGGCGGTGGGGTGGCCGTCCGTTCCCGGCAGGTCGGGTGCTCCCCGTGACGGTGGACACGCCTCTGGGAACTCCCGCAGGCCGTGGTGTCCGCGCCGGTGCCGGCCGCACCCGTCGACCTGGTGACCCCGAGCCGGCCGCAGGGTTCGGCGGAGGCCCGGGGGCCGCACCGGGCTCCGTGAGGTGAAGTCCGCCCGCCCGCCCGCCCGCCCGCCCGGCCGGCCCCGGCTCCGGCTCCGGCTCCGGCCCCGGCGTCGGCGGCGCGGCGTGGCCCCGCACGGTCGTCCGCCTGCGTCCGCGCAGTCGACCGTCCGGCCCGTGGACCGGGCCGGCAGGCCCATCGCGTCCCGCCGGAACCCGCCGCCGCACTTCGACGGACGTCCCCTCCCTGCTTCCCTCCCGGATCCACGGATCCGGTGGTCAGGGGCGTCCGCACTCGGAGCAACCTCGCACGCGACGTGTAGTAGTTTGCCTGCGGTCGCTGCGCGTGCATCTTCCTCTCGCCCGGTCGACACGGGGCGAGGGGGCGCTCGGGCTGCAGGGGGCGGTCCGGATGCGGCAGTCGACCTGCCCCTCCCGGCCCGGAGCGCCGGGGCGGGAAGTCCGCGGCCGGGCCTCGGGCGCCGGGGCGGCGGAACAGGTGGAGGCGAGGTTTCCAGTGGTTGCGGAGGCAGGATGACGAGCACGGCGAGCGCGGACATACCGGTCGAGGCCGGTGCAGGCATACCCCCGGCGGACGGTGGTGCGCGGCCGTCGACGCTCCGGCGCCGGGCTGCCCATCCGTACGTGTGGTTCAGCTGCCTGGTGTTCGCGCTGATGGTCCCGATCTGCCTCTGGCTGCCCTGGGGCGGCGACCTCGGCGTGCACGCGGCCACCCTGGAGCGGCTCCGGGCGAGCCTGACCCATCCCGGGAACCCCATGGTCGCCGAGCAGACGCCGAGCCCGTACTACTCGCCCTGGACGGTGTCGCTCACGCTCATCGGGAGGCTGACGGGCCTGGGGACCTTCCACCTCCTGTCCGTGGGCGGCCTGATCTCGCTGCCGGTCATGGTGTCGGGTGTCTTCCGGCTCACCCGCGCCCTGACGCCGGCCCGGTGGGCGCCCGTGCTGGCGTTCCTGTGCGTGATGCTGCTGTGGGGCCCGCAGGTGTGGAGCTGGAGCGGCTTCCTGTCGCTCACCTCCTGGGCGCTGAGCCTGTCCTACCCGAGCACCATCGGCTGGGGCCTCACCCTGCACCTGTGGGCCTTCCTCCCGCTGGTGGCGCGGCGCGGCTGGCGGTGGCCGGACTGCCTCGGGCTGGGGGCGTTCGCGGCGCTGGTCCTGCTGGTGCACCAGTTCACGGGTGCGATAGCCGTCATCGGCGCGGTCGCCTTCGCCGCGGCCTCGTGGCGCTCCCTCGACCGCCGGGCCTGCCTGCGGGTGGGGTCCGGCATCGCGCTGACGGCCGTGATCCTGGCCCTGTGGCCGTACTACCGGTTCTTCTCCCTCGGCAACAGCCCGGAGATGGACGGCATCCACAAGCCGCTGTACCAGATGCTGCTCGCCCACTTCGGCTTCGCCCTCGTCGGCCTGCCCGCGCTCTACGCCCGGGCGCGCAGGCGGCTGCTCGACCCGCTGCTGCTGCTCTTCGCGGGGTGCACGGCGGTCTACCTCGCCGGCGCGGTGAGCGGGCACTGGGCCTTCGGCAGGATCCTGCCGGGGGCTCTGATCGCCCTGCAGTTCGCCGCCGCGGTCGAGGTGGCGGAGCGCGGCGGCGGCCTCCTGGTGCGGCGCGTGCTCACCCCGCTGGTGGCCTGCGGGCTCCTGGCGGGCCTGTGGGTGCAGTGCGGCACGGTCTCCTACACCGTGACCGGCTCCTCCTCGCTGACCCGCGACACCCCCGTCCCGCACCTGGACATCCTGAGCGGCTACACGTGGACGACCCCCTACGTCCGCCGCGGCGACGTGGTGATGACCGACAGCTACCACGCGCAGCGGCGCCTGCCCGCCTACGGCGGCTACGTCGTCTTCTGCCTCTTCCCCGACCCCTTCCTCAAGGACTGGTCCGTCCGGAGGGACGACACCGTGCGCTTCTTCAGCGCCTCCGCGAGCAGGGCGCAGCGTGAGGCGATCCTCCGCAAGTACCACGTCTCCTGGGTGATCGCCGCCCAGGGCGACTCCCCGCGGCGGACCCCCGGTCTCACGCACCCGGTCGCCGTCGGGCCCCACGGCGAGAGGCTGTACCGGGTCTCCGGGTACGCCCGCTGAGTCCCGGACCCCGGGCGGCCGGTCGGGTCGGTTGCGGCACCGGCAGGCCGGTCGCGTGTGCCGGGCCGAGGTCCCGGGCCGGTGCCGGGTGCGCTGTCGGGGCGCCCGGCACCGGCCGTCCGGCCGTCCGGTCAGCAGGTCGGCCGGCCGGTGGCGATGGCGGGGTTGCGGGTGCCGGGGATCCCCTCCGCGGCCTGCGACGTGCAGGTTCCGGAGGGCGGCGGCCGCCGTGCGGGGGGCCGGAGCCCCGCATCCGGGGAGCCGGTGGTGCGACGGCCGGCCCCCGGCGCCGCGCACCCCGGTATTCGGTTGCCGTCCCCTCCCGCCCGCAGTCATGATCAGCGGCATGTTCAGACGGTCCTCCAGGAAGGAACGCCCGCCGACCCGGCCCGAGCTGGCCCGGGCCTGGGAGCAGGTGGCGGCCGGCGACGTGCCGGGCGCCCTGCGGGAACTGCGGTCGTTCACGGCGCAGCCGGAGCCGGTCGGCGACGACCTGGGCGAGCTGGCCCGGGTGGTGGCGCGGGCCGCCGCGGCCTGCGGGTTCGACGACCTCGCCACGGCCGGCACGGCGCTCGCGGAGGACTCCCGCCGGCCGCGGGCCCTGTACGACTTCGGGTACGCCTGTGTGGAACGCGGCGTGTCCTACCTGGCCGTCCCGGCCCTGAGGGAGGCACTGCGGCAGGTGCCGGACGCCCGCGGGATCAGGGCCGAGCTGGTCTCCGCGCTGGAGGACGAGCACCGCCACAGCGAGGCGGTGCAGCTCCTGGCGGAGCGCGAGGACGTGCTGGAGGACTGGCCCGAGCGCTACCTGCTCGCCTGCAACGCGCTGATGGCCGGCGACCTCGACCGGGCCGCCGGAGCCTTCCGCCGCCTGGCGCCTCCACCGGACCCGTGGCCCGGGGCCCACGGCCGCCTGGGCCGGATGCTGGAGCGTGCCGAACTCGCCCGCACCGCCTCCCCGCTGGACCGTCGGGACCTGCGCGGCTGGCACTTCGCGCTCACCGGCGGCCTGCTGGGCACCCTGTCGCCGTACGGCTTCGCCGCCGGCATGACCGGCCGCTACGCCTACCTGCAGGACAGCTACGACCTGTGCCTGCAGGGCCTGCACCGGATGCGCCTCCTGCTCGACGCCACCGGCAGCCGTCCCCGGGCCGTGGCGCTGCTGCCCGACCGCGGCAGCCGCGTCCTGGGCCTGGCCGCCGCGGAGCTCCTCGGCCTGCCGAGCGAGCCCTTCGCGCCGGACCGCGCCGATACCCTGGTGGTCGCCCACGACCTCACCGGGACCGACCCCGACGCGGCGGCGCGGCTGCGCGAGCGCGCCCCCGGACAGGTCCTCTTCGAGCACGCGTCATGCTGGACCGGTCCCCCCGCCGTCACCGCGGACATCACCACCCTCCTCCACCAGACGGCCGTCGCCCCCTGGGGGGTGAGGACGCGCTTCACGGCCGAGGGGGAGGCCGAGCGCCTGCCCGCCGACGACCGGTCCGAGGCCGAGCTGGCCGCCGAGATCCTGCGCGCCGACCCCACCCCCGACCCCGGGGACGGGGAGACCTCCGCCGACCCGGAGGCCGCGCTCGCCGCCTTCGCCGCGGCCGTGCGCGACCGGTGGCTCCTCGGCCCGCGCGACCCCGCCCGCTCGCCCGGACCGGTGCCCAGCTCCCGCTTCCGGTGAGGCCTCGCACGCCCGGCCCGGACCGCGGGCCGGGCCGCCGCGGCGTCCGCCCGGCCGGAACCGACCGGACGCTGCCGACCGGACGCCGCCGACCGAACCTGCCGCCCGCCCGGCCGGGCCGCGGTTCTCCGTCGGAGCCCCGCCGAAGCCCCGAACCCGTGGCGGACCGTCCCCGCCGTCTGCGACCATCCTGCCCATGCCGACCTTCGAAGCGCCCGACGGGACCCGCCTCGCCTACCACCGCACGGGCTCGGGGGGCGACGGTCCGCTGGTCTGCATCCCCGGCGGGCCGATGATGCCGTCCGCCTACTTCGGCGACCTCGGCGGCCTGGCCGCGCAGCGGGAGCTGGTGCTGCTGGACCTGCGCGGCACGGGGGACTCCGCCCGGCCCGCCGACCCGGCCGGCTCCCGGGTGGACCGGCAGGCCGAGGACGTGGAGGCGCTGCGCACCGCCCTGGGCCTGGAGCAGCTGGACCTCCTCGGCCACTCCGTCGCCGGCGACCTCGTGCTGGCCTACGCGGCCCGCCACCCGGAGCGGGTGCGCTCGCTCGTGCTGGTCTGCGCGCGGGCCCGCACCGCGGGGATCGACTTCCCCGTCGAGCGGCGCCGCGAGGCGCTGGAGCTGCGGCGGGACGAGCCGTGGTTCGACGAGGTCGTGCCGGCCTTCGAGCGGGCGGTCGCGGGGGACGCGGACGGCGACGACTTCGCACTGCTGGACCGGCTCGCCTACGGCCGGTGGGACGCCGCTGCGCAGGCGCACGCGGCGGCGTGCGAGGAGTGGTTCGACGCGGAGGCCGCGGACGCCTACCTGGCCCCGGGCGCCTTCGACGCGGCCGGCACCGCCCGCGCGGTGCTGAGCAGGCTCGACGCGCCGGTCCTGGTGCTCTCCGGCGAACTGGACGGCTCGCCCCGCCCGGACGCCGCCGCCGAGGTCGCCGCGCTCTTCCCCCGCGGGGAGCACGTCGTCCAGGCGGGCGCGGCGCACAGCCCGTGGGTGGACGGCCCGGAGGCCTTCGCCCGCACCGTCGCGGACTTCCTGGCCCGGGTCTGAGCGGACCACGGGCCCACCGGGTGCGGGGCGGCTCCAGCCGTCGCGCCCCCGGGTCGTGGACCGCGGCCGGCAGAACCGGGCCGCTTCCGCGTCCTCCGCGCCGGCCGGGGGAGCGCGGAGGCTGCGACCGCCCGGATCGGCAGGGCTTCGACGGGCGGACGGTCGCAGCGCCGGATCAGACGAACCGGACAGCTGTGCTCAGCAGGTAGGTCGCGGCGAACAGGAGGGCCGGGCGGCGGCCGCGCGAAGCCCACAGAGCGGCGGCCCCGCTGCCGAACCAGCAGAGCTCGAGGAGGGCGCGGGCCGGTCCGTGGACGGGGTGGGTCGCGGTGGGTGCTCCGAACAGGCCCCAGGCCAGGATGAGCAGGGCCGGGGTGCCGACGGCCAGGAGCAGCCGCTTCGGCAGGCCCCCGTCGCGGGTGAAGCCCCAGTATCCCGCGGCGGCGTAGACGGCGAGCTCGACCAGGAGGGCGAGGACCGCGTCCACGCCCTCGACGGCATGCCGGATCACCGCTGCACCGGCCAGGCGGGGACCGGGTGCAGCACGGCGAGGGCTCCTGCTCCGAGGGTCGCCCCCAGGTGGCGCCGGTGCCCGCCGGGCACGGAGTCGCCGGCCTGGGCAGGACCGGCGACGAGCAGCATCGGCGCGGCGGCGGAGCGGCCGCCGTCCGGGAGCAGCGAGGCTGCCGCAGGCCCCGGCGGCAGGGCGCGGGCGGCGCAGGTCCGGGCGGCGTGGGCCCGGGCGTGGAGGCCGGTACCGGCGGTGGCCTGCTCGCCCCGGGGCAGGCCCGGCCCCGGGCGCGGCATTCCGTCGGCACGTGATCCTGCGGAGGCCGACGCGGCGGGCGCGTCGGCGAGGAGCAGGGCGGTCATGTCGTCCCCCGTAATCATTCGAGTCGTGAATGATATGGAGAAGCTATCATTCCTGCCATGACTGACGTCAAGGGAGCAGTGGAGCTCGGGTCCACCGTCGCCTACCGGCTCGGCGCCCTGGGCTCGGTGGCGGAGAGCCGCTTCGCGGCCAGGGTCGAGCCCCTCGGGATCAAGCCCAAGCACGCGGGCCTGCTGGCGGCGCTGGCCGCCGGAGGCGCACCGTCGCAGCAGGACCTCGCGGCGCGGCTCGGTGTCGCACCCAGCCTGGTGGTGTCCCTCGCGGACCACCTGGAGGCGTGCGGCGCGGTGGAGCGCACCCGGGACAGCCGGGACCGCCGCCGTCAGGTGCTCACGCTGACCCGCGAGGGCCGCGGCCTCCTCGCCCGCTGCGCGGCGGCGGCCCGGGAACTCGACGACGAGCTCACCGCAGCCATGACGGACTCTCAGGTCGCCGCCCTGCGGGAAGCGCTGGAGCTGGTGGGGAGGGGCCTCTAGGGCCGGACGGGTCCCGGCGTCCTGGCGCTGTCCCGCACCGGGAGCTCCCGGCCTCCGCCCCCGGCACGGCCTCCCCCGGGTCGGCCATGACCGGGCCCGAGCGCCGGCCCGCTCCGGGCGGGCCGCCCCGGCCCGCACGCCGGCCGGGGGCCGGCCCCGGGGATCGGAGGCCGGCCCCCGACCGACTGTGAGGGGGAGCCCCGGCCCGGGCGCCCCGGCCGAGAAGCCCCGACGCGGCGGCGTGCCCGGGGCGGCGTGCCCGGGGCGTCGGCGCGCTCAGACGGCGGTGGTGATCCGGATCGCGTCGACCACCGCCTCGGCGTTGCGCAGGGCGTCCGCCGAGGTGGCCCCCCTGGTCATCACGGAGCCCACCCGGTCCCAGGAGCTGCGCAGCTCGTGCACGGTGTCCCCGGACTCCAGGTGCAGCGAGAGCGAGAGCACGTCCGGCCGCCGGGCCGCCTCCTCGGCGCCGTCGACCGACACCACCTCGCCGGGCGCCGCCTCCATGAAGCGGACCGCGGCGCCGCCCGCCGCCCGCCGCGGCAGCGGCTCCGGGCGGCGGCCCTGCATGACGGTGTAGAACGCCCCGGCCAGGTTGATCCGGTACGCCTCCTCGATCAGCATCGGGATGCCGTCGCCGGGGAACCGGCCGGCGCACTCCACCAGGTAAGGGCGGCCGTCGCTGACGATCCACTCGCAGTGCACCATGCCGCTGCCGAAGCCGACCGCGCGCAGCACCGCCTCGGTCCGGGACACCAGCAGCCCGCTCAGGGAGGCCGGGATGCCGGCGGCCGGCACCGTGTGCCCCAGCTCGATCGGGCGCGGCCCCGGGTAGAGCAGCTTGCCGGTGACGTTGGAGAACAGCACCTCGCCCTCGCGGACCAGCAGCTCGACGCTGTACTCCTCACCGTGGACGTACTGCTCGACCAGCATCCGCAGTTCGCGCTCCCGGTCCGGCACCCGGTTGCCCTCGTCCTGGCTGGTGCACTCCGCCCAGACGGCGTCCAGGCCGTCCAGCGAGTGCAGCACCCGGGTGCCGACGGAGGCCTGCCGGTCGGCGGGCTTGAGCACCAGCGGGCCGGGGTGGGCGGCGGCGAACTCCCGCACCCCGTCCGGGGAGGCGACCTCCCGGGACGCCGGGTTGAGGATGCCGGCGGCCCGGGTGACCCGGCGCAGCAGCGACTTGTCCCGCATGACCTGGGCCGCCCCGGACCCCGCCCCCGGCAGGCCGTACCGCTCGGCCAGCCGGGCCGCGAACGGCGTGGCGTACTCGACCAGCGGGGCCACCACGGCCGGGTCGAGGTCGGGGTGGGCGGCGAAGAACTCGTCCGCCGCGGCGGGGAGCTGGTACTCCCACTCGATCAGCCCGCGCAGCATCGCGGCGCCCTCGAGGGCGTTCTTGACGTCGCACTTGCGGATCACGTCCGGCTCGTCGACGACGATCACCGAGCCGGGGGCGAACTCCTTGATGAAGGGGAGGACGTTGACGTAGCCGACGATGATCCAGGGCCGCTCGGTCATGGTGCTTCTCCTGATACCGGGACGAAGGGAGGGGTCAGTGGCGGATCTCGAGCGTGCAGCACTTGACGCTGCCGCCCGCCTTGAGCAGCTCGGACAGGTCCACGTGGTGGGTGCGGAAGCCGTGGGAGCGGAGCCTGGCCGCCAGGCCGGCGGCGGGCTCGGGGAGGATGACGTTGCACCCGTCGGAGACCAGGTTGAGCCCGAAGACCAGGGCGTCCTCCTCGTCCGCGAGGACGGCGTCCGGGAACAGGCCCTCCAGCACCTCGAGGCTCTCCGCGTCGAAGGCGCCCGGGTAGTACACGACCTCGTCGTCGTCGAGCGCGGCCAGCGCGGTGTCCAGGTGGTAGAAGCGCGGGTCGACCAGTCTCAGGCCGACCACCGGGCGGCCGAACAGGGCCTCGGCCTCGGCCTGCGAGCGGGGGTCGGAGCGGAAGCCGTTGCCGGCCAGGACCGCTCTGCCGGTCGTCACGTAGTCGCCCTCGCCCTCGCTCGTGAAGGCGGCCCGGACCACGTCCGTGTACCCCTGCTCCCGGAACCACTCGGCCCAGAGCCCGGCCTCGGCCCGGCGCTCGGGGTGGCGGAACCTGGAGACCAGGACCTTGCCGTCCACCACGAGCGCGCCGTTCGCGGCGAACACCATGTCCGGCAGCCCGGGGGCGGCGTCGATGGTCTGGACGTAGTGGCCGAGCTCGACGAACAGGGTGCGCAGGCTCTCCCACTGGGCGACGGCCAGGGCCCGGTCGGTGGGCTTCCCGGGGTCCATCCACGGGTTGATGCTGTAGCTGACCTCGAAGTGGTCGGGGCGGCACATCACGTAGTTCCGGATGCGCGCCTGGCGCCGGGCCGGGGCGGCCTCGGGTGCGAGGAGTTCGGTCACGGGGGAGTCCTTCCGGGGTGTGGGGGGCCGCGGTCCGGGCGTGCGGAGCCGGGACCGGGAGCGGGAGCGGGGGCGGGGCCGGGGCGCGAGGGCCGGGACGGGGGCGGGTCCTCCGGGGTCAGCCGGTGATCCCGAGGCTGAGCGGGAAGCTCGGCCTGCCGCCCAGGAGGTGGGCGCCGGCGGACTGCAGGATCCTGTCCTGGGCCACCACGTGCTGGCACATCGTCATGGTGTCGCGGAGCCACCGGTCGAGCGGGCTGGGCTTGTAGATCGACGCGGTCTGCATCAGGTCGTAGAGCCGCATCACCACGGAGCGGGCGGTGCGGAAGGCGTGCAGCCGGGAGAGGGGGAGCGCGGCGCGCTCCTCGGGGGTGAGGTCGTCGAGGGTGCCGCCCGCCTCCAGCACCTCCCACTGGCGCCGCATCGCGCCGTAGACCGCGCTGCGGGTGGCGTTGAAGTCGGCCTCGCACTCGGCCAGGGTGACCTGCACCCGCCAGGTGTCCGCCCAGCCGCCCCCGCCGGCGGGGGACTTGGCCACCACCTGGGCGCGCACCCAGTCCAGCGCGGCCCGGGCGACGCCGAGCGGGACACCGGGCATGTTGCGCATGTGCACCTCGGGCTGGGCCAGCGGGCCCTCGCCGTTGCGGACCGTGCCGAAGGTGAGCGTCCGCCCCTCGGGGACGAACACGTCGTGGATCGCGTAGTCGCAGCTGCCGCTGCCGGAGAGGCCGGTGGTGTTCCAGGTGTCGATGATCTCGACGTCCGCCTGCGGCACCATCAGCAGGAGGGAGTCGTGCGCGCCGTCGGCCAGGAGGGGTTCGCCGTCCTCGTAGAGGAAGGCGCCGGAGATCACCCAGTCCGCGTGGGTGATGCCGCTGCCGAACTGCCACCGTCCGGACAGGCGGTAGCCGCCGTCCACCCGTTCGGCCCGGCCGGTGGGGAAGAGCAGGCCGGCGGTGGCCGTGTCCAGCCGGGGGAACATCTCCTTGGCCACCGTCTCGTCGAGGAACGAGGCGTAGAGGCCGGAGTCCATCCCGATCATCACGGCCCAGCCGGCCGAGGAGTCGCCGTAGGCCAGGGCCTCGACCACCTCGGTCTGCTCGGCCGAGGTCAGCTCCGGACCGCCCCACGCCTTGCTGAAGCCCATCCGGAACGCGCCGGTGGAGCGGACCAGCTCGACCACGTCGGCGGGCAGGCGCCGGTTCTGCTCGATCTCGGCCGCGCGCTCCCGCAGCTGCGGGGCCAGCGCCTTCGCGGCGGCGAGGATCTCGGCTGCGGTGTTGGGGACCGCCCGGGTGTGCGTCATGTCAGGACTCCTTGGTCGCGGCGGTCGCCAGCGGGTGGAAGCTGCCGTGCAGGAAGAGCAGGGGGGGCTGGTGGTCGCGGACGCCGGTGGAGACCACCTCGCCGATCACCATCGTGTGGTCGCCGAGGTCGAAGCTGTCCCAGAGCACGCACTCCAGGCTGCTCTGCGCGTCCAGCATCAGGGCCCCGGTGGCCGGTCCGGGGTTGGCCCGGAGGGCGGCGACCGCCTCGGCGCGGTCGTCGCGGCCCCGGGCGAGCCGGCGGGCCAGCGGCTCGGCGCCGCTGTCCAGGATGGAGACCGCCCACTTCCCGGTCTCGAGCAGATCGCCCAGGAACTGGGAGTCGCGGTGCAGCGAGAGCGAGACCAGCGGCGGGTCGAGCGACACCGAGGTCAGCGAGTTGAGCGTCACCGCGTCGTGGCGGCGGAGGCCCTCGCGGTCCGCGTAGGTCGTGGCGACGCAGACGCCGGTGGCGAAGTTGCGCATCGCGCCGCGCAGATCTGGTGACATGACGGCTCCTCCTCGGGGCTAGACGGCCTGGCTGAAGGTGAAGACCCGCTCGGGGTCGTAGCGCTGCTTGACCTCGCGGAGCCGGTCCAGGTTGGGGCCGAAGTAGGCGGCCTGGGCCTCGGACAGGTCGGGGTCGGCGAAGTTGACGTACGAGGCGTCCCGGGCGTGCTCGCCCATCGCGGCGTGCAGGCCGGTCAGCCACTCGAGGTTGGCCCGGCGCACCTCCTCCGGGTCCTCGGCGGACCAGGACGTGTCCATGGAGACGAGGAAGAGCACGTCCCGGTGGGGGAAGGCGGTCTCGGTGACGGGCACCCGGTTGATGGCGCCGCCCCAGGTGAACAGGGCGACGCCGGCCCCGTCCGGATTGCTGCTGCCGGGCCACTTGCGCAGGGCGGTCAGGACGGTGTCCACGCCGGCCTCGGTGAGCGGCTCGCCGACGGTCCGGGTGCGGACCGCGAACGGGTCCCCCGACGTCTCGTGGCGCAGGTAGTCCTTGGCCTCCCAGTAGCCGCGGTCCTCGATGTCCACCGTGGACGGCGAGCCGACCTCCAGCGCGGGCGCCAGCAGTCCGCGGAGCTCCGAGGCCGGGCCCAGGTGCTGGCCGATCACCGAGACGGTCCCGTCGTCGTGCCCGGACCGGTTCACGCCGATCCGGGCGGCGAACCGGTCCGGCGCGTCCCGCATGATCCGCTGCATCACCGGCAGCACCGCCTCGGCGTCGTCCAGGGGCCACAGCACGAGGCAGGTGGAGCCGGCGACCGTCGGCCGGGCCTGGAAGGTGAAGGAGGTGTTGACCCCGAAGTTGCCGCCGCCGCCGCCCCGGCAGGCCCAGAACAGGTCGGCGTGGTCGGTCTCGTTGCACGTGACCAGCGTGCCGTCGGCGAGCACGACCTCGGTCTCCACCAGGGAGTCGCAGGTGAGGCCGAACGCCCGGGAGACCGCGGTCACGCCGCCGCCGAGGGTGAGGCCGCCGATGCCGACCTCGTCCGAGTTGCCGAGCGGCACCGCCAGGTCGTGGCGCTGGAGCTCGGCGTACAGCTCGCCCGAGCGGACCCCGCCGGCGACCGTGACCAGCTCCCGCTCGCGGTCCACCGTGATGGTGTCCAGACCGTGCAGGTCGAGCACCAGTCCGGTGGTGGCGGCCTGGCCGGCGTAGCTGTGGCCGCCGCCGCGGGCCACCACCGGCAGCCCCTGCGCCCGGGCCCAGGCGATCCCCCGGGAGACGTCCGCGACGCTCGCCACCGAGAGCACCCCGGCCGGGCGGATGTCCGCGTAGCGCCTGTTGAACGCGCTGCTGGCCTCGTCGAAGCCGGGATCCCCCGGCAGCCGCACCGTTCCGTCGACCTGCCCGCGCAGGCCCTGCCAGTCGGTCATCCCGTTTCCTCAGCTTCCGTGACCTCCGCCAGGTACGAGACGCCGGTCTCGGCGTGCGGCCCGTACCGCTCCCACTCCTCGCGGAGCAGCAGACCGCCGCCGGCCCCCTGCTCCGGGGTGTTGACGCTGCGTCCGGCGATCACGTCGCCGCCGTCCAGCACCATCGTGTAGACGAGCCGCAGGGTGCCGTCCGGACCGCAGACCCCGTTCACGCTCCCCCGGCGGACCGGGCCGCCGGCGAAGTCCGCCCAGACCAGGTCGCCCTCCTGGTGGTAGCGGGCCGTCACCCCGTCCGTGGAGGCCGCCTTCCGGAACCGGCGGCCGTCGTAGTCGATGGTCATCCGTCCACGTCCAGCAGTCCGGCGGGCATCTCCAGCCGCGCGGCCACGTCCTTGCGCTCCAGCGGCTCCGCGTCCAGTCCGACGGCCGCGACGGCGTCGGCGAGGCGCTCCCGGCAGGTCTCCCGGTCCTCGCCGGTGCAGACCACGAAGGAGTGCCGGGCCAGGTACCCGCCGGGCGGGAGCCGCAGCTCGGTGCCCGGCTCGACCATCGGCGAGGCGGTCACCAGCCCCGGCAGGCCGGTCGGCACGCGCACCTCGCGGACGGTGGCGTCCTCCGGCGGGTAGCCGAAGCGGATGCCCGCGACCCCGTGCCGGGTGAAGGAGGTGTCCGGGCGGTGCCCGGCCGCGACCTCCACCAGCAGCTCGCCGGGGTCGATCCCGGTGGCGATCCGGCCGAGGAAGGGGATCAGGTCCCCGCCGAGCCGGCCGTTGATCTCGATGATCACCGGGCCGAGGGAGGTGAGCCTGACCTCGGTGTGGGTCAGCCCGTTCTCGACGCCGAGCACCTCGTGCGCCTTGGTCAGGACGTCGATCAGCCGCTGGTCCTGCAGCAGCGGGTCGGCCGCGTCCACGACATGGCCCACCTCCTCGAAGTACGGGTGGAGCCCGGTCTCCTTGCGGGCCACGAACATCGCCCGGTACTCGCCCCGGTGCACCACGCCGTCGACGCTGATCTCGGGGCCGACGGCGTATCCCTCCACGATCGCCCCGCCCCGGAACGGCTCGTCCCCGACCAGGCTGGCGTTCGAGGCGACCAGGTAGGCCTGGTCCAGCTGCGTCTCGTCCTCGGCGAGGACGACGCCCATCGAGGCGCCCAGCGCCCGCGGCTTGACGACCACCGGGTACCCGATCCGGGCGGCCGCCTCGCGGGCCTGCTCCGGCGTGTCGGCCAGCTCGAAACCGGGCTGGGGGAGGCCGGCGGCGGTCAGCGCCGACCGGGTCCGGTGCTTGTCCCGGCAGCCCTGCACCCCGGCCAGCCCCAGGCCCGGGACCCCGAACTCGGCGGCCAGCTCGGCGGCCGGCATCACCAGCGGCTCGTCGTAGCAGAACAGCCCGACCACGGTCCGGCGGCCCGCGATCTCCCGGGCGGCGGCGCGGAGCTCCTCGTGGTCGAACACGTTGACCACGGTGATCTCGTCGAAGTGGTCCTGCTGCCAGGTGGGCCTGAGGTTGTTGACCAGGACCAGCTTGAGGTCCAGCTCGGCCGCCCGGCGGGCGGCGGACTCGATCAGGTACTCGCGGTACACCTTGAGCCCGCTGCCGATCACCAGCAGCACGCGGTCCTCGGTGGTCATATCGTCTCCCCTCGGAAGTCTGTGGTCAGTGCCTCGAGAATCCGTTCGGCGACCAGCGGTGCGGTCCGGAAGCCGTCGCCCCCGCTGGCCGTCCGGGCCCAGGTGCTCGGGCCGATCCGGACGAGGTGGGCGGCGCCCGTCTCGGCGTCCACCAGGTAGTGGCAGCGCTTCACCGCGATCACGGAGTAGCGGTCGGGGTCGGTCAGGAACCGCTCGGCGAGCACCTGCTCCGCCCACCGGCGCTCCTCCACCGCGGAGCCGGTGGTGACCGCGTCCGCCTCCCGGCAGACGGAGGCCGAGCTCACCTTGAGCAGCGTCCCGTCGCCCGGTGGCAGCAGCCAGGCCAGGCCCGAGGTGCCGATCCGGCCGATGCCCGGGGTGTTCTCCCAGGCCGAGGCCAGCTGCTCCGGCGGCTTGAGGTAGACCAGGGTCTGCCGGTGCAGCACCATCGGCAGGTCGACCAGGTCCTTCGACCAGGGGCCGGTGGCGATCAGGGTCAGGTCGGCGTCCAGGAACTCCGCGTCGGGCAGGTACACCCGGCCGGTCTCCGGGTCCACCGCCTTGACCTGCTGCCAGGGGCGGAGCGTCACGTTCGGCTGCTCGTTCAGCCAGCGGACGAGCACCTGGAGCGCGTGGTCGGCGAGCAGGACGCCGCCGTGGCGCTCCAGCACCCCGACCGTGCCCTCGGGGAACCGGACGTGGGGCACGGTGGCCGGGTCGACCAGGCCCACCGGGAGGTCGGCGGCGGCCGCGGCGTCCATCACCGCGTCCACCTCCCCGGCCGACCAGGCGGTGATCATGCCCACCCGGCGGTAGAACTTGGATCCGGTCAGGGCCTCCAGCGCCATCCAGCGGCGGTGCGCCACCGCCACCCGCCGGGAGGCGGCGAGGTCGGCCAGGTCGAGTGCGCGGACGGCCCGGTGCTGGTCGAAGGAGGTGGAGCCGGGGTTGGGGATGGCGTCCCGGTCCAGCACGGTGACGCGGTGCCCGGCCAGCGCGCACCGCACCGCCGAGAGCAGTCCGGTCACCCCCGCGCCGACCACCACGACCCGTCGCGCGTCGGTGGGCATCTCACACCGCCCCGCCGTCCAGCCGCGGCAGTTCCCTCACCGTGATCCCGGTCGTCCGGTCGCCCCGTCCCAGCCGGGTGCCGACCCCGGCCTGCTCGGCGAGGTCGATCAGGATCGGGGCGGCGTTGCGCAGCACCGTCTCCACCTGGTGGCAGAAGTCGCCCGCCTCCGCGTCGGACACCTCCCAGCGGTCCAGCCGGCCCAGCTGCTCGGCCAGCGTCTCCGCCGCCCGGCCGAGGCTGAAGGAGTCGAGCCCGTAGGCGGCGGCGAACCGCTCGGTGATCCGGTCGGCGGCCTCGCGGGAGGCGGCGGAGACCGGCAGGGTCTGCCCGGCCCACCGCCCGGCCTTCGCGGCCACCCGGTTCCACGGCTCGACCAGCCGGGCCCCGGTGACGGCGGCGACCGCCGCCCAGCCGAAGTTGGTGCGCTGGTGCTCCGGACTGGTGGCGGCCAGGTGGTAGCGGCCGACGTCCCGCGGCAGCCGGTCCGCGAGCTCCTGCCCCCAGACCAGGTGGCCCCGGCTGGTGGAGAACTTCTGGTGCTCCAGCTCGTAGAACTCGTTGGTGACGAACCGGGCCGGCAGGGCGTACCGGTCGTGCAGGGCGAGCAGCATGGCCGCCCCGGCGACGGCGAACGGGAAGGTGTTGTCGAAGCCGAGGAAGTAGACGACCTCGGTCCCGGACTCCGGCCACCAGAGCTGGTCGTCGGCCGACAGCACCTCGCCGCGCGCCTCGGCGGACAGGGCGGTGGTGTAGACGGACCAGGCCATCGTCTCGGCGTTGGGGTTGATGCACTGCCCGGCGGTCTCGGGGAACGGGGCGGGGATGCCCCAGGAGACCGGGTAGGTGACCGGGAAGTCCGGCAGCGGACGGGCGAGCATCTCCGCGACGGCCTGGGCCATGTGCGGCCGCAGCGCGGCGCCGGACTCCGCGAAGTACGCCTGCAGCCGCTCCCGGTACTCCTCCAGCGGCAGCACCAGGACCGGGACCTCGCGCAGCTCCAGGACCTCCTCGGGGTTCTCCGTGGAGCGGGGGTCGATCAGGTCGCCGGCCGCCAGCGGGTGGCCGCAGCTCTCGCAGAGCCCGGCGCAGCCCTCCGCCAGGCAGTTCGGGCAGCCGCCCCGGACGAAGCCGTCGACCAGGTACTCCCCGGTGCCGGGCGCGTAGGGGAACCGGGTGGGCCGCAGGACCAGCCGCCCCTCGTCGTGGAGCCGGCCCATGAACCTCAGCACCTGCTTGGTGAAGCGCTCCTCGTCCCGGGTGAAGCCGTCCACCGCGATGCCCATCGCGGCGAGCGTGGACTCGATCCTGGCGGTGGAGTCGGCGACCAGGGCCTCGGGGGTGGTGCCCAGCCGGCGGGCGGTGGTGACCACGAAGGTGGAGGTGTCCTGGGCTCCGGTGCCGAGGACGGCCTCCCGGCCGACGGCGCGCTGGTAGCGGGTGAAGACGTCGGCGGCCAGGAACGGGCCGGCCAGGTGGCCGAGGTGCAGGTCGCCGTTGGCGGTCGGGGCGGGTGAGATCACCGCCACACGCTTGCTCATGCCGTGCTCCCCTTCTGGTGGCGGGTCAGGAAGGTCACCGACATGTCGGCGTCCCACCAGATCCCGTAGTACTCGAAGTCCGCGGAGGAGGCGTTGACCACCTTGTGGGTGCAGCCCGGCGGCAGGTGGACGATGTCGCCGGCGGCGAACTCGTGCTCGACGCCGTCCACCACCAGGGCGGCGCTGCCGCTCATCGCGATGAAGATCTCGTACTCGTGGTGGTCGTGCGGGGTGGACTCCCCGCCGGCCCGGACCACGCACCACGCTCCCTCGAAGGGGGCGTTCAGCGCGTCCCAGGGCTGCAGGCGTTCGCCCTCGATGCCGTAGGCGGGGGTCAGGTTGGCTCGGTCCAGACGGCGGATCTCCATCAGCGGGCACCCGCCGTCGCGGCGACGCTGCGGCGGTCCAGCAGGTCGGTGGTGATCTCCTGCGACCGCTGCGCGAGCACGCTCAGCAGCGAGTCGGATATGCCGTGGGTGGCCTCGTTGAAGCCCTGCAGGTAGAGGCCGGCGCGGGCGTCCTCGCCGAGGTCCACCCGGTAGCGGCGGTTCACCTCGATCCGCTCCAGGCCCACCTGGTCGGCCAGGCCCCGGACCATCGCGGGCATGCGCTGGTCGTAGCCGGTGCCGAGCAGGACCAGGTCGCAGCGGAGCGCCTCCACCCGGCCGGTCTTGCGGTCGCGCAGCTCCAGGACCACCTCGCCGTCCTCCTCGCGGGCGGCGAGCACCTCGGTCATCGGCCGGACGGCGGAGCGCTGCGAACCCGTCAGCTTCTGCTCGTAGAGCATCAGGTAGGTCTCGTCCAGGAACGGTGCGGCCAGGCCGGCGTAGTTGGTCAGGCGGACCTCGTCCAGGATCTGCCGGCGCGCCTCCGGGGGGCTCGCGTGGAACTCGTCGATGAAGGACGGGAAGAAGAGCTCGTTCACGAACTTGCTGGTCTGGTAGTTCATCAGGCCGACCGAGCGGTGCACCAGGGTCGGCTGGCTGAGCGGCAGGTCCTGGTGGACCGAGACGAACATCTCGGCGGCGCTCTGCGCGGCGCCGATCACCACCACCCGCACCGGGCGGTCGATCGGGTACTGGGCGATCCGGGTGGAGTACTGGGAGCTGTGGATCACCCGGTCGTGCGGCAGGCCGGCGAACTCCGCGGGGACGTGGGCGTCGCGGCCGGTGCCGACCACCAGGTCGCGGGTGTCCACCGTGTCGCCGTCGGCGAGGGTCGCGCGCCAGCCGGTCACGGTGCCGTCGTCGGCCCTGCGCGGGGCGACGCTCCGCACCCCGGCGTTGTAGCGGACCCCCACGTGGTCGAAGGAGTTGGCCACCCACTGGAGGTACTCGGAGATCTCCCGGCGGAAGGGGTTGAAGGTGCCGAGGTTGACGAACTCGTCCAGCCGGCCCTTGGCGTGCAGGAAGGAGAGGAAGGAGAAACGGCTCCGGGGGTTGCGCAGGGTCACCAGGTCCTTGACGAAGGAGACCTGGCTCCGGGCGAACGGCAGCAGCAGGTTGCGCTGCCACTGCACGTCCGGGTGCTGCTCCAGGACCAGGGTGTCGGCCGCCAGGCCGGTGGCGCCGGACTCCTCGATCGCCACCGCCAGGGCCAGGTTGGACGGGCCGGCGCCGATCGCCAGGACCTCGACCTCGTGGTTGGTCATGTTCTGCCACCTCGCTACTCGTCCTACCGCCCGTTCGAGCGAGCAGGTGAACGGCCCGTGCTGCTGTTCGGACCCGTTCGGTAGGACGAGTACACCGAGGGCGGCTGTTGATCGACAGGCTTGTCCGGAGCGGACAATCAACCTGCGGGGGAGCGGGGTTGACCGGCAGGTCAGGTCAGCTGCCGGACACCGGCCCCGGGCCGGATCCGGGGGAACGGCACGGAGCGGCGGGGCAGCAGGTTGTGGGCCGGATCGCGGTCCGCGACGAAGGCCCGCGCCAGCGGGTCGAGCCGGTACGCGCCGAGCCGCTCGGTGGGCCGGAGCATGCCCGCCTCGACCAACTCGTCGATCAAATGGTCGGCCCCGGCCAGGATCGACTCGTCGGCCCGCAGCTCCGGCTGCGGCAGGTCCGCCAGCCGGTCGAGCAGGTCGGAGGCGGGGTCGCCGAGCTGGACGTGGGCCGAGTTGAGGACCTCGCGCAGGGAGAGGTCGCCGACGCTCAGCCAGTCCAGCAGCGCCGCGGGCCGGTCCAGCCGGTTGACGGCCCAGCGCAGCGAGGTCTCGGGGTGGGCGAGCAGTCTGCGGGTGGCGATGTCCAGGGCCAGCGGCAGGTCGCCGCAGAGCTCGGCCAGCCGGTCGGCGCTCACCGGGTCGGCCTGGGCGCGCTCCGGCAGCCTCCGGACGATCAGCGCGACCGAGTCGGCCCGGCGGAGCGGCTCCAGCCGGACCCGGTGCACGTCGCGCAGGCCGAGCAGCGAGGAGCGGCCGACCACGATGGTGGTGCTGGTCGCCGAGTCGGCCAGCAGCGGGCGGACCTGCCGCTCGCAGTGCACGTTCTCCAGCAGCACGAGCACCCTGCGCCGGGCGATCAGCGAACGGTAGAGCCCGGCCCGCTGGTCCGCCGCCGCCGGGATCTGCCCGGGGGGCACCCCCAGGGCCGCGAGGAACTCGGCGAGCAGGCCCGACACGTCGTACCCGCCCGCGGGCACCGGGCCCACGTCGGCGTAGAGCTGGCCGTCCACCATGGCCGGGGCCAGGTTGTGCGCGTGGTGCAGGGCCAGGTCGCTCTTGCCGACGCCGACCGGACCGCTGATCACCACCGGACCGGCCGGGGCCGAGGCGAGCCGGGCCAGCTCCTCGCCGCGGCCGACCGACCCCTGCGGACGGGGCGGCAGCTGGAACGGCTTCGGCAGCGCCGGCGCGGCGGCCCGCGGCGCCTGGTGCACCGCCCGGGCCGCCGGCTCCCGGGGTGCCGACCCCCGCGCCGCCGGCTCCTGTGCCGCCGACGGCCCGGGCGGCGCGGCCGGGCGCGGCGGCACCGCCGGTATGCCGCTGCCGGCCGCCGCCAGCCAGCGCCGGCGCCATTCCTCCCGGTCGCCGCCGCAGGCGGCCACGTACGCCAGCGCGACCTGCAGCGTGGGCAGCCGGTGCCCGTTGGCCGCGCTGGACAGCACCGAGGCCGAGTACATGGCGGTTGCGGCCATGTCCCGGTACGTCGGGCTGCCGGCCTCGATCCGTAGGCGGCGCAGGCGGCTCGCGAACTCCGCGACCGCTCCGCCCGATGCGTCCACTGGTTTCTCCGGCCTGCCCATTCCCATCCCCTGATCTCTCGTATGCATCGCGGATGTTTCGTGTACACGTGGAGACATGGGGAGCGGGCCGGTCCGATGTCTCCGGCCGACCCGCACCCCGTGTCCGGGCATCTCCTCGGGCTGCGGGGCTCCCCCCGCACGCCTCAGCGGCTGAAGCTGCCGTTCAGCGCGCCGAAGTCGAGCGCGCCGGCCAGCTCGTCGTACGTGCCCCTGTCGACCAGCTCGGCGGCGGCCCGCCGGGCCAGCGTGTAGGCGGCCTGGGCGACGGCGGTGCCGACGCTGACCCGGCGCACGCCGGCCGCCTCGAACTCGGCCACCGTCGGCGCGCCGGGACCGGCCATCACGTTGACCGGCAGCGGCTGGCCCTTCACCAGCTCGGCGATCACCGCGAGGTCGAGCAGGCCCGGCACGAACAGGCTGTCCGCCCCGGCCTCGGCGTAGACGGCCGCGCGGGCCAGCACGTCGGCCTGCCGCCCCTCGGGCGCGCCGATCTGGAAGAGGAACACGTCGGTCCGCAGGTTGACCACCAGCTCCGGGAGTCCGGCCTCCTCCGCCGCCCGCCGGGCGGCGCGGATCCTGGCGGCCTGCTCCTCGGCCGTGAAGAGCGTGCCGTCCGGCCTGGAGTCCTCGAGGTTCACGCCGACCGCGCCGGCCTCGACCACGGCGGTGACGGTCGCCGCCACGTCCTCGGGCGCGGGCCCGTACCCGCCCTCGATGTCGGCGGTCACCGGCACCTCCACGGTGTCGGCGATCCGGCGCACCAGGGCGGCCATCTCGTCCCGGGTGAGCGCCTGCTGGTCCGGCTTCCCCGCCGACCAGGCCACGCCGCCGCTGGTGGTGGCGATGGCCCGGGCGCCGCCCTGGGCGATGAGCGCCGCGCTGCCGGCGTCCCAGGCGTTCGGGAGCACCAGCACGCCCTTCTCGTGCAGTTCGCGGAGGAGGACGGCCTTGGCCTGCTGACTGTGCGCCATGACGGCACCTTTCATGGAGGGGTGTTGAACCGACATACTTCTGGAGCGGGGAGAAAACGGTCCACGCGGTCACGCGGACTCCGTCACGTTGCGGCCCGCCGCCCGCCGCACGCGGCCCGCGGCCGGTCCGGGGGACCGGGGTGGCGCCTCCGGTGGAGCCGGGGGAGGCGCCACCTCCGGAGCGGAACGGGACGGCCCGGGTGCGGTGGGGCGGGCGGACGGTCAGGCGAGCGCGGGCTCCTCGAGCCGGGTCTCCTGGACCGCCGGACGCCTCGTCCCCACGGACAGGAGCGCCGCGCCGACGCTGAGGGCGCCCGCGACGTACCACGCGGGCGCGTAGGTGCCGAAGCTGTCCCGCGTGATGCCGGCCACGGTGGCGGCGGAGGCGGCGCCGAGCTGGTGCGCGGCGAAGATCCAGCCGAACACGATCGGGGCGGACATCCCGAAGTGCTCCCGGCACAGGGCGACCGTCGGCGGCACGGTGGCGATGAAGTCCATGCCGTAGAAGACGACGAACACGACCATGAAGCCGGTGACCTGCTTGTCGAACAGCTGGGGCAGGACCAGCAGCGACAGGCCGCGGAGCACGTAGTAGGCGGCCAGCAGGACCCGCGAGTCGTAGCGGTCGCTGAGCCAGCCGGACAGGACCGTGCCGATGAGGTCGAAGATCCCGATCATGGCGAGCAGGCCGGCGGCGGTGACCGTCGGCATGCCGTGGTCGTGGGCGGCGGGGATGAAGTGGGTGTTGACCAGGCCGTTGCTGGTGGCGCCGCAGATCGCGAACGCGGTCGAGAGGAACCAGAACGTCCTGGTGCGGGCGGCGCTCTTCAGGCCGTCGACGGCGAGCCGCGCCGCGTTGCCGGTGGCGGGCGGCGCGGGCACGACCTCGTCCGCCCCGTACGGCGGGATCCCGAGGTCGGCGGGGTGCTCCCGGAAGAACAGCAGCACGAGCGGCACCGTGGCGAGGGCCACCAGGGACACCACGATCGCGGCGGTCCGCCAGCCGCCCGGCGCCTCGGAGAGCTTCGCCACCAGCGGCAGGAACACCAGCGAGCCGGTCGCGCCGCCCGCCGAGAGCAGGCCGGTGACCAGCCCCTGGCGCTTGACGAACCAGCGGGTGCCGATCGTGGCGACGAAGCCCAGGGAGATGGAGCCGGCGCCCAGGCCGACCAGCACGCCCCAGAGCATCACGAGCTGCCAGGACGCGGTCATGAAGACGGTCAGTCCGCTGCCGAGGGCGATCAGCGTCATGGCGCCCGCGGTCACCTTGCGCACGCCGAAGCGCTCCATCAGCGCGGAGGCGAACGGCGCGGTGACGCCGTAGAGGGCGAGGTTGACGGACATGGCGAAGCCGATGGTCCCGGTGGACCATCCGAACTCGCGTTGCAGCGGCTCCACCAGGGCGCCGGGGGTCGCCCGGAACCCAGCCGCCGCGACCAGTGCGACGAATCCGATGGCCGCGATCATCCACGGCCAGACGTGCTTGTGACGAATCATCTGCCCAGCGTGATCGATGCCGCACCGGCCCGGGAAGCGGAGCGGGGACACCCTGTCAGGTCCGCTGCGGCCGCCGGTCCGCCGGGGCGCTCAGCCGCCGACCGTGAGCTGCCGCGCCGACGTCGCCTCGTCGATGTCGGACGAGCGCACGGTCACCGCGACCGTCCAGTCGCCCGCCGGCGCGAGCCGGACGGCACCCGACCAGCGTCCGGCGCCGTCCCGCCGGAGCGCCGGCCGCAGCGGCCCGAGGTCCCGGGCGGGCAGCGTGAAGGCCAGGCGGACCTCCGGCTCGTCCGCCGGCCCCCCGCCCGCCTCGGCCAGCCGCAGCCGGACGGTCCAGCCCCCGGCCGCCGCCGGGACGAGGACCACCGTCGCCGTGCCCCTGGCGTTCGCGGTCCGGCCGCCCGTGTCGAACGGGATCCTCAGCGTGGCGGTCCGGCCCGGGGCGGCGTCGGCGGCCGGCGCGGCCGTGCTGCGCGGGGCGGACCCGCCCGCCGCGGACGCCGTCCGCCCGGGCGGTGAGGAGGTGAGCACCGTGGTCACCGCGAGCACCACCACGGCCACGGCCGACTCCGCCAGGACGGAGCGCCGCAGGCCCGCCCGCGCGGACCCGCCCTCCCGCGCCTCCGCGCCGGTCCGCAGGCGGGCGAGGCGGGACCGGGAGACCCACGCCGCCGCGACCATGAGGGCCACGCATCCGATCTTGACCAGCAGCAGCCGCCCGTACCCGGTGCCGGACAGGGCGCCCCAGGAGCCCACCTCGCGCCAGGACCGGTACAGCCCCGTCAGGACCAGCACCGTCACCGAGACGAGGGCCACCCGGGAGAAGCGCTCCACCGCCGCGGGCACGATCCCCTGGCGGAGCCCGGCCGCCAGCGTCGCCAGACCGCCCAGCCAGGCCGCCATCGCCAGCAGGTGCAGTGCGGTCACCGGCAGGGCCAGCCAGACCTGGGCGCCCTCGGAGGAGTGGTCCGTCACGACCCAGGTCGCCGACAGCCCGACCGCCAGCGCCAGTCCGGCCGTGCCGAGCCGTGACCGGGACCGCCCGGCCGCCTCGGTCCCGGGCCGGCCCAGCTGCCCCACGAGCAGCACCAGGAACACGCCGCCCGCCGCGAGCAGCAGCAGCCTGGCCGCCAGCGCGAGGTAGATCCGCTCGTCCACGGGGACGTGGACGTGCGCCGACGCGGGATCCGCCGACGGCGCGATCCCGCCGCCCTGTTCGTACGGGCCGCGCAGCATCATCAGCACCACGGTGGAGCCCAGCAGGCCGATCCAGCCGGCCGCCAGCAGCCGCTGCACCTGCGGGACGGACGCGCCGGCCGGCCAGCAGACCAGGACGAATGCCACCGCCCCCGCCAGCAGGGCGAACGCGGCGTACGCGACCGCGCGTCCGGTGCCGTACAGGAAGGCGACCAGGCCGTCCGTCCGGGGGCCCCGGAGCGCCGCGGCCGGGACGGAGCCGGCCGACGGCGCCCCGACGGAGAACGTGAAGGCGCCGCCGAGCGGGTGCGAGTCCTCGGAGACCACCCGCCAGGCCACCGTGTAGGTGCCGTCGGCGAGTCCGCCGCGCAGGGCGACCCGCACGGTGTCGGCCCGGCCGCCGGGGTGCCCCGGGGCGCCCGCGTCGACCCGCCCGCCCGCCGGGTCGAAGACCCGGAGGGAGTCGGCGGGCAGCGTCACCCCCTCGCCGAAGGTGAGCGTGACGGCGGACGGCGGCCTCGGCACCACCGACTCCTGCGCCGGGCCGGTGGAGACGAGCGCCGCGTGCGCGGACGCCGTGCCCGCCCCGCCGAGCACGCCCAGCACGGCCGCGAGCACCGCGACCAGCGCCCCGACGGCCCGGCGCACCCGCACGGATCCCGTGGTCATACCTGACTGCTCCCCCGTCGGTGGACGACCGGCCCGTCCGGCTCCCCCGCGGGGGACGGCGACGAGCCCTGCCCGTGGACGGGCGCCCGCAGCCGGTCCGCGGTCCCGGGTGCCGACGGGCCCTGACATGATGACAGCCGCCCCGCCGGCGGGTTGTCCAGCGTCAGGGCGGTGCAGCGGATCCCGCCGCCGCCCTTGGCCAGTTCGGACGTGCCGAGTTCGACCACCTCCAGGCCGCGGTCGCGCAGGGCGGCGGCCAGCCGCGGTGCGCCCCGGGTCATGGTCACGGTGGTCCCGTCGCTGACGAGGTTCAGCGCGAACCGCGCCGCCTCCTCGGCGGACACCTCGACCAGGTCGGGCCCGAGCCTGCGCAGGGTCCGCTGACTGCGTGCCTCGAGGGCCTCCGGGCAGTACGCCAGGATGTCCGGGGAGACGACGCCGACGGCCAGGTCGAGGTCGTACCAGCGGGGGCCCGCCGTGCGCAGCGGCACCACCTCGTAGTCCAGCTCGCGGGCGAGCAGCGGGAGCATCCGCACGTCGGTGCGCTGGCCGTACGCCGCCAGCAGCAGGTCGCCGCAGGCCAGCGCGTCGCCCTGGCCGCTGAAGGCGTGGGGCGCCCCGACGACCTCGAACCCCCGGTCGGCCAGCCACTCCCGGAAGTACGGCACCTCGTTCCTCCGCTCGGGCGGCGGGCAGCCCAGGACGGCCCGGTCGCCGCGGACCACGGCGGCGTTGGCGGTGAACACCATGTCCGGGCACTCCGGTGCGGACGGCAGGTACTCGACCTTGCGGCCGGCCGTGAGGTGCGCGGCCACGATCGCCTGGTGCTCGGCGAGCGCCGCCTCGGTGTCGGGCTGGACCGCGGTGTCCATGTAGGGGTTGATCGCGTAGTCGACCCGGAAGTGGCTCGCGTCGGAGACAAGGAGTTCGCTGTTCACGGTGCCCTCACTCTGATGGTCTGCTGGAGCCCGCCCGGCCGGGCGGGCCCGGGGCGGAGCCAGTCCGGGGTGTCGTCCGGCCCGGCCGCGGCGACGCCGCACGCACCGGGCCCGCGGACCGGGCCGGGCCGGACCTCGCGCGGCCCCGCCGGCCGGGCCGACGGCGGACTCCGGTACCGGATCGGGACGATCGGCGTCCGCGTCGACCGAGTCCACCAGCGCGTCGGATTGATCGCGAGCCCCGGACGGCAGGAGCAATCAAGTCCGCGACGGGGTGCGTCCGTCCGCCGCCGGGGTATTTCCCGCACACACGCGGAACCGCCTCCGGACCTGACGGAGTCCGCCCCGGACTTTCGGCGAAGGGCCGCCGGCGGGTGGGGAGTCGCGGAGGATTCGCGCCGCCCGTTCCGGACGGCTCCGGAATGCCCCGGACAACCCCGGATTCCGGCGGGCGGCGGAGTTCCGGGGACCTGACGAAGTTGACCGCCGCGCGTTGTCCGCCCGGTCCCGCGACAGCACACTCGGCGAAGGCCGTCCGCCGGTGCGGCGCGGACGGCGGCCCGGCGTCCGGACACGCCCTCTCCGAGACGGTGAACCCCTCACGACCACGGAGGTCCCTGGTGACCAGCGACGCGATCGCGACCCGACCGGCCGCAGCCGGGCCCGCCCTCCCGGAGGGCCGGGACGGGCTCCGGAGGGCGCTTCCCGCACGGCAGCAGCCGCAGTGGGAGGACCTCGACCTCCTGGCCGAGGTCACCTTCGACCTCGCCGACCGGCCGGGTCTCGTCACCGCCGGGGAGACGGCCGAACTGCGCGGCCTGCTGGCCGGGGTGGCGGCCGGCCGGTTCCACGTGGTCCAGGCGGGGGACTGCGCCGAGGACCCCGCCGAGTGCGGGTCCGGACACGTCGCCCGCAAGGCGGCGCTGCTCGAGGCGCTGGCCGGGGTGATGTCCATGAACACCCTGCTGCCCACGCTCAGGGTCGGCCGGATGGCGGGCCAGTTCGCCAAGCCGCGCTCCCGCCCCACCGAGGTGGTGGACGGGGTGGAGCTGCCGGTCTACCGGGGCCACATGGTCAACGGCCCGGAGCCGGACGCGCGGCTGCGGCGCCCGGATCCGCGGCGGCTGCTGTCGGGCTACGAGGCGGCCGGCCGGGCCGTGGAGGCGCTGCGGAGCCGGACCGCCCTGCAGCCCCCGGCCCTCGCCACCCCGGTGTGGACCAGCCATGAGGCGCTGCTGCTGGACTATGAGGTGCCGCTGGTCCGCTCGGACGACAGCGGCCGGCGCTACCTCGCCTCGACCCACTGGCCCTGGATCGGCTACCGCACCAACCAGGTGGACGGCGCCCACGTGGCGCTGCTGGCGTCGGTGGCCAACCCGGTGGCCTCCAAGGTCGGGCCGGGCACGGCGACCGGCGACCTGCTGGCCCTGTGCGAACGGCTCGACCCCGACCGCGAGCCGGGCCGGCTCACGCTGATCGCCAGGATGGGCGCGGACGCGGTCGCCGGGCGGCTGCCGGCCATGGCCGCAGCCGTGCGCGACGCCGGGCACCCGGTCGTCTGGCTGTCGGACCCGATGCACGGCAACACGGTCGGCGGGCCGGGCGGCCTCAAGACCAGGCTCGTGGAGACCGTGGTCCGCGAGGTGAGGGAATTCCAGAACGCGATCGGCGACGCCGGCGCGGTCGCCGGCGGCCTGCACCTCGAGACCACGCCCGACGACGTCTCCGAATGCGTCCACGACGGACGGTCCGTGGAAAGCCTCGGGGACCGGTACACGAGTCTCTGCGACCCGCGGCTGAATCCGGCGCAGGCCCTGGAGGTCGCCGCCGCCTGGCGGGGCCGGCCGCTCCCGCGGTGACGGGCGCCGCTTTCCGATGGTTCCTCAGTACTGATTCTTCCTCAGCGGAATTCCCGGTCGGCCGAGGCCGACCGCCGTCGAATGTCGGGGGCCCGATGCAGATCGATGGAATACGCGGCAAGGCCGCGCTGGTCACCGGGGCGGCCGGCGGCATAGGCGGGGCCGTGGTGCGCACCCTCGCCGCAGGCGGCGCCGCGGTCGCGATGGTCGACCGGGACGCCGGCCGGCTCGAGGAGCTCGCCGGGGAGGTGCGCGACTCCGGCGGGCGGGCGGAGGCGTTCCCCGCCGACGTGACCGACAGCGCCGCCGTCGAGGCCGTCGTCGACCGGGTCGAGCGGCGCCTCGGCCCGCTGGACTGCCTCGTCAACGCGGCCGGGGTGCTGCGCCCGGGCCGGGCGCGGGACCTCACCGACGAGGACTGGGCGGCCACCTTCGCGGTGAACACCGCGGGCGTCTTCTTCGTCTCGCGCGCCGTGGTCAACCGGATGGCCGGGCGCCGGCGGGGCGCCGTCGTGACGGTGGCGTCCAACGCGGCCGGCACCCCCCGGGTGGACATGGCCGCGTACGCGGCGTCCAAGGCCGCCGCGACCATGTTCACCAAGTGCCTGGGCCTGGAGGTGTCGCGCCTCGGCATCCGCTGCAACGTGGTGGCCCCTGGCTCCACCGACACCCCGATGCTGACCGCCCTGTGGGACGACGGCGCGGAGCAGGCGTCGGTCGACGGCGTGTCCTCCGCCTTCCGCGTCGGCATCCCGCTGGGGCGCATCGCGCAGCCCCGGCACATCGCCGACGCGGTGGTGTTCCTGCTCTCCGACCAGGCCGCCCACATCACGATGCACGACCTCACCGTCGACGGCGGTGCGGCGCTCGGCCACTAGGCCGTCTCCGGCCGTTCGCGCCGGGCGGGAACGACCGGACGCGGCCGGACACGACCGGACGCGGCCGGACACGGCCGGACACGGCCGGACACGACCGGACGCGGCCCAGGGCCGCTCCGGCCTCCAGAGAGGACACGCCCCGTATGGGAATCCCGGCCATCGCGGCCTACCCGATGCCGACCGAGGACGAGTTGCCGGAGAACACCGCCCGGTGGACGGTGGACCCGCGGCGGGCGGTCCTGCTGGTCCACGACATGCAGAAGTACTTCATCCGGCCCTTCCCCGCCGACCGGTCCCCGGTGACGGAGCTGCTCCGCAACCTCACCGCCCTGCGGGAGCGCTGCGCGGCGCTCGGCGTCCCGGTCGCCTACACCACCCAGCCCGGCGGGATGACGGAGGAGCAGCGCGGCCTGCTGAGGGACTTCTGGGGCTCCGGGATGACGACCGCCCCGGAGCACCGCGAGGTGGTCGACCCGATCCGGCCCGGGGTGGGCGACCTGGTGCTGACCAAGTGGCGCTACAGCGCCTTCCACCGCACCCGGCTCCTCACGTCCATGCAGGCGCGGGGGCGCGACCAGCTCATCGTGTGCGGCGTGTACGCCCACGTCGGCGTCCTCATGACCAGCATGGACGCCTTCACCTCCGACATCCGGCCGTTCCTCGTCGCCGACGCCGTCGCCGACTTCTCCCCCGAGCACCACCGGTTCGCCCTGCGCTACGCCGCCGACCGCTGCGCGATGACGGTGACGACCGCCACCGTCCTCCGGCAGCTCGCGCCGGTGGGGGCCGGCGGCCGCACCCGACAGGTGGGCGGACCATGACGCGCCCAGCGGGGGCCGGTCCGCACGGCGGGGCACTCCTCGGGCAGGTCCTGGCCGGGCGGCACGCGGACTTCGCGTTGCTGCACCGGCCGCGGACGGGGCCGGCCGGGCGGATCGAGGTGCTGGTCGGCGACACCGCCGAGGTCGCCGCCCTGGCCGACATCCCGCTGCGGAGCGACGACCCCGGTCCGGACGGGGCGCCGGCCGGGGGCGCCGGGCACGAGGTGCTGGCCGTGGTCCCCTACCGGCAGCTCGCCGAGCGCGGGTTCGAGGCGGTGGACGACGGAGCCCCGGTGATCACGCTGCGCGTCCGTGCGCAGGCGTCGGTCCCCGTCGGCGAGGCGCTCGCGCAGCTGCCGGACATCCGGACCGACCTGGTCGGCGGCGCCTTCGACATCGACGACGCGGCCTACGCGGACATCGTCCGCCGGGTGGTCGCCGAGGAGATCGGCGCCGGCGAGGGCGCCAACTTCGTGGTGAGGCGGACCTTCGCCGCGGACATCTCCGACCACTCGCCGCTCTCGGCGCTGGCCGTCTTCCGCCGCCTGGTGGAGCGGGAGCGGGGGGCGTACTGGACCTTCGCCGTCCACGCGGGCGGCAGGACGTTCGTCGGGGCGACCCCGGAGCGGCACCTGAGCCTGTCCCGCGGGGTCGCGGTCATGAACCCGATCAGCGGAACCTACCGGTACCCGGCGCAGGGCCCCACGCTGACCGGGGTGCTGGCCTTCCTGGCGGACCCCAAGGAGGCCGACGAGCTCGCGATGGTCGTCGACGAGGAGCTGAAGATGGTGGCCCGCGTCAGCGACTCCGGGGTCCGGGCGAGCGGTCCGCACCTGGTCGAGATGGCCGGCCTGGCGCACACGGAGTACGTCGTCGAGGGCCGGACGACCGCCGACGTCCGCGACGTCCTCCGGGAGACCCTGTTCGCGCCGACGGTGACCGGCAGCCCGCTGGAGAGCGCGGCCAGGGTCGTCCGCAGGTTCGAGCCGCACGGCCGCGGCTACTACAGCGGTGTGGCGGCGCTCATCGGCCGCGACGCCGGGGGCGGCCGCACGCTGGACTCCGCGATCCTCATCCGGACCGCCGTCATCGACGCCGCGGGCCGGACGACCGTCGGGGTGGGCGCCACCCTGGTCCGCGACTCCGACCCGGAGGCGGAGGCGGCCGAGACCCGGGCCAAGGCGGCCGGGCTGCTGTCCGCCCTCGGCCACCGGTCCCCGACGCGGCGGACCGCCCCGCGCCCGCGGCCGGCTCCGGGGGCACCGTCCTTCGCCCGGCACCCCGACGTCCTCGCCGCACTGCGGCAGCGCAACAGCGCCCTCTCCTCCTTCTGGCTGGAGGACGGGCCCGCTGCCCGTCCGGTGCCCGGGCTCGCCGGCCGGACGGTGCTGGTGGTGGACGCCGAGGACACCTTCACCGCGATGTGGGACCACCAGCTGCGCTCGCTCGGGACGACCGTGACCGTGCGCCGGTTCGACGAGGCGTACGACACCGGCGGGTACGACCTCGTCGTGCTCGGGCCCGGGCCCGGGGACCCGCGGCGGCAGCACCACCCGAAGATCGCCCGTCTGCGCGCCGTCACGCGCCGGCTGCTGGACGAGGGGCGGCCGTTCCTCTCGGTGTGCCTGAGCCACCAGGTGCTGAGCGGCCTGCTCGGCCTCGACCTGGTCCGCAGGGACCGCCCCGACCAGGGCGTGCAGAAGAAGATCGACCTTTTCGGCCGGTCCGAGCTGGTCGGCTTCTACAACACCTTCGCGGCGCGCGCGGACGCGGACCTGATCGTCGCCCCGGGCGTGGCGGGCGCCGTCGAGGTCTGCCGGGACCGGGGGACCGGGCAGGTCCACGCCCTGCGCGGGCCGGGCTTCCGCTCGGTCCAGTTCCACCCGGAGTCGCTGCTCAGCCAGAACGGCGTGCGCGTCACGGCCGACCTGCTCGCCTCCCTCCTGGAGGAGCGGACCCTCCCTGCGGACCGGGGCGCCGCCCCCCTGGCGACGGGGCCCCGGGTCCCGCGGTCCGCCGGCGGGACGGGCGGCCGCCGGCCGGACCGCCGCCCCGACGCCCCGATCCGGCGCCCCGATCCGGCTCCAGGGGCTCCGCACCGGCCCGCCGGCTCACTAGGATGACCGCGCCGATCGAAGGGGGAGAGGGCATGACGGGCGGACGGCTCCGGCATCTGCGTGCGGCTGCGGTGAACATCGACGGTGTGATGCTGAACGACACCTTCAGTCCGGTGATCCACCACTTCATCGTCAGCCGGGGCGGCGTCTACACGGCGGAGCTGGAACGGCGGATCTTCTCGCAGCGGCAGGCCGAGGCCGCGCAGGTGATCGCCGAGGCGGCGGGTGTCGACTGGCCGCCGGAGAAGGTCCGGGAGGTCTACTTCCGCGAGAGGGCCGAGTACCTGGAGCGCCACCCGGTGCGGATCCTCGACGGAGCGGTCGCCCTGGTCGGGCTGCTCCGCTCGTCGGGACTGCGCACGGTCTGCTACGGCGGCCTCGACCGCTCCCACTTCGACCGCGCCCTGGGCGGGCACGCCGACCTCTTCGACGACCCCGGGTACGTGTGCACCGACGCCCACCGCCCCGGGATCCGCGAGATCGTCACGGAGACGTTCGGGCTCCGGCCCGACCAGGTGCTCGTCATCGACGACGTGGCGCGGGTCGCCGAGACCGCCCGCGGACTCGGGGTGCCCTTCATCGGGAACCCCAGCGACTTCGAGCACGGCTTCCAGCGCGGGGCGATGCGCGAGGCGGGCGTGCGGCACCTGGTGCGGTCGCCGGCCGAGATCGGGGAGGACCTGCTGCGGACCCTGGACGCCGAGGCCGAGGCCGGGACCTGCTGGCGCGGCTGACGGCCGGACCCCCTGCGCCGTGCGCACACGGACCGGCGGATTCCCGTTCGCGGACCGCCGGTTTGCGCTATGAATCCAGCATGACACCACATGGGAGTGGGCTCCTTGCCGGCAAGGTGGCCCTCATAACGGGTGCGAGCAGCGGGATCGGCGCCGCAGCCGCACGGGTCTTCGCACGCGAAGGCGCTTCCGTGCTGCTCGTCGCCCGGCGGGAGAGGCAGCTGGCCGACCTGGTCGACGAGCTGCAGGCCGACGGCCACAAGGCCCGGTACGCGGTTGCCGACGTGGCGCGCAGCGGCGAGGTCGCGGAGGCGGTGCGGGCCGCGGTCGAGCACTTCGGGCGGCTGGACGCGGCCTTCAACAACGCCGGGTACGGCGCGGAGCGGACGCCCCTCCACCTGATGGACGACCAGGTCTACGACCAGATCATGGACACCAACGTCCGCGGCGTCTGGAACTGCCTGCGCCACGAGATCACCGCGATGCTGGAGACGGGCGGCGGCTCCATCGTCAACACCACCAGCGTGGGCGGCCTGGTGGCGACGCCGGTCGCGGCGCCCTACGTCACGTCCAAGCACGCGGTCGTCGGCCTGACGCGGGCGGCGGCGGCGGAGTACGCCGCCCAGGGGATCCGGGTCAACGCGGTGGCCCCGGGGACGACGCGCAGCGAGATGGTGACCGAGTGGTTCCGGGCCAACCCCGCCGTGGAGCCGATGCTCCACCAGCTCACCCCGCAGGCGCGGACGGCCGAGCCCGAGGAGATCGCCGAGGCGGCCGCCTGGCTCTGCAGCGACCGCGCCTCGTTCGCCACCGGTGTGGTCCTGCCGGTGGACGGCGGGTTCACGGTCCTGTGACCGGACGTCGGACGGGGTCCCGCTCCGTGCGGGACCCCGTCCGCCGTGCCCGTCCGCCGTGCCCGTCCGCCGTGCCCGTCCGCCGTGCCCGTCCGCCGTGCCCGTCCGCCGTGCCCGTCCGCCGTGCCCGTCCGCCGCGCCCTGCGGGCCCGGCCCCCCTGCCCGGCCCCCCGCCCGCGCGGCGCGGCCTACGCGGTGGGGACCGCGAGGGTGATGGTGGTGGTGAACGCGGTCCGTCCGTCCTGCTCGGCCCGCACGGACACGGTCCTGACCGCCGGATCGGCCGAGTCGTGCTCCTCCGCCTCGATCAGGCAGGGGGCGTCGAACTCCACGTACCGCTCGAAGGAGCTCTCGGCCGCGACCGCCGTGCTGCCGGGGGCGAGGAGGCGTGTGACCTGCCGGGCGGCCTCCAGCAGCACCATCCCGGGGATGTGGTCGCCCGGGTGCTCGAAGAGCACGGGGTGGCGCCGGTCGGCCCGGAGCAGCCAGCGGCGCGGGCCGTCGCCGGGGGAGAGCACGACGTCCGGGGCGTACCGGCGGTCGACCAGCGCGGGCTCGACCGGCTCGGCCAGCGGCATCCCGGTGCCCGGCCCCGGCGCCAGCCGCCCGCCGCGGATCCGGCGGTAGACCTCCGGCCGGAGCATGGTGGCCTTCGCCAGGCCCGAGCCCATCGGCCGGCCGTCGCGCAGGATGTCGATGCCGACCTCCACCCCGGCCACCTGCCCGCCCGTACGGCGGAGCTTCGAGCAGGTGACGGACAGCGACAGCTCGGCCGGAGCCCCGAGGACCTCCAGCTGCGCCGGTTCGCACCGGTACTGGAGGCTGTTCAGGATGAAGTGGCTGTTCAGCGGGACGCCGTACTCGGCGTGCGAGACCAGGGTGCCGACCTGGCGGATGGTCTCCGCGACCAGCGTCGAGTCGTAGTACAGCCCGCACGGGGACGTGAAGTAGCTGTGCGCACGCGGCCACTGGGCGGCGGCGATGAAGCGGGAGTCGTCCAGGCGCAGCCAGTCGGTCAGCAGGACCTCGGCCACGGAGGCGCGGTGGACGTACTCCTTGGGCACCGTGGTGGTGAACCGCCTGTGCTGCCGCTGTGACGGGATGAAGACGTTCGCGGAGGAGCCGTGGAGCTGCGGGAACGCGGAGAGCGGAGCGTCCGGTTCCACGTCGATCGAGAGCAAGGGTGTGGACATGTCCCCCCCAAAGGAGATTCGAACCCCTGTCGGCTGGCCGCTACAATACAGGTCGGCCGGTATGTTTTATACAGGCCGGCCCTGGCGACTTGATACGTTGTCGTACCAACCGTCCCGGCCATCGCCCGGGCAGCGACGGCGCGACCACAGCAACGGGAGAAACCGCATGGCACAGCAGGCGCGGGCACGGGAGACGAGGCGGCTCATCCTGCAGGGCGCGGCGATGGTCTTCGACGAGATGGGCTACGACGCGGCGTCGATCAAGGAGATCCTGTCCCGGGTCTCGGTGACCAAGGGCGCCCTGTACTTCCACTTCCCGTCCAAGGAGGACCTGGCGCGCGGGGTCCTGGAGGAGCAGACGCTGCACCTGCACGTGCCGTCCCAGGCGTCCAAGCTGCAGGAGGTGGTGGACCTCGCCATGGCCGTCGCCCACGCGCTGCCGAACGACGCGACGCTGCGCGCCGGGAGCCGCCTGGCGATGGAGCGCGGCTCCGTCGACTTCGCGTCGCACAGCCCCTTCCTGGCCTGGGCCAAGGTGTGCGAGGAGCTGCTGGAGCAGGCCAAGCGCGACGGCGAGGTGCTGCCGCACGTCGACTGCCGCGAGACGGCGGAGCTGATCGTCGGGTCCTTCACCGGGATCCAGGCCTTCTCCCAGGTCAGCTCGGGGCTGATGGACCTGGAGAAGCGGGTGTCGGCGATGTGGAAGCACCTCCTGCCGTCCGTCGCCGTCCCGGCCGCGCTGGCCCGGCTGGACACCGGCCCCGACCGGGGTGCGCGACTGCGGCAGTCCGGCACCGACTAGGCCGGTCCGCCTAGCGCGCGCTCCGCGGGCCGGCGGGGCGGGTCCGCCGGCTCCCCCGGCCCGCCCTCGCGGGGTCCTGCGCCGGCGGCCGGCGGCCGCGGCGGGGCGGGGGGCGCCGTCCGCCCGGAGGGGCGGAAGCGGCCGAGCTGCCCCGCGGGTACGAGGGCGGGCAGCAGGGCGTCCCACATCCCGGCGACGACCGGTGCGGCCAGCCACTCCCGGTCCTGGCGGGAGAGCATCTCGATCCCCGCCGTGGTCGCGGTGAGCATGCGGGCGGCCTGCTCCAGGTCCAGGCCGGGCAGCAGCTCCCCCCGGCGGGCGGACCGGGCGAGCAGGAGCGCCACGGCCCGTCCCCAGCTCGGGTACGGGCTGGGGTGCGGGCCCTCGCCCGGCCGGCGGGCGTCGCAGAGCTGCAGGCCCGCCCGGAACACGACGTCGTGGCGGAACCGGTCGGCCAGGCAGTGGGTCATGTCGATCAGCCCCTGCAGCACCGGCCCCCCGGACGTCCTGGCCGCCCGGACGATGCCCCGCCAGTCCGCGCCCGACCGCGCCGCGACGGCCTCGGCCAGCTTCTCCTTCGAGCTGAAGTGGAAGTACAGGGCCCCTTTCGAGACCTTGGCCGTCTCCACGATGTCGCCCAGGCTGGTCGCCGCGAAGCCCGTCGTGTCGAAGCACACGGCCGCGGCCCGGACGACCAGCTCGCGCGTGCGCTCGGCTCGTTCCTGGCGTGGCATGGCTTCCCCCTCGTCGCGGCGGCCCCGGGTGGGCGGCGGTCGGGGACCGTCCGGTTCCGACCGCATCCCGCTTCGGACACCGCCGGACCGTGGAGCCCGCATGTGGCCGGTGAACGACACTCTAACAAACCAACCAAGCGGTATGTTATCTCGTCGTCGGGCGGGCACCCAAGGGGTCTGCAGCGACTTGACGCAGTATAGAAAACCAACCGTCCGGTACGGTATGGTCGATCGCGTCGACGTTCCGCACCCGGCCTCCGACGCTGCCGCCTGCGGGGGTGCCGGCGACCGAGGAGAGGGAGGGGATCCATGGAAGGCGTGGAGAGGGATGCCCCGGCGCAGACACGGGGCGACGTCGCGGACGACCTCGTCGCCGAGTTCTGCCGGCGAGTGCTGGCCTCGCTCAAACGGCGCGACCAGCGGGCCAGGGGGGAGTGGTACGTCTCCGGGTTACTGTCCGTGCCGGGACGCAAGTCCATGCGCGCCCTGGCCGCCGTGGCCGACCACGGCGCCGCCGAGCAGAGCCTGCACCACTTCATCAGCGACTCCTCCTGGGCGTGGGGGCCCGTGCGGCAGGCGCTCGCCCGCCATCTGGACCGGGTGCTGCTCCCCCAGGCATGGGTGGTCGACTCCATGGCCATCCCCAAGGCCGGGGCGCACTCCGTCGGGGTCGAGGAGTCCTTCCGCTCCGACCTCGGCCGGGTCGTCAACAGCCAGCAGGCCTACGGCGTCTCCCTGGCCAACGAGCAGGTGAGCGCGCCCGTCAACTGGGGCCTCAACCTGCCGTCCGAGTGGCTGGAGGACGAGGAGCGGCGGCGGCGGGCCCGGATCCCGGACGGCGTCGCGGCCATGAGCGTGGAGGCGGGCTTCGTCCACACGGTGGCCGAACTCGCCGACGCGGCCTGGGGACTGCGCCGTCGGCCCGTGGTGCTGGACGCCCGCACCCTGGACCCGCCCGCCCTCGTCGAGCAGTTCACGCGCGGGGGCGTCCCGTTCGTCATGCGCGTCGACGGGGCGACCCGCGTGGTCGGCTCCGACCCCGGTCGGTCCGGTCCGGGGGAGCGGCTGTTCCAGGCGCAGCAGTTGGCCGAGCGGGGGAAGAAGCTGTCCAAGCCGGTCTCCTGGGTCGACCCGGAGTACTCGGTCACACGATCGGTCCTGGTGGGCGGCACCAGAGTGGCCGTGCCGGCCGTGCGCAGGCCGGGAGCGCCGCCGCTGCCCCGCCGGGCGCTGACGCTCGTCGGCGGCTGGCCGATGCAGAAGGGCCGGCCGCCCGAGCTGTGGCTGTCCAACCTGCCGGACGTGCCCCCGGCCGCGCTGCTCCGGCTGGGGCGGTTGACCCGGCGGGTGAGCAGGGACTTCACGGAGGTCAGCGCACGGGTGGGCATCCGGGACTTCGAAGGGCGCTCCTACGCGGGCTGGCACCGCCACGTGACGCTCTGCTCCGTGGCCCACGCGATCCTGGTGCTCTCCTCGGCGCGCCACCGGCGCCTCGGCGCCTCAGAGGAGCTTTCCGCCTGACACGGCGGGCTCGGCCTCCCTCGCCGCCCGCCGGACCAGTTCGACGCGGGCCGCCCTGCGCATCGCCGTGACCGGCACATCGGTCAGGCCGGTCAGCAGCTCGACCTGCCGCACCGTCCGGTGCAGCAGCACGGACAGGCCGTCGACCACGGTGCTGCCGGCGAAGCCCGCCGCCTTGGCGAGCCGGGTCGGCCAGGCCGAGCACACCGCGTCGAGGACGGCGGCGCCGGAGTGGGCGACGGCCGGGGCGAGGGGGTCGGCGGCGTTCGCGGGCAGGGTGGAGACCACCACCGAGACGCCCCGGAGCAGCCGGTCCAGCGCGTCGAAGTGGTGCAGGTCGACCGAGACGCCCAGCCGGCCGGCCGCCGCCTCGACCTCTCCGGCGCGACTGCGCTCCCGGACCACGACGACCGGCTCCCTGACGCCGAGCTCCCGCAGGGCGGCCAGCGCGGAGCAGGCCGCGGCCCCGCCGCCCAGCACCACGGCGGATCCCGGCGCCTCGAGGCCGGCCTGGTGGAGAGCGGTGGTGATGCCGTGCACGCCGGCGTGGTCGCCGAAGCTCCGGCCGTGCCGGAAGACCACCGTGTCCGCCCCGCCCACGTCCAGGGCCAGGTCCGACACCTCGTCGACCAGCGGCAGGACGGCCCGCTTCAGCGGCACGGCCAGGCAGAGCCCGGCCCGGCCGTCGCCGAGCGAGTCGAACAGCGCGGGCAGCGCGGGTTCACCGCACTCGACCGCCTCGCAGTTCCGGTCCAGTCCCATGGCCGCGTAGGCGGCACGGTGCAGCGTGAGGGACAGGGGGCGGCCGATCGGCGATCCGAGGACCGCCGTCCGGCCGCCCCCGCCGCCCCCGGGCGCCGCGCGGCCCATGGGTGTCTGATCTGCATGCATGGATCGGGCACGCTCCTTCTGGTGCGGAAGGCGGATTCCGGGTATCGGAACAGCCTAGAAGCCGGACCGCCCGGACAGGGCGCCGAGTTGACATAGATCCGCGGTGGATCGGGCTGCAGGCCCTTTCTCCGTCCGCACGCGAACGGCCTCCTGTTCTCCAGGCCCGCAAGGTGACGAAATCGCCGTCGGCCGTTTGCCGCCGAACCGGTCGTCGGGGAAGGGTCGAATTCCGCGGGGCCGCCCGCCGGTCCGCCGGTGCGCCGGCCCCTTCTGGCCCCTGGCGACCGGGAGTTGCGACCGTGGCCGACACCGCCGTCATCCGCCGCCCGCCCACCGGACACGCCCACGCGCCGGCCGGGGCGGCCCCGGGACCGCCCCCCGCAGCGCCGGTGCCGGGCGGGGCGACCGGACGGCGGGCCGCAGCCCGGGCCGTCGGCGGCAGGACCGCGACCGGACGCTCCGCCGGGGAGCCGGGAGCCGGGACGGCGAGGGTGCTCGTCGCAGGCGGCGGCATAGCCGGGCTGGCGACCGCGCTGGGCGTCGCCCGGCGGGGCCGCCGGGTGCTGGTGCTGGAGAGCCGCGGCGACTTCACCGAACTCGGCGCGGGCATCCAGCTGGCGCCCAACGCGTTCCGTGCGCTCGACCGGCTCGGGGTGGGGGACTCCGTCCGGGACCGGGCCGTCCACGTCGACGAGCTCTCCTTCATGGACGGGACCACGGGGGAGCGGGTCGCCGGCATGCCGCTCGACGCCGCGTACCGCCGGCGCTTCGGCAACCCCTACGCGGTGGTCCGGCGGGCCGACCTGTACGCGCCGCTGCTGGAGGCGTGCCGGGCCTCGCCCGCCGTCGAACTGCGCACCGGCGCCCGGGTGGACCGCTACACGCAGGACGGCTCGGGGGTGACCGCGCACCTGGCCTCCGGCGGGCAGGTGCACGGCGCGGCGCTGATCGGCGCCGACGGGATCCACTCCGCCGTGCGCCGGCAGCTGGTCGGGGACGGCCGCCCCCGGGTGTCCGGGCACACCATCTACCGCTCGGTCGTCCCCATGGAGCGGGTGCCCGGGGAGCTGCGCTGGAACACGGTGACCCTGTGGGCCGGTCCCGGCTGGCACGTCGTCCACTACCCCGTCGGCAACGGCGGGTTCCTGAACCTGGCCGCCACGCGCGACGACGGCGCGACGGAGGCGGTCACGGGCGTCCCGGTGCCGAAGGAACGGGTGCTCGGGGAGTTCCCGCAGCTGAGCGAGGTCCCGCGCACGCTGCTCGGCCTCGGCGAGGACTGGCGCTCCTGGGTGCTCTGCGACCGCGACCCGGTGGAGCGGTGGACCGACCGGCGGGTGGTCCTCGTCGGGGACGCCGCCCACCCCATGCTGCAGTACGCGGCCCAGGGCGCCTGCCAGGCCCTGGAGGACGCGGTGGTCCTCGGCGAGCTCGTCGACGCCGGGGAGGCGGGGTTCGAGCAGTGCTTCGAGGCGTTCGCCGACGAGCGGCGCGAGCGCACCGGCGCCGCCCAGCTGGTCGCCCGCGAGATGGGCCGCCGGCTCTACCACCCGGCCGGCGAGGCGGCCCGGCGGCGCAACGCCGTGCTGGCCGCGCTGTCCGCACGGGACCTGCGTGAACGGGTCGCGTGGCTGCACGGCGCCGGGGTCGGCGCCCACGGGGCGGCGGGCGAGGGGCCGGACCGGGCCGGCCGGACACGCGCCGGGCGGGTCCGCCGGTGAACCACGGCGGCCCGCCGCTTCTTCCGATCAACGCTACCGATCAACGGGACGACCGGCCAGGCTGCTCACCGGGAGCAGCCGCGAGCGCTCGCGGGCGGCCTCGAATGCGGCGCGGGCAAAGCCCTTTCCACGCAATGACCCGAGGGGATGCACACCCATGAACATCATCAGCTGGAACGGCACCGAACCGGAGAACCCGCTGGTGCCGGGCGACGCGACCGAACGCGACAGCGTGAAGATCGTGAACGCCCTCTTCACCGGCCTGGTCGAGTACGAACCGAACACGGCCGAACCCCGCACCGCGGTGGCGAAGTCGATCGACTCGGCGGACTCCCGCGTCTACCGGATCACCCTGAACCCGGGGTGGACGTTCCACGACGGGACCCCCGTGACCGCCGCGAGTTTCGTCGACGCCTGGAACTACACCGCCCACGGCCCGAACGGGCTGCAGGGCGCCGAGTACCTGTCCCACATCCAGGGGTACGAGGCGACCCGGAGCGGATCCGCCGACGAGCTGTCGGGCCTGAAGGTGATCGACGACAGCACCTTCGAGGTGACGCTGTCGGCACCGTTCTCGGCCTTCGTCACCCAGCTCGGCTACGCCGCGTTCTTCCCCCTGCCGCGCAGCTTCTTCGCCGACCGCAAGGCGTTCGAGGCGCACCCGGTCGGCAACGGGCCGTTCGCCTTCGCGTCGCACACCCCCGGCGAGAACATCGTGCTGAGGCGCTACGACGCCTACGCCGGGGCCCGCCGGCCGCACGTGGACGGCGTGGAGTTCCGGTTCTACCGGATGCTCGAGGACGCCTACGCGGACGTGGTGGCGAACCGGCTCGACTACCTCGACTTCGTCCCGGCGGACGCGCTCGACGGCGGCAGGTACAAGGAGGAGCTGGCCGGGCGCTACGTGTCCAAGCCGTACATGGGCGTGCAGTCCGTCTCGTTCCCCCTGTACGACCCGCGCTTCCGCGACCCGCGCCTGCGGCAGGCGATCTCGATGGCCATCGACCGGCAGTACGTGATCGACAAGGCGTTCGACGGCGACAAGATGCTGCCGGACGGGCTGGTGCCGCCGATCGTGCCCGGGTACGGCGGCGACGCCGGCGGCGACCTGTGCACCTACCAGCCGGAGAAGGCGAAGGCGCTGTTCGACGCCTGCGACTTCGAGGGTCCGATCGAGCTGACCTCCAACGACGACTCCGCCAACCAGGTGTGGATCGACGCGGCCTGCACCACGATCACCGCGGCCCTGGGCGTCGAGGCCCGGTACGCGCCGGTCCCGACCTTCGGCGAGTTCCGCAGGCTGGTCAACGAGCAGAAGGTCACCGCCGTCTTCCGCTCCGGCTGGGTCGCGGACTACCCGTCGATCGAGAACTTCCTCAACCCGATCTTCCGCACGGGTGCGGCCGTCAACGGCTCCGGCTACTCCAACCCGGAGGTGGACGCCCTGCTGGCCGAGGCGGACGCGGCGCCCACGGAGAAGGAGGGATGGGCGCTCTACCAGCAGGCGGAGAAGCTGATCCTGCAGGACATGCCCGCGATCCCGCTGTGGTACCAGAAGGTGGAGTCGGGCTGGTCCACCCGGACCAGGAACGTCACCGTCACCCCGCTGCTGCAGCTGGACCTGTTCGACGTGGTGCTCGAGGACTGACCCGTCGCGCGGTCCCCGCCGCCGCGCCCGCGACCGGCCGCGGCGGCGGGGCTTCCGCACCCCCGCACCCCCGTGGCCGCGCACCCCCGTGGTCCGGGCCGGCCCGGCCGGAGGGCGCCGTCCGCCGTGCCGGGTGGCGCGCCGGTCGGGCGTAGCCTGGACATCACCGAAGGCATTTCGCACGCCGGCATCTGACACCGGCGTCGTCTCCGGCGAACGGCTATCCCGGATCCGGCCCTGCCGGATCCGGAGACGGGTCCCCGACCATGACTGCGACCCTCGACCGTACGGCGACGCCCGAGGCCCCGGAACCCGCCGTGCGGCTGTCCCTCGCTCCGGACGGCGTGCGCGCCGGCCGTCTGGACGGTGCCTGGTGGCCCCGTTCGCGCGACCTCCTTCTCGAACTCCCCTCCCTGGCCGCGGAACTGGACAGGCGGTGGGGCCGGGTCACCCGGATCACCGTGAACCCCGCGCAGTGGCCGGCCGTCCCCCGGCGGATCCCGGTCGCCGGGCACACCGTCCGGGCCGGCTGGTTCACCGTCGAGCAGGACGAGCACGTGATCTCGGTGAGCTCGTACACCCTGCACAGGCTGGACCTGCTGGTCGTCCCGCCGCCGACGGACGCCGTCGGCGCCGCCCGGCTGATGACCCGGGCCGCCGACCCCGCCGACACCCTCACCGCGAGCGCCCTGATCGCCGCGGAAGCGGGCGCCGGCGCCGCAGAGCGCGAGGTGCGCACCGGCTTCCTGCCGTCGGCCGTCACGCCCGCCGACAGCCCGGGCGAGGCCGGCAGGCGCGCGGACGTCGCCCGCGTCCGGGCCGCCGGATGGCCCGTACCCGTGGAGCAGGCAGGCCGGCCGGGGCCGGACGCGTCGCTCGTGTGACCCCTCGGTCCGGGCCTGCGGGGCGCCGACGGGGTGAGGATCCTCCCGGAGCCGGGCCCTGACCGCCGGGGGCCGGGGACGCATGGCAGGGCCGGGGGCCGGGGGCGCATGGCGGGAGGGTGCGCACGGACACGTCCCGCAGGTGGCCGGCCGCCTGCCGGCCGGACGGATCCCCTCCGGGGGGCGGGCGTCCGGGCGGCCCGCCGCCCCTGCGCGACCGCCGTCCCCGGTGCCGCCGGACCCGGCGGCCCTCGGCCCGGTCCCCCGGGGCCGGTCCGCGCCGGAGGCCCGGCCGGAGGGCGCGGCGGCCCGGCGGCCTACTCCTTGGCCTCGTTCTTCTCCTTGATGCGCTGCGCCTCCTTGCGGACCTCCGCCTGGACGGTGCGCTCCTGCCGGAGCCAGTCGGGGCCGGCCTCCTTCAACGCCTCGATCTGCTCCGTGGTGAGGGCCTCGGTCACCCCGCCGCGGGCGAGGCCCGAGATGGAGACGCCGAGCTTCGCCGCGACGACCTGCCGGGGGTGCGGGCCGTTGCGGCGCAGGTCCACCAGCCACGCGGGGGGATCGGCCTGCAGCGCGTTCAGCTCGTCGCGCGAGACGACGCCCTCCCGGAACTCGGCAGGGGTGGCTTCGAGGTAGACACCCAGCTTCTTCGCCGCGGTCGCGGGCTTCATCGTCTGGGTGGCCTTGGGCTTGTGCGCTGTCATGGTGCCCAGGGTACCGAGCGGCAGGGTGCCCTGGTCACGGCCGGTAGCCTGGGGGGCGTGGCAGACGTGGAAGCAACCCCTTCGTTCCGGCTCGCGTACGTTCCGGGGGCGACGCCCTCCAAGTGGGTGCGCACCTGGAACGACAGACTGCCCGACGTCCCGCTCGCCCTGGTCCCGGTCGCCGCAGGCGAGGCGCAGGAGGCGCTGCTGGGCGGCGGCGCCGACGCCGGGGTCGTGCGGCTCCCGGTCGACCGGACGCGCCTCAGTGCGATCCCCCTCTACACCGAGACCACGGTGGTCGTGGTCCCGAAGGACCACCTGGTGGCCGCGGCCGACGAGGTGGTCCTCGCGGACCTGGCCGACGACATCGTGCTGCACCCCCTGGACGACACCCTCGCCTGGGAGGGCCTGCCCGGACTGCCCGCGCTCGAGCGCCCCGCCACGACGGCGGACGCCGTCGAGCTGGTGGCGGCGGGGATCGGGCTCCTCGTCGTCCCCCAGTCGATCGCCCGCCTGCACCACCGCAGGGACCTCACCTACCGCACCGTCGCGGACGCCCCCCAGTCGCAGGTCGCGCTGTCGTGGCCGGAGGGCGGGACGACCGACCTGGTGGAGGAGTTCATCGGGATCGTCCGCGGGCGGACGGTCAACAGCTCGCGGGGGCGCGCACCGCAGCCCGCACAGCCGAAGCAGAAGCGCGGCGCCGCCACGGCCGGGACGCGCCAGGGGAGCGCGGCAGGGGGCGGGACCGGCGGGCGCCCGCGCGGCGGCTCCGGCGGCTCGAAGGCCGGCGGTTCCAAGGGCGGCGCACCCAAGGGCGGCGGTTCCAAGGGCGGCGCCCCCAAGGCCGGCCGGCGGGGCAGGCCCGGACGCCGGTCCTGACCCCGCGCCGGCGGCTCCGCCGGAGCGGGCGCACCCCGGCCCCTCCCGGACCCCCGCGCGGGTGCGCCCTGCACGGGGGTCCGGGAGGGGCCGGTCCGGGCCCCCCGTGCGGGAGGCGCCGCGCCCCGGCCGGGGGACGTCCGCGCGGGCGTCCCCGGCCGACGGGTCAGTCCGCCGTGGCGATCAGCGGCTGGAGCAGGACGTCCGGGTTGCCGCGCTGGAAGGCGCTCAGGTGCCACTTGTCGGCGAACAGGGCGAGCAGCACGTCGTCCGAGCGCCGGGTGAGCACCTCGCCGTCGGTCAGGCGGGCCTTGGCCAGTGCCGCCGCGCCGTCGGCGTCGGTGACCCGGGCCAGGCGGTAGGAGAGGTGGTCGAGGGTGATCGGGGAGGAGAACTCGTGCTCCATCCGGTGCAGGACGACGTCGAACTGCATCGGGCCGACCGCCGCCATCACCGGCGCCTGGTCGCCGCGCCGGTCGGAGACCAGCACCTGGACCACGCCCTCCTCGTCCAGCTGCGAGACGCCCTTGCGGAACTGCTTGGACCGGCTGATGTCCTTCGGCCGGGCCACCGCGAAGTACTCGGGGGCGAAGGCGGGCAGCGGCGGGAACTCCGCCTTCCTCCCGGTGTAGAGGGTGTCGCCGACCCGCAGGGCGCTCGCGTTGATCAGGCCGACCACGTCGCCGGGGTAGGCGGTGTCGACCACGGTGCGCTCGGCGCCGAAGACGGTGTGCGCGTACTTGGTGGCGAAGGACCGGCCGCTGGCCGCGCGGGTGACGTTCATGCCGCGTTCGAAGACGCCGGAGCAGACCCGGACGAAGGCGATCCGGTCGCGGTGCGCCGGGTCCATGTTCGCCTGGATCTTGAAGACGAGGCCGGAGAAGTCCTCGCCGACGTCGCGGCTGTCGCCCTTGGCCAGCGGGCGGGGCCCGGGGGAGGGGGCCAGGTCGACCACGGCGTCCAGCAGGAGCTTCACTCCGATGTTGGTCAGCGCGGCGCCGAAGAAGACCGGGCTGATCTTGCCGGACTCGAAGGCCTCCTGGTCGTAGCCGGGACCGGAGGAGAGCACCAGCTCCAGCTCCTCCAGCGCGGTCGTCCACGCCTCGCCCTCCTCCTCGGCGGCCTGCTCGGAGGTGAGCTCCTCCTCGAGGGCGGCGTGGGTGCCGGCGGGCACCTTGGTGTAGCGGAGCATCCGGTCGGGGTCCTCGGCCTGGACCAGGCCGCGCAGGTTGCCGGCGACGCCGACCGGCCAGACCACCGGCACGGGGGTGATGCCCAGGTGGGTCTCGATGTCCTCGAGCAGGGTGAGGGCGTCGCGGCCGCGGCGGTCCCACTTGTTGATGAAGGTGATCACCGGGACCCCGCGGTGGCGGCAGACCGCGAAGAGCTTGCGGGTCTGCTCCTCCAGGCCCTTGGCCGCGTCGACCAGCATGATCGCGCAGTCGACGGCCGACAGCACCCGGTAGGTGTCCTCGGAGAAGTCGGCGTGGCCGGGGGTGTCGACCAGGTTCATCACATGGCCGCGGTGGCCGAACTGCAGGGCGGCCGACGTCACCGAGATGCCGCGCTCGCGCTCCAGCTCCATCCAGTCGCTGGTCACGCCGCGCCGCCCGCCCTTGGCGTGCACCGCGCCCGCCGAGGTGATCGCCCGCGCGTGGAGCGCGAGCGCCTCGGTGAGCGTGGACTTGCCCGCGTCGGGGTGGCTGATCACGGCGAAGGTCCGGCGGCGGCCGGCCTCGTCGAGGACCTTGAGGACGGGGACGGACTGTTCGCTGCTCACGTGTCTCCTCGGGTGCGGCTGGGCATCAGGCCGGTGATGCCTCTCCGTACCTGTCAAGCCGGGCGTCCGGTCCGCCGGGCCCGAGAGGCGATTCTATTCCGCCCGCCGCCGCAACCCCGAACGGTGCAGCGTGCGGGCACCGGGCCCGCACCGCCGCTCCGCACGGCACCCCGCGCTGCCCGGTGACCGGGAAGGGGGTGCGCCGGCCCGGGGGTCCCTTCCGGCCCTTGACGTGCAGACGTGTGCGGAGTGCCGTCCGGAGCCCGTCACCCGGCGCCCCCCGCGGGGTGCCCGCCGCCGGGGCGGTCCGGGCCGTCCGGGGGCGCGAAGGACCGGCGGCAGTGCACCAGCAGCTCCCGGAGCGCCGCGCTCACCGGGGTGCTCCAGACCAGGGCGAGCACGGCCGGCGTCCCGACGCCGTCGAGGGGCAGCACCTCCAGCCGGCCGCGGTGGGCGGCGGCCGTGGACTCGGACAGGACGGCGACGCCGAGCCCCCGCAGGGCCAGGTCGGCGACGGCTCCCGGCGCGGCCGCCTGCAGGGCGATGTCCGGCCGCACGCCCGCGGCGGCGCACGCCCGGTCGAACACGGCCCGGATCCCGGTGCCCTCGGGCAGGCAGACCACCGGGTGGCCGCCGAGGTCGCCGAGGCCGACGTGCGGGCGCCCGGCCAGGGGGTGGCCGGGCGGCACGGCCGCGACCAGCCGCTCGCTGACGACCGTCATCGACGCGAGGTCCCGCGGCGGCGCGCCGGGCGTCCCGACGAGGGCCAGGTCGGCCGTGCCGCCGCGCACGCGCTCCACGAGCCGGTCGGAACCGTCCTCGGCGAGCGTGATGCCCACGCCGGGATGGGCCCGGTGGAACGCGGAGAGGGCGTCGAATAGCGGGGTCACGGTGCACGCGGTGACCATGCCGACCACGAGCCGGCCCCGGACCAGCCCGTTCACCTCGTCCACCGACCGCCGCACGGCCTCCGCCGCCGCGAGCGCGGCCCGGGCGTGGACGAGGGCCGCCTCGCCGGCCGCGGTCAGCCGCACCGTGCGGGCCGACCGGTCGACGAGGACCGCGCCGAGGTCGCGTTCGAGCTGCTTGATCTGCGCGCTGATCCCCGGCTGGCTGACGTGCACGCGGGCGGCCGCGCGGGTGAAGCCGCCCTCCTCGGCCACGGCGACGAGGTACTCCAGCTGCCTGAGCTCCATAACCCGGAATGATCGCAGCGATAGCAAGGATTCGTTGGAGTTGTGGGAAGGCGGCGTCGAGACTGGACGGGACCGAGAGAAGGCCCCACCCGAAGGGAGACCCCGTGCCGCACGAGAAGGCCCGGCAGCCGGAGGACCTCACCCGCCTGTTCGTCGAACGCGCCAACGCCGGCGACGCCGAGGGCATCGCGGCGCTCTACGAGAAGGACGCCGTCATGGCCTACCCGCCGGGCAGTGTCACGGCGGGGCGCGAGGCCATCCGCGGGCTGTGGGAGGCGGTGCTGGCCCACGCGCCGCACTTCGCACCCGAGCCGCCCCTGCCGACCCTGGTCAGCGGGGGGATCGCGCTCACCTCCACCGTCGCCAAGGACGGCACCGGGGCCCGCGTGCAGGTCGTCCGCCGGCAGCCCGACGGCACCTGGCTGCGCCTGCTCGACCAGCCGGAGTTCGCCCCGCCCGCGGACTGACGCCCCGTCCGGCGGGGAGGCCCGGGCCGCCCCGGCCGGGCACGGGTCCGCCCCGGCCGGGCGGGTGCCGGGCCGGGGCGGGAGGGGTGCGGTCGGGCGGGCGGGCCCGGGGGGCCCGCCCGCCGACGCGGCGTCAGGCGAGGGTCGCGAGCGCCTGGTTGAAGGTCGCCGACGGCCGCATGACGGCGGCGGCCTTGGCCGGGTCGGGCTGGTAGTAGCCGCCGATGTCGGCCGGGGAGCCCTGCACCGCGACCAGCTCGTCGACGATGGCCTTCTCCTGCTCGGTCAGGGTCTTGGCCAGGTCGGCGAAGGCCGCCGCGAGCTGCGCGTCGTCGGTCTGCCGCGCCAGCTCCTGCGCCCAGTAGAGGGCCAGGTAGAAGTGGCTGCCGCGGTTGTCGATGCCGCCGAGGCGGCGGCTGGGCGACTTGTCCTCGTTGAGGAAGGTCGCGGTCGCCCGGTCCAGGGTGTCGGCGAGCACCTGGGCGCGCGCGTTGCCCGTGGTCTGGGCGAGGTGCTCGAAGCTCACCGCGAGGGCCAGGAACTCGCCCAGGCTGTCCCAGCGCAGGTAGTTCTCCTTGACCAGCTGCTGGACGTGCTTGGGGGCGGAGCCGCCGGCGCCGGTCTCGAACAGGCCGCCGCCGTTCATCAGCGGGACGACCGAGAGCATCTTGGCGCTGGTGCCGAGCTCCAGGATCGGGAAGAGGTCGGTCAGGTAGTCGCGCAGCACGTTGCCGGTGACGGAGATGGTGTCCTCGCCGCGGCGGATGCGCTCCAGGGAGAAGCGGATCGCGTCGACCGGGGCCATGACCTCGATCTGCAGGCCCTCGGTGTCGTGCTCGGCCAGGTACGTCCGGACCTTCGCGATGAGCTGCGCGTCGTGCGCGCGGGTCTCGTCCAGCCAGAACACCGCGGGGACGCCGGTGGCGCGGGCGCGGGTGACGGCGAGCTTGACCCAGTCGCGGACCGGCAGGTCCTTGGTCTGGCACATGCGGAAGATGTCGCCGGCGCCGACCGTCTGCTCCAGCACCGCGTTGCCGGCGGCGTCGACGACGCGGACCGTGCCCGTGGCCGGGATCTCGAAGGTCTTGTCGTGGCTGCCGTACTCCTCGGCCTTCTGCGCCATGAGGCCGACGTTGGGCACCGAGCCCATGGTGGCCGGGTCGAAGGCGCCGTGGGCGCGGCAGTCGTTGATGACGGCCTGGTAGATGCCGGCGTAGCTGCTGTCCGGCAGGACCGCGAGGGTGTCGGCCTCCTGGCCGTCCGGGCCCCACATGTGGCCGGAGGTGCGGATCATGGCCGGCATGGAGGCGTCGACGATGACGTCGCTCGGCACGTGGAGGTTGGTGATGCCCCGGTCGGAGTCGACCATGGCCAGCGCCGGGCCCTCGGCGAGCTCGGCCTCGAAGGACGCCTTGATCTCCGCGCCGCCGGCCAGGGACTCCAGGCCCTTGAGGATGCCGCCGAGGCCGTCGTTCGGGCTCAGGCCGGCCGCGGCCAGCGCCTGGCCGTGCGCGGCGAAGGTCTTCGGGAAGAAGGCGCGCACGACGTGGCCGAAGACGATCGGGTCGGAGACCTTCATCATCGTGGCCTTGAGGTGCACGGAGAAGAGCACGCCCTCGGCCTTGGCGCGGGCGACCTGCGCCGCGAGGAACTCGCGCAGCGGGCCCACGCGCATGACGGACGCGTCCACGACCTCGCCCGCCAGCACCGGCACCGACTCGCGCAGGACGGTGGTGGTGCCGTCGTCCCCGTGGAGCTCGATGCGGAGCGAGCCGTCCTCGGCGACGACCGCGGACTTCTCGGTGGAGCGGAAGTCGTCTGCGGTCATGTGCGCGACGTTGGTCTTCGAGTCGGCCGACCAGGCGCCCATGCGGTGCGGGTGGGTCTTCGCGTAGTTCTTCACCGAGGCGGGGGCGCGGCGGTCGGAGTTGCCCTCGCGCAGGACCGGGTTGACGGCGCTGCCCTTGACCTTGTCGTAGCGGGCGCGGATCTCCCGCTCCTCGTCGGACTTCGGGTCGTCCGGGTAGTCCGGCAGCGCGTAGCCCTGCTGCTGGAGCTCGGCGACCGCGGCCTTCAGCTGCGGGATCGACGCCGAGATGTTCGGCAGCTTGATGATGTTGGCGCCGGGGGTCTTCGCCAGCTCGCCGAGCTCCGCGAGGGCGTCGTCGATGCGCTGCCCCTCCTCCAGGTACTCGGGGAAGTGGGCGATGATCCGCCCCGCCAGGGAGATGTCGCGGGTCTCCACGCGGACCCCGGCCGTCGAGGCGTACGCCTGGACCACGGGCAGGAACGAGTACGTGGCCAGCGCCGGGGCCTCGTCTGTGTGGGTGTAGATGATGGTCGAGTCAGTCACCGGGTGCTCCGCTCCACGTCTGCAACATTGCTCGACATCAAGATATCCCGTGGGCGGCCCCCTCTCGACAGGGCCCTGCCCCCGTCGCGCCGCCCGGCCGCCCGGCCGCCGCCCCCTCCCCGCGGGCCCTTCCGTACCGGCCGCGCCCGCAGGTCCGGCGGACGGATCCGGCGGGCGGGCCCGGCGGGCGGGTTCAGCCGACGGGCCCGGCGGGCGGGTCCGGCGGGCGGGGCGGCCCGAGCACCGCGGCGACGGTGCGCCCGGCCCAGTCCTCCCCGGCGTCCCGCCCGGCGAGGTGGTCGGCGCAGACCGCGCCCAGCAGGGCGGAGGCCAGCGCGTCCGGGTCGGCGGCGGCGCCGACGCCCTCCCGGCGGGCCCGGTCGAGGGTGGCGCGGAGGGCGGCCAGGCGCGGCCGCACCGCGTGCTCGCGCAGCAGCCCCAGCAGTTCCGGGGTGTGCTGCTCCTCGGCCAGGCAGGTGCCGACCAGGGCCGTGCCGCCGGCCCGGCGGAGCGCGGCGGCGAAGTCGGCGAGCTGCGCGCACAGGTCCGCGTGCAGGTCCGCCGCGGTGAGCGGTGCGGGTGCTGCGTCGGGTGCGGCGGCGGGCGGCGCGGTGCGCGGGCGCAGCGTCCCGAGCGCGGCGGCCGCCAGGGCGGACTTGGACCTCCAGCGCAGGTGGATGGTGGCCTTGCTGACCCCTGCGGTCCGGGCGACCTCGTCCAGGGTCATCCGGGTGAAGCCCCGGCGGGCCAGCAGGGCGAGCGCCGCGTCGAGGATCGCGGCGTCCTTGCGCGGGCAGCGGGGCCGGCCCGCGCCGGGGCGGCAGTCCGGGGCGCTCTTCTCCATGGGGTCAGGGTAGCCGCTTGCAATACCGAACGGGTCGGTTTAGTTTTGGTGCGGAGCCGGGCGGACCCGCCCCGGGACGTCCGGCACGCCGCCGCACGTCCCGGAAGGACGCGGAAAGCCCGGAACACCCGGAGAACACCGGAACATCCCACGGAAGGGGATCCCATGCGCTACGCAGTCCTCGGCACCGGCGTCGTCGGCCGCACCGTCGCCGCCAAGCTCACCTCCCTGGGCCACGAGGTCGTCGTCGGCACCCGCGACCCCCAGGCCACCCTCGCCCGCACCGAGCCCGACGCCATGGGCACCCCGCCCTTCGCCCAGTGGCACCAGGGCAACCCCGGGGTCCGCCTGGCCTCCTTCGCCGACGCCGCCGCCACGGCCGACGCCGTCGTCAACGCCACCTCCGGCGCCGGGGCCCTGGACGCCCTCGCCCTCGCCGGGGCGGAGAACCTGGCCGGCAAGGTCCTGCTGGACATCGCCAACCCGCTCGACTTCTCCCAGGGCATGCCCCCGTCCCTGGACCCCGTCAACACCGACAGCCTCGGCGAGCAGATCCAGCGGGCCTTCCCCGAGGCCAGGGTCGTCAAGACCCTCAACACCATGAACAGCTCGGTCATGGTCGACCCGGCCCGCGTGGCCGGCGAGCACCACGTCTTCGTCTCCGGCGACGACGCCGACGCCAAGAAGGCCGCCGCCGAACTGCTGGCCTCCTTCGGCTGGCCCGCCGGCAGCGTCATCGACCTCGGCGACATCACCACCGCCCGCGGCACCGAGATGCTGCTGCCGATCTGGCTGCGTCTGTGGGGGGCCCTCGGCCACACCGACTTCAACTTCCACATCCAGGGCGCCCGCGCCCGCGCCGGCGCCTGAGACCGGACCGGGCGGGCCGGGGGGCACCCCGGCCCGCCCGTCCGCCGTCCGCCCCTCCCGGCGCGGCCCCGCCCGTACACCGCCGCCCCCGGTGGGGGAGCCCGGTACCGGCCCGTCCGGCCGCCCGGGCCTCCCGCCGACCGTCCCCGGAGCACCGCACCGCATGCGCGCCCCCCGCACCCACGACGCCGCCCGCATCGGCGGCCACGGCCTCGAAATCGTCCTCGCCCTCTGCACCCGCCTCCACACCGAGACCACTCCCCACGGCAAACGCCTCCACGCCCACCTCCCCCTCACCTGACCTCCACCCCCGGACAGCCCGCAGCAATCGCACCACACGGGCGGGACGCCGGTCCTCCCGCCGGGCCTCCCCGGGGCGGGCGCGGGTCAGCGCGCGGCTGCCCGTGCGGGCAGGACGCCCGTGTCGAGGATCCGGTCGAGGACCGCGGCGACGCCGTCCTCGTCGTGGTGCGGCGCCACCTCGTCGGCGACCGCCTTGAGCTCGGGGTGGCCGTTGCCCATCGCCACCGCGTAGCCGGCCCAGGCGAGCATCGGCAGGTCGTTCGGCATGTCCCCGAAGGCGATGACGGCCTCGCGCGGCACACCGAGGGTGCCGGCCACCCGGGCGAGCCCGGTCGCCTTGTCGAAGCCGGTGGGCAGCAGCTCCACCATCCGCGGGCCCGCGTGGGTGACGGTGAGGCCGGGGGTGCAGCACCGCGCGGCGGCGGCCACCAGGTCGCCGTCCGACAGCGAGGGGTGGCGGATCAGCACCTTGTCGACGGGCAGGTCCCAGAGCCGTTCGGCCGGCGCGCTGCGGAAGGGCGCGAGCGCCCGCTCGTCTCCGTCGGCGAACCCCGGGGTGACCACGAACTCCCCGTGCAGCCCCGAGGTGACGACCGCGAGGTCGAGGGGGCCGGTCAGGGCGGTGATCCGCTCCAGGACCGCCAGGGCGGCGCCGTGGTCCAGGCCCGCGCTCGACAGGAGCGCGCCGCGTCCCGCGTCGTAGACCTGCGCGCCCTGGCCGCAGACGGCCAGCCCCCGGTAGCCGAGGGCGTCGAAGAAGGGGCGGCACCCGGAGGCCGGGCGGCCGGTGACGACGACGTGGTGCACGCCCCGCCCGGTGAGCCGGCGCAGGGTCCCCAGGGTGCGGGGCGAGACGGTGGCGTCGCTGCGCAGGAGCGTCCCGTCGAGGTCGGTGGCCACCAGGGCGACCGGGGGGAGGGGCTCCTGCTCCCGGCTGCGGCCGCCGGTCGCGGCGGGGGCGCCTGCCGGGGTGCCTGTCGGGGAGTCCGCCGCGGGGCGGGCGGCGGTGTCCGCCGACGAGGCGGTGCGGTGCATGGAGAAACCTTTCTTCAGGGGGGAGTGGCGGCCGGTCGTGGTCCGGCGGCCGTCAGTACGGGCGGCGGGGCGGCGGGGTTCAGCCGCGGACCCCGGCACGGCAGGACCCGGCCGGAGCACGGCCGCGGGAGGTGCGCCGGCTTCCTCCGGCCGCCGGGCCCCCGGCGGCCGGACACCGGACGTGCCCGGCGGACCCGGCTGGCCCTGCGTCGGAGGGCCCCCGCGCGCAGCCCGGGCCGCGGGCCGTCGCGTCGGACATGCGGTCCCTCCTCTGCGCCTGGTGTGCCGGCCGTCCACCCTGCCAGACGGGCCTGCGCCGCCCGCAGGGCGGCCCGGCACCCCGAACGGTCGTTCCGTCCGGGCCCAGGCCCGGGCTCCGGCTGCCGGGGCCCCCGTTGCCGGAGGAGGTGGCATGTGGCGCCGCCTCGGACGTCGGGGGCTCCGGACGCCGTCGGACCGGGGTGCGCCCGAGGTCCCCGGTGCCGCCCCGCCAGGGGCGCGCGGCGCGCCGCCCGCCGCCCCCGGCCGCCCGTGCGCGGACCGGAAGCCCGGCCCGTCGGGCACCCTCGTCGTGCTCTACCTGCAGGCGATCGCCACCACCCTCCCCGTCAACCCGCAGGGCTGCTGGGACTGGTTCAGCTACAACGGACCGGACTTCGCCGTCAGGAGCGCCCCGCAGATGCGGGCGATCACCGCCATGGTCCACGCGCTCGGCGGCCGACGTCCGGCCGGCGGGCACGCACCGCCGGAGCCCGCCGGTGCCCGCCGGTGCGCCCCCGCCGCCCCCGCCGTCCCGTCCGCGCCCGGGACCGGCCGTCCCCCGGCCGCTCCCGGCGTGCGGGGTCAGCCGCTCGGCCGGGCCGCGGCGAGGGCGCCGCGCAGGACGCGGACGGTCGGCCCGTCCAGGGGGCCGCCGCCCGCACCGTCCTCGCCCGAGCCGCCGGCCGCGTCGAGCAGGCTGCCGAGGATCGCAAGCTGCCCGGCGGTGACCTGCCGGTACCCGGTCGCCGCCCCGGCGGCCCAGGCGCGCAGGTCCTCCAGGGCCTCGCGGGCCAGGCCCGGATCCGCGTCGTGCACCAGCCGCAGGCCGGCCTCCAGGCGGTCCCAGGAGCCCCGGGCGCGCAGCAGCGCGGCGGCGTGCCGCCGCAGCCGCCCCGGCCGGCCGGGGGCGAGCCACACGTCGAGGCGGGCCCGGGGGACGCGGTGCGCGTCGGGCAGGAGCGCCTGCACCGCCGCCCGCAGGACGGCGGGGGAGGCGTCCCGGTCGACCACGTCGGCCAGCTCGCCGGGCGGCAGCGGGTCCAGGGCGGCCAGCCCGCGCAGCGCCGCGGCGCGGACCTTCGCCGCCCGCCGCGGCGGGGACCGGCCGAGGACGTGGCGGGCCGCCGGAACTCCCGGCGGCAGAGGCGTTGACAGGGGGCCGGCCGGAGCGGGCAGGCTGTCCGGCGATGACCTCCGACCTCGGGCCTGCCGGCCCCGCCCCCTCCCCGGACCTCCCCACCGACCCGTCCGCCGTCTCCCGGGACGCCCTGAACGGCCTCGCCACCGGTGACGCCTTCGGCGCCCAGTTCTTCGTCCCCGACCACCTCCCGGCCCTGCGCGCGCGCCGGCTGCCGCCCCCGGTCTGGCCGTGGACCGACGACTCCGAGATGGCGTGCTCGGTCCACCGGGTCCTGGTGGAGCACGGGGAGGTGGACCAGGACGCACTGGCCCGGTCCTTCGCCGGGCGCCACGACTTCGACCGCGGCTACGGCCCCGCCATGAACCGGCTGCTGCGGCTGGTCCGCCAGGGCGACGACTGGCGGCGCCTGGCCGCCGGCCTGTTCGACGGGCAGGGCTCGTGGGGCAACGGGGCCGCGATGCGCGTCGCGCCGCTCGGCGCGTGGCACGCCGCCGACCCCGACCGGGCCGCCCGGCAGGCCGCGCTCTCCGCCGAGGTCACGCACACCCACCCCGAGGCCGTGGCCGGCGCGGTCGCCGTCGCCCTGGCCGCCTGCTGGGCGGCGCGCGCCCGCACCGCACCCCTCACCGGGGCCGACCTGCTGGACGCCGTCCTCGACGGCACCCCGCACAGCGCCGTCCGCGACGGTGTCGCCGAGGCCCGCGGGCTGCTGGGCGAGCCGCACGCGGAACTCGCCGCGCACCGGCTCGGCAACGGGCGGCAGGTCAGCGCCGTCGACACGGTGCCCTTCGCCCTGTGGTGCGCCGCGACGCACCCGGCCGACTTCGAGGCCGCGCTGTGGACGACCGCCTCGGCGGGCGGCGACGTGGACACGACCTGCGCCATCGTCGGCGGCGTCGTCGCCGCCCGCGTCGGCACCGGGGGCATCCCGGCCGCCTGGCGGGACGCGGTGGAGCCGCTGCCCGCCTGGGTGCACGGGGGCGGGGCACGGGAGGACCGGACGCCGCCACGCCCCCGGGGCTCCGCCGCCGACGCCCGGGGGTGACCGCGGGCCCGCCCGGGCCGCGGACGTCCCGGGCCGCCGAGGCCACGGCGCGTCCTGCCCGTTCCGGAGGCGGCGGGCGCCGCACCGGGACGTCCCGCCGCCCTGCCGGACGCGTGGACGGGGGGAACGGCCGCCCGCCGGGGGCACGGACGGCTCGGGGGCGGGGCGGCGTGGGGGCATGGACGGCGGCGCGGGGGCGGGGCGGCGCAGGCGCCCGGCCGGACCGGCCGGCCCGCGGCTCCGTGGTGGCCGCCCCGTCCCGCCCTCGGCTAGCCTGGGGCCGCGATGAACCGTTTGAGCACGTCACGGGGCGAGGTCGACCTCGTCCGCTTCCCCGTCGACCCCCGCGACCGGCTCCGCGCCTGGGACGCCGCCGACGAGTACCTCCTGCGGTACCTCGACGGCGACGCCGCCGGGGCCTTCCCCGTCCGGGACGGCGACGGGACCGCCCGGCCGGCCGCCGCGGACGGCGCACCCGCGGACCTGTCCGGCACCGTGGCCGTCGTGGGCGACCGGTGGGGGGCGCTGACCACGGTCCTCGCCGGGCACCGGCCGGTGCAGATCAGCGACTCGTTCCTCGCCCAGCAGGCCACCCGCGCCAACCTCGCGCGCAACGGCGCCGACCCGGACGCGGTGCGGCTGCTCTCCACCCGGGACACGCCCCCGGAGCGGATCGACGTCCTCCTGGTCCGCGTCCCCAAGAGCCTCGCGCTCCTGGAGGACCAGCTCCACCGCCTCGCCCCCGCCGTCCACGCCGGCACCCTCGTCGCGGGCACCGGCATGACCACGGAGATCCACACCTCCACGCTCCGCCTCTTCGAGCGGACCATCGGACCCACCCGGACCTCCCTGGCGGTCCGCAAGGCCCGGCTCATCCTGGCCGTGCCGGACCCGGCCCTGCCCCGGACCCCCAGCCCCTGGCCGCTCCGCTACACCCTGCCCGACGGTGTCGGGCCGGTCTCCGGCCGGACCGTGACCAACCACGCCGGGGTCTTCTGCGCCGACCGCCTCGACATCGGCACCCGCTTCCTCCTCCAGCACCTCCCGCGGCGCGCCGGCGCCGAGCGCGTCGTCGACCTGGGCTGCGGCAACGGCGTCGTCGGGACGGCGGCGGCCCTGGCCAACCCCGACGCCGAGGTGCTCTTCGTGGACGAGTCCCACCAGGCCGTCGCCTCGGCGGAGGCCACCTTCCGGGCCGGTGCCGGACCGGACGCGCGGGCCGAGTTCCGGGTGGGCGACGGTCTCGCCGGGATCCCGGCCGGCTCGGTGGACCTGGTGCTGAACAACCCGCCGTTCCACGCCCACCGGGCGACGACGGACGGGACGGCCCGCCGCATGTTCGCCGGGGCGCGCGACGCCCTGCGGCCGGGCGGCGAGCTGTGGGTCGTGGGCAACCGGCACCTGGGCTACCACGTCCGGCTGCAGCGGCTCTTCGGCAACTGCGAGGTCGTCGCGGGCAACCCCAAGTTCGTCGTCCTGCGGGCCGTCAGGGCCTGACCGGCGCCGGGGACCGGCCGCTGCACCCGGCCGCGTGCGCCGGGGCGGCCCGGGCGCCGGGGACCGGCCCGCCCGGGCCGGAGGGCGCGGCAGTCCGCTCCGGTCAGAGCCGTTCGGCGATCAGCAGCTCGTGCGCCCGGCGGGCGCCGCGGGCCGTCCGCTCCCGGTCGGTCTCCTGCGCCGGGATCTCCTCCAGGCCCTCGGCGAGGGCACGGACCGCCTGGGCGAGGGTCTGCACCTGCGACTCCAGCGTCCGCAGCCGCTCCTCCGTGCTCTCCCGGCCCTGGACGGACACCGGGGTGGCCCGGCCCGCCGTCTCCGCGGGGGTGTACTCGGTCATGGTCCGCTCCGTCCGTTCCGTGCACTCCGTACTGCTGCGTACCCGCCTGCCGCCTGCCACGTGCCGCGTGCCGCGCGTCCGCGGCCCTGCCCGCACCCGGACCGGCGTGCGTCCCCGGCCGTTCCGCGCGGCCGCCCCGCCTGCGGCGCCCGGCGGGCCCGCCGCGCGGCGCCTCCTCCTCCAGGCTCCGCCCCGGGGGCGCGGCGGCGCGTGGGGCCGAAGGTCCCCGCCCCGAGGCGCCTCGGCCCTGCTGCCCCCGGCCGGCCCGCGCGGGTCGCCGGTGCGGCCCGCGCGGGCACGGGCCGTGCCCGACCGGCCCGGCACCGTAGGCCGGTCCGCCGCGGGCCGCCCCCGCCGGGGCGGCGGCCGTGCATGAGCCCCGCGGAGGGTCTGTACGCTGAAGATCGCCGCGGCAGGGAGCCGCGCCCCGAGCGGAGTGGGACAGGGAGGCACCCGGGTGCTGGTGGCGGATCGGTACCTGCTGGACACGGCGATCGGCCGCGGCGGGATGGGGGAGGTCTGGCGCGGCCAGGACACGGTGCTGGGCCGTCCGGTGGCGGTGAAGCTGCTGCTGGCCGGGGACGCCGACGAGGAGGCCGCCGCCCGGTTCCGCCTGGAGGCGCAGACGGCCGCGCGGCTGCACGACCCGCACGTGGTGACCGTCTTCGACTTCGGCTCCTGGAACGACCGCTTCTACCTGGTGATGGAGCTGGTCGACGGCACGAGCCTCGCCCAGGAGCTCGACGCCCACGGCCCCCGGCCCGTCGAGGCCGTCGCCGCGATTGCGGCCCAGGCCGCCGCGGGGCTCGCCGCCGCCCACCGCCAGGGCGTGATCCACCGCGACATCAAGCCCGGCAACCTCATGCGGAGCTCCGACGGCACCGTCAAGATCGCCGACTTCGGCATCGCCCGCTTCGCCGACGACGCCTCCGCCGCGCTCACCGGCGCCGGCCAGATCATCGGCACCAGCCTCTACCTGGCGCCCGAACGCGCCCTGGGCCGGCCCGCCGGGCCCGCCTCCGACGTGTACGCCCTCGGCTGCGTCCTCTACCAGCTCCTGGTCGGCGCGCTGCCCTTCGAGGCGGACAACGCCGCCGCGGTGCTCCACCTCCACGTCGCCACCGACCCCGCACCGCCGTCCTGGCGCTGCCCTCAGCTCCCGCCCGCGTTCGAGGCGTACCTGCTGCGGATGATGGCCAAGCAGCCCGAGGAGCGGCCGGCGGCACAGGAGGTCGCCGACTGGTTCTCCGGCCCGGCCTGGCGGGGCGCCGCCCCGCAGCCCGGACCGGCCGCCCCCGCCCCGCCGCCCGCGACCGCCGTGTACGCCCTGCCGGGGACCCCGCCCGCCGCGGGCCCGCGCCGCGCCGCCGCGGCCGGCACCGGTGCCCGGCGCGCGGCGGCGGGCACCGGGACCCGCCGTGCCCCCGCGGCCGTCGGCCGCCGTGCCGCGGCCCCGCAGCCCGGGTCGCTGCACCTGCGGCTGCGCGCGGGCATGCGCCGCCACAAGGCGCTGACCATCGGCGCCGCCGGGATCGCGGCCCTGGTGCTGTCGGCGATGCTCGGCTCGGCCCTGTTCGCCCCGGACGGCAACGCCGTGACGCCGTCCGGCCCCTCCGCCTCCTCGCCGGCCGCCGCCCCGGCGCCGGACCCCTCCGGCTCCTCCGCGGCCCCGGTGCAGTCCCCGGCGGCCGCCGGGGACGGCGGGGACACCGGCGGCGGCGGTGCCGAGCCCCACGACCGGCCCGCCCACGGGAAGCACCACAAGGGCTGAGAGCAGGGCGGGGACCGCCGGGACACCGTGTCCGATTCCCGCCAGCGGACCCCGGCCGCCCCCCGCAGACTGGGAGGCGTACGACAGCCCGGCGGCCCGCCGGGGACGACGGAAGGACGGGCCCGTGACGACGGTCTACACGACCCTGGACAGCCCCGTGGGCGAGATCCTCCTCGTGGGCGAGGAGTCCGCGACCGCGCCGGGCCGCATCGCCCTGGCGTCCCTCACCCTGCCCGGACAGCGCCGCGGCGCCGTGGTCCGCGACGGCTGGCGGCGCGACCCCGGGGCCCTCGCCGAGGCCGCGGACCGGCTGCGGGCCTACTTCGGCGGCGACCCCGTCCGGTTCGACCTGGAGTACGCCGTGCGGGGCACCGACTTCCAGCGCCGGGTCTGGGACGCGCTGGACGCCCTCCCGTACGGCACCACGACCACCTACGGCCGCCTCGCCGAGCAGATCGGGGCCCCGCGCGCCGCCGTCCGGGCGGTGGGCGCCGCGGTCGGCGCCAACCCGCTCCTGGTGCTCCGGCCCTGCCACCGCGTCCTCGGCGCGGACGGCTCGCTGACCGGGTACGCGGCCGGCCTCGACCGCAAGCGCCTCCTCCTCGACCTCGAACGCCGCGCCTGACACCACGGGGGCGGCCGGGGAGGCGGACCGGACCGCTCCGGGTCGGTCCGGGCCGCGCGCCGCCGCCCGCACTGCCCGCCGCCGGGCGCTGTCCCCGCGCCCCCGGCAGCCCCGCCGCCGTCCGCGCGCGGGGCCGCCCCGAGGGGCCGATCGGCCCTTGGCCGCCGCCCGGTGCCCGGGTGACGGTGGGAGACGGGGGGGTGCGCCCTCCGGGCCGCCCCCGCAGGCCCACCCCTCAGGACAGGACAGGCCATGGACATCTCCGGAGACTGGTACAGCCGCCTGGGCTCGCGCATGCACCTGGAGACCGACCCGTCCGGCGGTGTCAGCGGGACGTACGTCTCCGGGACCGGCCACGCGGTGGGCCCCTACCCGCTCGTCGGACGCTGGGACCCGCTCTCCTCCGCGTCGCAGGGCACCGTCCTCGGGTGGACGGTGACCTGGCGCAACGACCGAGGCGACGCCAACTCGGTGACCAGCTGGAGCGGCCAGTACTACGACGACCGCGGCGCCGACGGGGAGCGGATCTGCGCCTCCTGGCTCCTGACGACCTCCGCCGAGTCCGTCGACGCCTGGCGGTCCACCACGGTCGGCCAGGACGTCTTCACCCGCGACGCGGACAGGGCCCACGCGTCCGGCTAGAAGCCGGGATCCTCGTCGGTCCTCCGGACCGTCCTCCCGGTGCCGGTGCCGGTGCCGGTGCCGGTGCCGCCCCGGCCTCGCGCCGGCACGCGACGGCTCGGCCGGGGTGCGGCCGAGAACGCGCGCAGTGCTCCCGACCTGGAACGGCAGGACGTGCTGACGGCCCCGCGCCCGGCCGGGGGCGGTCCTGACGGCCGGGACCCGCCCCCCGGTCCGCCGTCGGCCCGCGCGCCCGCTAGGGCGTCGTCTCCGCCAGCGTCCCGACGGTGGCCGCGAGGTCGGCCATGAGCTGGGTGGTCTGCCACACCAGGTCGTCGTAGGCCAGCATCCCCACCAGGGCCCCCTCCGACATCACCGGCAGGTGCCGGACGTGCCCCGTCCGCATGGCGCGGTAGGCCACCGAGAGGTCCTCGTCGGCGTCCAGCACGAGCGGACCGCGCGACATGACCCCGTCCACCCGGCTCGACGGGGACAGGCCCCGGGCCAGCGCCCGCACCACCAGGTCGCGGTCGGTGACGATGCCGACGACCTTGCCGTCGTCGACCACGGGCAGCGCGCCCACCGACGCGTCCGCCATGTGCTGGGCGGCGTCCCCGACGGTCGTCAGCGGGGGGATGCTCGCCGGCGGCGTGCTCATCGCGTACTTGATCTGCATGGCGGCCTCTCCTCCGGGCGGAGCGGGCGGGGCTTCCCGCTCCCTCCAGGCTCGCCCCGCGGGCCGCCGCCGCGCCAAGGGCCCAAGGTCCCCCGCAGCCGGTCGGCAGGCCCCGGCCCGGCCCGCCGGCCCGTACGGGCCGGGCCGGGGTGCGGGCCGGGGCGCGTCAGGAGGTGAACGGCACGCGGGTCCAGGTCAGGACCCGGCCGTCGCCGCCGTCGGGGTCGACGGTGACCTTCAGCCAGTCGTCGACGCCCGTGGAGCCGTCGACCGTGATGCGCTGCAGGTTGGGGGCGGCGGTGGCGACCTTGTAGAAGGAGAGCCAGCGGGAGCCGGCGTCCAGGGGCCTGTCGCTGGTGTAGACGTGGCTGTCGCCGTTGAAGAGGTACACCGGCCCGTCGAAGGCGGCGGACTCCTCGGCGATCGCCTTCACGATCGGCTGGAAGGCGAAGGAGTCGGCGAAGGACGGGTCGGCCACCGTCGGGTCGAACATGTCCGCCTGGGTCAGCAGGACCACGGCCCGGTCGTGCCGCTTGCGGGCCTCGCGGAAGGTGTCGCGGACGTTCTCCAGCACCGCGGCGGTGCGGCCGAGGACCTCGGCCGACTGCTCCGGCGTGGGCCCGGTGCTGCCGGTCCACGGGGCGAGGCCGTTGTTGCTGCCCACGACGTGCACGGCGGCGAAGGAGACGCCCCCGCAGCGGTAGCGGACGTTCTCGGGGTAGCCCCGGGCCGCCTGCGAGTCCACCTGCGCCGCGTCCTGCCCGAGGGTCCACCCGGGGCGGGGGAAGAACACCCGGCGGATCGCGTCGAGGCGCTCCAGCGGGTTGTACGAGCCGTTGTTGGGCCGGTGGCAGTCGGTCCACTCGTTGTCGCCGACGGTGTGGACCAGCGGGTCGCGGAAGGTGTCGAAGTCGGCCTTGATCTGCTGGAAGTACGCGTCGCTGCAGACCGTCGAGCCGTTCTTGATGTCGCCGAGGTGGTCGACGAACCGCACGTCGGGGTCGGCGTTGATCTGCCCGATCACCTCGGGGAACGCGGCGATCTGCGCGTCGCCGTAGGGGATGTCGCCGATCACGGCGAAGGTGAACCGGTGGCCCCCGCTCCCGGCCTGGGCCGGGGCTGCGGTGGCGCCCAGCACGAGGGCGCTCGCGGCGAGGGCGCACAGGGCGGGGGCGGCGGCGCGGCGCCACGGCTTCATGGTGTCCTCCTGGGGTGTGGGAGACACCTTCCAGCGGCCGCGTGACACCGCGGCGACCCGCGGCCGTGGAGGAGGTGAACAGTTCCCGGTGCGCCTGGGAGAGCGGGGTGACGCCGGGTCAGTCGCGGACGTCCCCGTCGAGGTAGACCCAGGCCCCGTCGTGCCGCACGAAGCGGCTGCGTTCGTGGAGCTCCCCGGCCGCGCCGCGCTCGGTCCAGTGGGCGCGGAACTCCACGGTGCCCCCGACGTGGAACGGGCCGCCGCCGTCCGTGTCCAGGACCTCCAGCCGCACCCAGCGCACCGCCGGGTCGAGGCCGACCGCGGGCGGCCGCGTCGAGGGGTGCCAGCTGCGCAGCAGGTACGCCTCGTCGCGGACGGCGAACGCGGCGAAGCGGGACCGCATCAGCTGCTCGGCGGTCGCCGCGGCCGCCTCCCCGCGGTGCAGCCGGCCGCAGCAGTCGGCGTACGGGGCGGCCAGGCCGCAGGGGCAGGCCGCGGGTGCGGCGGGGGAGCGGCGGGCGGAGTCCGGTCGCGGGCGTGGGGTGCGTGGTGCCATGCGGCCATTCTCCCCGCCGCGCGGGGCGCGGCCCGTGCGCCCGGCGCGCACGGGCTTCCGGTGCGCCCCCGGCGCGGCCCCGCCCCCCGGTGCCGCCGCGCGGGCCACGCGCCCCGCGCGGCGGCACCGGGCGCGGCTGCGCCGGGTCCGCGGCCGCGCTCCCGCTACGCGGTGGCCTCGCCGTGGCCGTCGTGCAGGCCGCCGCCGCCGCCCGCCGGGCCGCGGGTGTCCTCGGCCGCCACCGGCCGGTGCAGGGGGGAGGTGTCCCAGGCGTAGTGGCCGACGGCGTCGGCGATGACGTCGATGTTGGTGTCGAAGGCCCGCATGTCGATGTTGGCCAGGGTGTCGCAGGCCGCGTGGTAGCAGGAGTCGTACGCCGTGCCCGCCGTCCCGCCGAAGAGGGCGGCCTCGGCCTCCGTCTTGACGCCCTCGGCCCCGGTGAAGGTGCCGCCGGCGGGGATGCCCGCCGCGATGAACGGCCCGTAGTCGGAGCGGCCGGTGAAGTCGGTGCCCGCGTGGGGCAGCGAGCGGGAGTCCAGGTACGAGGTGATGGCCCGCTCCAGCTGGGCCGACCCCTCCGGGCCGGGGCCCGCGCCCACCTTGTCGGAGTCGTCGCCGTCGTAGACGAACTCGGCGTGGTTGGGCGAGGCGATCATGTCGAAGTTCAGGTAGAGCGCGATCCTCGACCGCTCGGCCGGGCTGAGCCCGGCGACGTACGCCTCGGAGCCCAGCAGGCCGAACTCCTCCGCCGACCACCAGGCGAAGCGGACCTTGTTCGCGACCGGCCGCCTGCCCAGCTCCAGCGCCACGTCGAGGATGCCGGCCGAGCCGGAGCCGTTGTCGTTGATGCCGGGGCCCGCCGCGACCGAGTCGAGGTGGGCGCCGAACATCACCACGTTGTCCGGGTCGCCGCCCGGCGTCTCGGCGACGACGTTGTAGGTGTGCCGGGTCTCCGACAGGGTGCGGATCTCCAGGTTCACCCGGACCTCGCCCGCCGCGGCCTCGGCGGCCAGCGCCTCGCCGTCGGCCCGGGTGACGCCGCCGGTGGGCACCCGGGCGGCCGAGGGGTCGCCGAGGGTGCCGTTGAGGGCGCCGTCGGTGTTGTTCCAGACGACCGCCCCGACCGCGCCGGCCCCGGCGGCGGCCGCCTGCTTCTGGGCGAAGGTGCAGCCGCCCCGCTTGATCAGCGCGACCTTCCCGGTGAACGCCCCCGCCGCGTAGTCCGCGGCGTCGCAGCCCGGGGTGGCCTCGTCGGAGGGCACCACGGCGACCGGCGCGGTGAGGCCGCCGACGGGCGTGCTCGCGGAGTACGTCATCGCGGTCACCGGGATGTCGCGCCGCTGCGGGGAGACCGTGGCCAGCTTCTGCGCCAGCGTCTGGGTGAAGGGGTAGTCGAACTCGTTGCGCGTCACCTCGTACCCCGCCCTGCGCAGCAGGTCGGCGACGTACTCGGCGGACTGCCGGTGCCCCTCGGACCCGGCGACCCGGGTGCCGCCGTTGGCGTCGGCGAAGCGCTGGAACGCCTCCAGGTGGCGGCGGGCGTCCTCGGCGCTGCTCTTGCGCACCAGCTTCTTGGCGAGCTGGGCGCCCTCCTTCGCGGGGTCGCCGTGGGCGGAGGCGGTTCCGGAGCCGATCATCAGCAGCGGTGCGGTGAGCACCGCGGCGGAGGCGGCGGCGATGGCGGTACGGCGGTTCCGTGCGCTCAAAGCGGGTCCTTCCAGTGGTCCATCGGTGGATGGAGGTACTGAGCGGAGACGGGCTGAACGACGTGCGGTGGTGCGCCGTGCGGTGGTGCGCCGTGCGGTGGTGCGCCGTGCGGTGGTGCGCCGGCACCCGGGGCCGCGGGGCGGCCCGGGGTGCCGACGGGTGAGGAGAAACGTATCCGCTGTTCCGTACCGTGGACACCGGTTCGACGGAATCCGGAGCATCCGCCCCCGCAGGGCGGGGCACCCGCCTCGGTCGGCGGACCGCCGCCGGCCGTCGGACGCCGCCGTCCGTCAGCCGTCGTCGTCCGTGAGCCCGGTCTCCCGCAGGGTGATGTTGAGCCGCCCCCGGCGCATCCCGGTCACGGCCGGGTCGCCGGTGCCGGGCAGGATCCTCGGCACGCCGTGGTACGCGAGCCGGGACGGGCCGCCGAGGACGAGCAGGTCGCCCGAGGCCAGCTCGACGTCCGTCCACGGACGGCCCCGGCCCTCCGTGGTGCCGAGCCGGAAGACGCACGTGTCGCCGATGCTCAGCGAGACCACCGGGGCGCCGGAGCGCTCGTCCCGGTCCTGGTGCATGCCCATCGAGGCGTGCTCGTCGTAGAAGTTCACCAGGGCCGTGTCGGGTGCGTACCGCTCCGCCGCCCCGGGGTCCCCGTACGCGTCGGCGAGAGCGCCGCGCCCCAGGTCCGCCAGCCAGCCGGGCAGCTCCGCCACCCGGCCGCCGCCCGCGTCCACCGCCGTGCGGGTGTACCGGTAGGGGCTCCAGTGCCAGCCCAGGCAGACGGTCCGCACCGACATCACACCGCCGCGCGGCAGCCGGACCCGCCGCAGCGGGACCGGTCCGGCGGCCCATCCGCGGCAGGCCTCCACGAGCCGGCGCTGCAGGTCCGGGCCGAGCCAGCCCGCCACGTGGACCGCGCCCGGGGCGAGGGTCCGCCGACGCCCGGCGGCCGGTCCGAAGAGGGGAAGGGTCACCGCGGGGCCTCCTCCGGTCCGGGCGGGCGGTGCTTGCCCCGTCCACCCTGCCACCGCCGCCCCCGCGCCGCCGACCCGCCCCGCCCCCCCGCCCCCCTGACCCGCCCCGCCCCCCCGCCCCCCTGACCCGCCCCGCCCCCGCGCCGCCGCCCCCGACCCGTGCCGTTCGGCCGTCCCGCCCCGGCCCGCCCACGGCATGGCACCCCGCCGCCCGGGGCACGCGCCGGAGCGGCCACGCGGGGTGCCGGACCGGCCCCTGGCCGAGAATGGACCCGTCACACCGTCCGGCGGCGCGCACCGCCCGCCGGGCGCACCACAGCGGACTCCGGGGAGCGCGGTCGCGGACATGGGACGGGTACGGCAGGCGTGCACAGGACTGCGGGACCGCTTCACGGCCTCCGACCCCGGCCTGATCCGGCTGCTGGCGGCCCTCCAGACGATCGGCACGATCGTCCTGTCCCTCGCCGTGCTCGCTGCCCTCCACGCCCCCGTCATGCTGCTGGTCGTCACCGCGGTCACCGGGCTGGCGACCTCCTTCGCCGTCACCGGGCCGCGGCTGCGCGACCAGGCCGCGACCCTCGCCCTGGGACTGCCGGCCGCCCTGCTGTCGGTCACCCTGGCCGCGCTGCTCCTCTCCCACCGGGTCGCGGCCGACCTGGTCTTCGTCGCGCTGATCTTCGCCGCCGTCTACGTGCGCCGGTACGGCCCGCGCGGTTCGGGGCCCGGCATCATCGCCTTCCAGCTCTACTTCGTCGCCCAGTTCGTCCAGGTCGGGCCGGCGCAGCTGCCGGCGCTGTACGGCGCGGTCACCGCGGCCTTCGCCGCCGCCGCGGTGATGCGGTTCGGGCTCCTGCGCGTCACCCCGGAGCGCACCCTCGACCGGCTGCGGCGCGCCTTCCGGGTCCGGCTCGGCCGCGTCCTCGGCGCCCAGGCCGAGCTCGTCGCCGAGGCCCGCACCGGCACGCCGCCCGCCGAGCGCGACGTCGGCGAGCTGCACCGCAGCATCGCCCGGCTGCACGCGTGCGCGCTGATGATCCAGGGCCGCCTGGAGACCGGCACCGCCGACGCGTGCGCCGCCTCCCTGGTCCAGCGCCGCATCGCGGAGGCCGAGATCGGCGCGGAGCGGCTGGGCGTCCTGCTGCTGCGGGCCCTGGAACCGGGCGGCGGGGGCGCCGACCACACCCTGGTCCTCCACCTGCCCGACCACCTCGCGTCCCCGGCCGCCGCCCGGCCCCTCCCGCACCCCCCGGACGCCGACGCCGCGGCGCTGGGCACCCTGGAGCGCGAGCTGCGCGCCCTGCGCCTCCTCGCCGGCCGCACGGCGGAGGAGCGGCAGGGCACGGGCCACGCCGCCGTCCGCAACCGCCTGCTCGGCTACCGGGACGACGTCCGCCTGCCGCAGGACGCCTCCCCGCCCGTGCAGGACGCCTTCCGCGCCGTCGGCGAGCTCTCCCGCGCGGTGCTCGGCCTCAACCTCGCGCTCGCCGAGGACGCCGAGGACCCCGCCGACGACAGCCCCGAGACCGTCCGCTCCCGGGAGGAGCTGGAGGCCGAGGACGTCAGCCTGTCCGCGGCCGAGGAGGCGGAGGCGGCGGAGGAGGAGCCGCGCGGGCTCGACCGCCCCTCCACCCGGGCCGCCTTCCAGGTCTCCGCGGGGTCCGCCCTCGCCATGCTCGGCGGCGAACTGCTGTCGCCGCAGCGCTGGTACTGGGCCGTCCTCACCTGCTGGGTGGTCTTCGTCAACACCTCCTCCACCGGCGAGATCCTGGTCAAGGGCTCCCGGCGGCTGTTCGGCACCGCCGTCGGCGTCGTCGCCGGCCTCGCCCTCGCCGTCCCGCTGGGCGGCGAGCCGTGGCCGGCCTTCGCCCTGGTGGTCGTCTGCATCTTCGGCACGTCCTTCACCGCGCCGCTGTCGCAGACCCTGATGTCGTTCTTCGTCACGCTGATGCTGGCCCTGCTCTACACCCTGCTGCACACCTTCAGCGCGGCCGTGCTGGTCCTGCGGATCGAGGAGACGGCGCTGGGCGCGGCCTGCGGCCTGGCCGCCGCCCTGCTGGTCCTGCCCGTCCGCACCCGCCGCCGCACCGACGAGCAGCTGCGGGAGGTCCTGGAACGCCTGGACGACGTGCTGACCGCGTCCGCGGCGCGGCTCGGCGGGACCGCCCGCCCCCCGGGGGCCCCGGGGGGCGGCCTCCCGGACGGCGACCTGCTCGACCTCGCCCGCGCCCTGGACACCGCCCTCGACGGCCTGCGGGCCTCCGTCATGCCGCTCACCCACCCCGTCAGCCCGCTGCGGACCCGCCGCCGCAACGCCCGGTACGTGATGGGCCTGCTGGAGACCTGCGCGTACCACGCCCGCAGCCTCGCGGCCACGGCCGAGCAGGTGCCCGGACAGCTGCGGATCGGCGCCGACCCGCGGCTCGCCGGGGCCGCCGGGCGCATCAGCCGCAACCTGCGCGCCCTGGCCCGCCGCATGGAGGGGACGGGCGGGAGGCCGCCCGCCCTGGAGAGCGGGCCCAACGTCGCCGCCGCCCTGGGCCCGCAGGCGGGCGGCACGGTGGCGCTGCGGGTCCTGCGGCACCTCCAGCGGCTGGACGAGGGCGTCCTCGGCCTGGCCCGGCCGCTCGGCTGCACCACCGCCCCGGAGGACGCCGCCGCCGGGGCCCGCCCGGGCCGCCCCCCGCAGGACGTCCCGGCCTGAACCGCGGCCCGTGCGGCCGCGCCCCGGGAGCGCGCACCCGCCGGCGGCGTCCCGGCAGGCGGGCGGCGGATGCCCGCGGGCGGGCCGATGCCGCACACTCGTCCGCATGGCCTTCCAGATCACCGCCGCCTCGCCCGACCACCCCGGCCTCCTGCTGGAGCTGCCCTGGCGGCTCCCGTTGGAGGAGTGGCCGGCCGGGCACCTCGTCTCCCTCCCGCGCGGCATCTCCCGCCACGTGGTGCGGTTCGCCCGCGCCGGCGGCGAGGTGGTCGCGGTGAAGGAGGTGGGGGAGTACAACGCGGTGCGCGAGTACGGGCTGCTGCGCGACCTGGCCCGGCTCGGCGTCCCCGCCGTGGAGCCGGTCGCGGTGGTGACCGGCCGCACGGACGGCGCGGGCGAGGCGCTGGAGCCGGTGCTCATCACCCACCACCTCAAGGGCTCCATGCCGTACCGGGCGATGTTCGAGACGACGATGCGCCCCAGTACGGTGAACCGGCTGCTCGACGCCCTCGCGGTCCTGCTGGTCCGGCTGCACCTGGCGGGCTTCGCCTGGGGCGACTGCTCCCTGTCCAACACCCTCTTCCGCCGCGACGCGGGCGCCTACGCCGCCTACCTCGTCGACGCCGAGACCGGCCAGCTCCAGCCGCAGCTCTCCGACGGGCAGCGGGCGTACGACATCGAGGTCGCCCGGGTCAACGTCGCGGGCGAGCTGATGGACCTGGAGGCGGGCGGCTCCCTGCACCCCTCGGTCGACCCGGTGGCCTTCGGCGACGCGCTCGCCGCCCGGTACGGCGACCTGTGGCACGAGCTGACCCGCGCCTCCGTGTACTCGCGCAACTTCCGCCACCGCATCGACGACCGCATCCGCCGCCTCAACGAGCTCGGCTTCGACGTCGCCGAGCTGCAGATCGCGCACTCCGCGGACGGCGCCCGCGTCACGATCCTCCCCAAGGCCGTCGACGCCGGGCACCACCAGCGGCAGCTGCTGCGCCTGACCGGCCTCGACGCCGAGGAGAACCAGGCCCGCAGCCTCCTCAACGACCTGGAGACCTACACGGCCCACCAGGACGACTGGGCGCCGGGCGACCCGCTGGGCGCGAGCCGCGAGGTGATCGCCCACCGGTGGGTGCGGGAGGTGTTCCGGCCGACCGTGCGGCTGGTGCCGGAGGAGCTGCGGGCCCGCATGGACACCGCGCAGCTCTACCACGAGATCCTGGAGCACCGCTGGTACCTCTCCGAGCAGGAGGAGGGCGACGTGGGCCTGGAGCGCGCGGTGGACGACTACGTCCGCACCGTCCTGGTCCACGTGCCCGACCCCGCCGCGCAGGCGGCGGCGGCCGCCGCGGACGGGTGACCCCGCCGCCGCCCGCCCGGCGTGCGCCGCCGGGCCCGCCGTCCGCCCGGCCCGCCGCCGCCCGGTGCCGCGGCCTCAGGCCCGGCGGCCCGGCCGCCGCCCCGGGGGCTGCTTCGGCTCCGGCCGGGCCGCCGGGGCGGGCACCGGCAGCGTCTGCGGCGCCTTGTCCGAGACGGTGACCGGCCGCCCGTAGTGGTTCACCTCCAGCGGCGCCCCCTCGACCATCGTGTAGGTGGTGACCGAGTCGGTGATCTCCACCCGCAGCCGCCGCCCCCGCACCATCACCGTGAAGGCCAGCCGCGCCAGCTTCTCCGGGAGGCTCGGCGCGAACGACAGCACGCCCTCCCGGTGCCGCATGCCGCCGAAGCCCGCCACCAGCGCGATCCAGGTGCCCGCGAGCGAGGCGATGTGCAGGCCGTCGCGGGTGTTGTTCTCCAGGTCCTTGAGGTCCATCAGCGCCGCCTCGCCCAGGTAGTCCCAGGCGAGCCGCAGGTGGCCGACCTCGGCTGCCATCACGGCCTGGCAGCAGGCCGAGAGCGAGGAGTCCCGCACGGTCAGCGCCTCGTAGTAGGCGAAGTTCCGCGCCTTCTGCTCGTCGTCGAAGGCGTCGCCGCGCAGGTACATGGCCAGCACCAGGTCGGCCTGCTTGACCACCTGCTTGCGGTAGATGTCGAAGTACGGGAAGTGCAGCATCAGCGGGTACTGGTCCGGCTTCGTGGCGGCGAAGTCCCACACCTGGTGGCCGGTGTAGCCCGCGGACTGCTCGTGCACGCCGAGCGCCCCGTCGTACGGCACCGTCATGGACTCGGCGGCGTCCCGCCACGCGGCGGTCTCCTCGTCGTCCACGCCCATCGCCGCCGCCCGCTCGGTGTGGCGCTCCACGGCGTCGGCGGCGGCCCGCAGGTTCGCCTGCGCCATCAGGTTGGTGTACGTGTTGTCGTCCGCGACCGCGCTGTACTCGTCCGGGCCGGTCACCCCGTCGATGTGGAACCGGCCGTGGTGGTCGTGGTGGCCCAGGGACCGCCACAGCCGCGCGGTCTCCACGAGCAGCTCCACGCCGGTCTCCCGCTCGAAGTCCTCATCGCCGGTGGAGGAGACGTAGCGCACCACCGCGTCGGCCACGTCGGCGTTGACGTGGAAGGCGGCGGTCCCGGCCGGCCAGTACGCGGAGCACTCCTGCCCGTCGACGGTCCGCCACGGGAAGGTGGCGCCCTTCAGGCCCAGCTGGCGGGCGCGCTGCCGGGCGGCGGGCAGCGTGGACTGGCGCCAGCGCAGCGCCTCGGCCACGGCGTCGGGCGAGGTGTAGGTGAGCAGCGGCAGCACGAACGTCTCGGTGTCCCAGAAGGAGTGCCCGTCGTAGCCGGAGCCGGTCAGGCCCTTGGCGGGGATGGCCCGCTCCTCGGCGCGGGCACCGGCCTGCAGCACGTGGAACAGGGCGAACCGGACGGCCTGCTGGATCTCCGCGTCGCCCTCCACCTCCACGTCGGACCGGGCCCAGAAGTCGTCGAGGTAGCCGCGCTGCTGGTCCACCAGCCCCTGCCAGCCGGTGCTGCGGGCGGCGGCGAGCGCCGCGTCCACCTGGTCGCGGACGGCGGGCCGCGAGCGGACCTTCGACCAGCCGTAGGAGACGAACTTCTCCACCCGCAGCGCCTGGCCCGGCTTCAGCACCGAGGTCACGGTGAGCCGGGCCACGTCCGGGCCGCTCTCGCCGGAGGTGCGGGTGGTGTCCGGCCCGTTGACGACGTGGTCGGCGGCGCAGGCCACCCGCAGGCCGCTGTTCTCCGTGCGGTGCAGCAGCCGCAGCCGCAGCTCCTTCGCGAAGTCCTCCTCGGGCCGCAGCGGCGACCTCAGGGCCGCCGAGACCCGCGGGTCGCCGCCGGTGTCCGGCAGCTCCTCGTTGGCGACCAGCTCGGACTGCAGGACCACCCGTACCTCGGAGTCCAGCGGCTCCACCTCGTAGCCGATCGCGGCGATCGACCGCTGGGTGAAGGAGACCAGCCGCGTCGAGCGGACCTGCACGGTCCGCCCGGCGGGCGAGGTCCACACGACGGTGCGGTGCAGCAGGCCGGAGCGCAGGTCCAGCACCCGCTCGTGGGAGCGCAGCCGCCCGTACCGCAGGTCGAACGGCTCGTCGTCGACCAGCAGCCGGATGACCTTGCCGTTGGTGACGTTGATGACGGTCTGGCCGGACTCCGGGTAGCCGAAGCCCGCCTCCGCGTACGGCAGCGGCCGCAGCTCGAAGACGCCGTTGAGGTAGGAGCCGGGCAGGCCGTGCGGCTCGCCCTCGTCGAGGTTGCCGCGCCAGCCGACGTGGCCGTTGGAGAGGGCGAAGACCGACTCGCTCTGCGGCAGCACGTCCAGGTTGAGCTCGGTCTCCCGCAGGCTCCACGGCTCGACGGCGTAGGAGGGATGGGTGATCACCGCCGGTCCTCCAGCAGCTCGCCGAGGTCCTGGACGACGGTGTCCGCGCCGTGCCTCCGCAGCGCGTCCGCCTGGCCGGCCCGGTCCACGCCCACCACGTACCCGAACCGCCCCGCGCGGCCCGCGTCCATGCCGGCCAGCGCGTCCTCGAAGACGGCCGCCCCGTCCGGCTCCACGCCCAGCTCGCGGGCGCCCTCCAGGAACGTGTCGGGGTGCGGCTTGCCCGGCAGCCCCTTCTCCTTGGCCACCACGCCGTCGACCCGCACCTCGAAGAGGTGCTCGATGCCGGCCGCGACCAGCACGTCGCGGCAGTTGGCGCTGGAGGAGACCACGGCGGTGCGCAGGCCCGCGGCCCGCACCGCCTCCGCGAACCGCACCGAGCCGGGGTAGGCCTCCACGCCGTCCTTGCGGATCCGCTCCAGCACCAGGTCGTTCTTGCGCCGGCCGAGCCCCTGCACCGTGTCCTTCTCCGGCGGGTCGTCCTCCGAGCCCTCCGGCAGCCCGATGCCGCGGGAGGCGAGGAAGGAGCGCACCCCGTCGGCGCGCGGCCTCCCGTCGACGTACTCGTCGTAGTCGGCGACCGCGTCGAACGGCCGGAAGCCGTCGCCGTCGCGCCGCCGCAGGAAGTCGTCGAACATCTCCTTCCACGCCGCCGCGTGCACGACGGCGGTCTTGGTCAGCACCCCGTCGAGGTCGAACAGGCAGGCCCGGATGCCGTCCGGGAGACCCAGCTTCGTCATGCCTCACCCCTCCCCGGGCAGGGCGCACCGCATGCCGGGCGGACCGGGCGGCGGTCCGCCGTCCGGGCGGGGGGCGCGGGGGCGGCTCACCCTCCCATGGTTCGGCGGCACCCGGCCCCCGGCAACCGGGGGAAGGGAGCCCGCCGGGCGTCCGCGCCCCGCCGGTCCGCGCACCGGCCGTGCCCGTCCCCCGGCCGGCCCTCCCCGCGATCCGCCCGCCCGGGGCGGTGCCCGTCCGTACCGGGGACGGGGGACGGGATGCCGGGGGCGGCCCGGGCGGCGGGGGAGCGCGGGCGGCGGCGGGGCGTGCAGTGCCTGCAAGGCCTGGAGGTTGACGGTATGTCAGCGTACGATGGCCCCGCTGCCTGAGGGGGGAGGGGCGATGGAGCCCGGTGAGGTGCTGATCTCCGTCGAGGGGGCGGGAGCGAACGCCGACGCCGTCGGGGCGCTGGACGCGTGGCTCGCCGGCGAGCGCGAACAGGGCCTCGGCGACCGGCCCCGCCGGACCGTGCCGCGGGACGACGGCGAGCCCGTCCAGGGCCTGCTCGCCGACATCGTCGTCAACCTCGGCACCGGCGCCGCGACCGGCCTCGTCGGCGTCCTCCTCCGCTCCCTCCACAGCCACCTGCGCAACCAGCCCGACCCCGACCGCACCCTCACCGTCCGCCTGCGCGACGGCGGAGCGGTCACCCTGACCGGCCGGGACATGGACCAGGGGCAGTTCGAGGCGATGGCCCTGCGGATCCTGCAGGGCCTGGACACGGACGGCCGACCCGGATAGCGGCGGCATGCCGGGCTGGCTCCCGTCCCCCGCCGACTCGCGCGCGCTCCTGATCGGCGCGGGCGCCTACCCGGCCAAGGGCTTCCCCGACCTGCCCCAGGCCGCGGAGGACCTCGCCGAGCTCCGCTCCGCCCTCGGCGACGGCGAGCACGCCCTGCTCCTGCCGCGCCGCGTCACCGTCCTGTCCGACCCCGAGCTGCCCGGCGACGTCTTCGCCGCCGTCCACCGGGCCGCCGCCGACACCTCGGAGCTGCTGCTCGTCTACTACGTCGGCCACGGCTACGTCGACGCCGACGGCGAGCTCTTCCTCGCCGTCGGCGGCTCCACGAAGGACACCGCCCGCCACAGCGCCGTGCGCTGCTCCGACCTGCTGGAGAAGCTCGCCGACGCCCGCGTCGAGCGGTTCGTCCTCATCCTCGACTGCTGCTTCTCCGGCAACCTCCTCGACGGCCCCCTGCCCGCCCGCCGCCCCTTCGCCGTGCTCACCTCCTCCCCGCACAACCGGGAGGTCTCCACCGGCCACGGCCGCCTGACCCCCTTCACCGAGCAGCTGGTCCACGTGCTGCGCCACGGCGTCTCCGAACCCCGCGGCCACGCCACCGTCCAGGCCGTCGGCCGGGAGCTGGAGGCCCTCTCCCGCGTCCACCAGCCGCCGGACACCGTCTACCCCTGGGCGCCCACCGAGGTCTCCCACCAGGCCGGCGACACCGTGCTCTCCCTCGCCCGCGGCCCCTCCGGCGACCTGGGACGCGCCCTCACCACCCTCCACGGCCTGCTGCGGCGGGCCACCGGCCACCTCGCCTCCGCCTGGCAGTGGTTCTTCGGCCGCGGCCGGCCCCGGTACCGCCGCGTGCTCGGCATCGCCCTGGCGCTCTGCCTGCTCGCCGCCGGCGGGGCCGCCGCCCGCTCCGCCCTGCGCCCCGGACCGTGCCCGCCGCCGCTGGAGATGCGCGTCCTCACCGCCCCGGAGGAGACCGGCCCCCTGTCCGGCGTCGCCGACGCCTACGAGCGCTCGCCCGCCAACCACCGCGACACCGGCGACGCCCGCGACTGCCGCACCGCCCACCTCACCGTCTACGGAGCCGGACTCGACGCGGTCGCCCGGGCCTTCGCCGACCCCGCGGCCTGGGACAGCCCCGACCGCGACACCCTCACCGAGGTCGGCCCCCAGCCCGACCTGTGGATCCCGCAGTCCTCGGCCGAACTGCAGTACGTCGCGCGGCGGGTCCCCGCGGGCTACGGCGGCCTGCTCGGCACCGGGCGGTCCGTCGCCGGCAGCCCCCTCCTCCTCGCCGTGCCCGACCGCGCCCGGCGCGCCCTCGGCCTCGGCCCGGACGGCACGCCCGCCTCCTGGCCGGGCCTGATCGACCGCTGGCTCGGCCTGCGGGCCGCGCGGAAGGAGACGCCCGTGCTGCTGCGGCCCAACCCCACCGTCTCCGGCACCGGCCTCGTCCACACCCTGGGCCTCTACCGCGCCCCGGCCGGCGACCCCGGCGCGCTCCCCGTCTCCGACGACGAGCGCCTCCTGCCCGACCGGCGGATCAACGACCTGGAGCGCACCGTCATCGGGCAGGGCCGCTCCGCACAGGACGGGTACTGGGCCCTGTGCGAGCTCCGCCGCGGCTACGACCCCGCCCGCGGCGGCTACGGCGACACCGCCGCCCTCGTCTCCGCCCGGGAGCTCGACGCCATGGACGCGGGCGCGCCCCTCGGCGACGGCTGCCCGGACGCCGTGCCGTCCGCCGCCCGCGAGCCCGGCCGCCGCCTCGACCGCCACCCGCTGCGCGGCGTCCCCGCCCTGGACTACCCCCTCGTCCCCGTCACCTGGCCCGGCGCCGCCGACGCGGAGCGCCGCCGCGACACCGCCGACCGCTTCCGCGCCTGGCTCACCGGTCCGGACGGGCGCGCCCGGACGGCGCAGGCCGGCTACGGAGCCCCCGCCGGACCGCCCGGCGAGCTCAGCGCGTACGGCGTCGACGTGCGCGTCGACCGGTACCGCCGGGCCCACCCCGACCTGCGGCTGCTGGTCCTCTTCGACGTGTCCGACTCGATGGGCGAGGCCGGGCGGCTGCAGGAGGCCGCCCGCGCCGTGGAGTCCGCCCTGCGCCGCCTCGCCCCCGGCGACGTCTACGGCCTGCGGACCTTCCCCACCGGGGACGGCCCCGACCGCGTCCGCGACGTCCGGGCCCTCGGGGCCGCCGTCCCGGACACGCCCTCCTGGGCCCTGCCCCGCCTGCGGCTCGCCGGGATCCGCACCGCCGACCTCTACCGCGCCCTCGGCGGCGCGCTCGACACCCTCCACGACGCGGGCGGTGACCGGCAGAACGCCGTCCTGCTCGTCACCGACGGCGACTGGCTCCCCGACCGGCCCGCGGCCGGGCGCGCCGCCGCGCTGCGCGGCCTGGAGGAGCGGCTCGCCCGGGAGGACGTCCCCGTGATCGTCGCCGCCATGCGCCCCTACGGCTGCGCCCGCGAGGCCCAGGCGATCGCGGCGGCCTCCACCGGCGGCGGCTGCGCCGCCTCCGGCTCCCTCGCCGCCGCGCTGCCGCGGATGGTCGCGGGGCTGACCAAGGGAAGGGTGGGACCGTGACCCGCAGCACCGCCCCCGGACGCACCCGGCCCCGCCCGCGGCCGCGCCCCGGTCCCTGGCGGCGGGCCGCCGCCGCCCTGCTCGCCCTCGCCGTCCTGCCCGCCGCCGCCTGCACCGGCACGCCGCCGGCCGGCCCGCCCGCCGGTCCCGCGGCGCCCGGGCCGGACGCCGCGGACCGGACCCTCACCGTCGCCACCGGCAGCGACCTCTCCGGCACCGGCGTGCGCCGACGGCTCATCCTGGACTGGGCGGCCCGCAACCGCGTCCGGGTGCGGATCGTCCGGCTCTCCGACGACGCCGACCGCCAGCGCAGCCAGCTCGTCGCCGCCCTGCAGTCCCGGACCGGCCGCTACGACGTGGTCAACCTCGACGTCACCTGGACCGCCGAGTTCGCCGACGGCGGACTCATCCAGCCGCTGCACGGCAGCGGCTTCGCCGACCTCCTCGACCACGACACCTGGCCCGCCGCCGCCGGCACCGCCCGCCGCGGCGGCCGCATCTGGGCCGTGCCGTGGAACACCGACGTCGGCCTGCTCTACTACCGCCGCGACCTGCTCCCCCCCGACCGCTACCCCCCGCCCCGGAGCTGGGACGACCTGGCCGCCGCCACCGCCCGCTTCGCCCGCTCGCCCGAGCGCGCCCTCCCCGCCGGGCAGCACGTCAGGGCGGGTCTGCTCACCCAGCTCAAGGAGTACGAGGGGCTCACCGTCAACACCCTGGAGGCCGTCTGGCGGGGCGGCGGCCGGGTCGTCGACGACCGCGGCCGGGTCGCCGTCGGCAGCGCCGCCGCCCAGGCGGGCCTCGACAGCCTCCTGTACGCCCGGCGCGACGGCGGCGGCGGCCTGCCGCTGCTGGGCGCCGACTCGCTGCGGGCCGACGAGTCCGCGAGCCTCCGCCGCTTCCTCGCCGGGGAGTCCCTCTACCTGCGGAACTGGCCCTACGCGTACGGGCAGCTGAAGGACGCCCGGGACAAGCCGGAGGACCGCTCGGCGGCCGGACGCGCCGACTACGGCGTCCTGCGGCTGCCGTGGGCCTCCGCCCTCGGCGGCCAGAACCTCGCCGTCGCCGCCGGCAGCGCCCACCGTGCCCTCGCCGAGCAGCTCGTCGCCGACCTGACCGGCCCGCAGGCGGAGCGCTGCCTCTTCGCCGGCGGCTTCGCCCCCGCCCGCCCCTCCGCCCTCACCGGCCGGTGCCGTCCGGGCGACCCCGAACCCGACCCCGCCTACACGGCGGCGCTGAGGGACTCCCTCGACCGGGCCAGGGCCCGCCCCGCCACGCCCTACTACGCGGCCTTCACCCGGGACGTGCAGGACACCGTCGCGGCGGTGCTGCGCGGAACCGCCCCCGCCGCACCGGCCGCCACGGTCCTCGCCGACCGGCTGCGCAGGTCGCTCTCCGGCCACTGAGCCGGTGCCGCCGGGCGGACCTCAGGGCCGGTGCCGCCGGGCGGGCCGGCGGGACGGGGCACGACCCGTCCCGCGCGGCGCCGCGGGCCGGTGCGTCAGCGGCCGGCCGGCGGGGTGACGGTGAGGCCGCCGGCGCTGCTGGTGGGCCCGGCGGGGGCCCCGTGGCCGAGGACGCCCTCCAGGACGTCGGCGGCGGTGCGGGCGTCCGGCCCCCCGGCGGGGCCGGTCCGCTCCGCCGCGTGGGCGGCGCTCGGGGCGGTCAGGGAGGCGACCACGCCGACGGCGAGGGACGCGACGGCGAGCATGCTGCGCTTCTTCATGCCCCGCTCAACGCCCCGGGCGGCCGATCGGTCACGGGCGTCCGGCCGCTCGCCCAAGGTGCCGCCGCGTCCAGGGGCGCCGCCGCGTCCGCGGGGGCGCGGCGGGTCACGCGGGGGCGCCCGCCCCGCCGCGGCCGGCCGCCCACGTCCCGTACGCCTGCCACGCCTCCAGCGTCCGCCGGCTCTCGAAGCGGCGCCGCACCCCCGTCAGCGGGTCGGTGAACTCCAGGACCCGGGCCAGCAGCTGCAGCGGCCGGGTGAAGTCGTCCGGCGCGGGCTCGGGCAGCACCACCGGGTACACCGGGTCGCCCAGGATCGGCACGCCCAGGCCGCTCATGTGCAGCCGCAGCTGGTGGGTGCGGCCGGTCGCGGGCAGCAGCCGGTACCGGGCGAGGCCGCCGCGGCGGTCCAGCAGCTCGACCCGGCTCTCGCTGTCGGGCTCGCCGGGGACCTCGTAGGCCGCGATCACGCCGCGCTCCTTCACGATCCTGCTGCGCACCGTCCGCGGCAGCGCCAGCCCCGCGTCGTACGGGGCCACCGCCTCGTACTCCTTGTGCACCAGGCGGTCGCGGAAGAGCGCCTGGTACGCGCCGCGCAGCTCCGGCCGCACCACGAACAGGGCGAGCCCCGCGGTGAGCCGGTCCAGCCGGTGCGCCGGGCTGAGCAGCGGCAGTCCCAGGTCGCGGCGGAGCCGGGCCAGCGCGGTCTCGGTCACGTGGCGGCCGCGCGGCGTGGTGGCGAGGAAGTGCGGCTTGTCGGCCACCACCAGGGCGTCGTCCCGGTGCAGCACCTCGACGGGGAAGGGCACCGGCACCTCGGCGGGCAGCTCCCGGTGGAACCAGACGTACGCCTCCGGCACGAACGGCGCGTCCGGGGCCAGCGGCCCGTCCACACCGACGAAGGCCCGCTCGCGCAGCATCGCGTCGATCCGCCCCGGCGCCACCGCGGGCAGCCGGTCCACCAGGTGGTCGCGGACCGTGGCCCACGGGCCCTCGGCGGGCAGCCGCAACCGCACGGGGTCGATCCCGTCGCGCTGCGGCAGCGGTGCCTGCGGCACCCGGGGCTTGCGTCTCATCTCGCCCGCAAGCCTACGGGCCCCGGACCGGAGGGCGCGTTGCCGCCCGGGCGCCCGGGCCGGGAGCCCGGGCGGACACCCGGGCGGACACCCGGGCCGGCCGATGTCCGACCGGTGCCGGCTGGCGCGGGCCGTCCGATATCCGGGCGACACCGGTGCCGCCCGGTGTTAGGTTCCGACCCCATGACCCCGCTCGACGAGAACGACCTCCGAGGATCCTTCGTCAACTGCTCCAAGGGCGAGGCGCGCAGGCTGTGGGTGCCCCGCGACCTCGCGTCCCTGCCCTGGGCCGACCTCGACTTCCTCGGCTGGCGCGACCCCGGCGCCCCCGACCGCGGCTACCTGGCCGCCGAACACCGCGGGGTCCTCACCGGCGTCGTGCTGCGCGCCCCGCAGGGCGCCCGCCGGAGCCTGCTGAGGACCACCGTCTGCTCGGTCTGCGTCACCGCCCACCCCGGATCCGGCGTCTCCCTCTTCGCCGCGCCCCGGGCCGGTGCCGCGGGCCGCCAGGGCAACACCGTCGGCACGTACCTCTGCGCCGACCTCGCCTGCCCCCTCTACGTGCGGGGGAAGCGGCGGACCGGCCTGGGCGCCCGGTACGAGGAGACGCTGACCGTGGAGGAGCAGGTCGCCCGCATGACGGACAACCTGCACGCCTTCCTCGACCAGGTCCTCGCCGCGGCGTAGCGCCGGCCGCGCCGGACCCGCCTCGCCGCCCGCGCGCCGGACCCGGCGCCGGGCGGGTCCGGCGGCATGCCGGGGCCATGGCCGCCGGCTTCGTCGTGCCGGCCGCGCTCCCGGCCGCCCTCTGCTTCGCGGTGGCGGCCGCGCTCCGGCAGGAGGCCGCCGCCACCGCGCCGGCGGCGGCCGGGCGCGCACCCTCCTGTACGCGGCGGCGGCCGGGCTCTGCTTCGCCCTGCCGGACGGCCTCATGAGGAGCACCGCGGTCCTGGCGCGCGACGAGGGCCCCGGGGTGCTGGGCCGCTGGGAGCCGTACGCGCTGCTCCCCGTCGGCGTCCTCGGGCCGCTGCTCGCCCGGAGCTCCTTCCAGGCCGGTTCGCCGGCCCTCGCTCTGCCCGTGGTCGACACCCTGGAGCCGGTCGGCAGCGTGCTGGTCGGCGCGGCCGTCCTCCGCGGGCGGCCGGCTCCCTCGGCGGGCGCGCCCGCCGTCCGGGGGGCCGGGCGTCGCGCCGGCCGTGGCGGGGATCGCCGTCCTGGACCGCTCGCCGCTCGCCGCTCGTCCGCGCGGTGCGCAGCCGGGTGCGGCTCAGCAGAGCTCGACGGCCACCACGTGGTTGGCGTTGAAGCCGTAGCCCGCGAAGGTGATGACGTCGCCCGGATCGGCCTCCCGGCAGGGGCTGACCGTGCCGTCGGTCTGCTCGATCTTCAGGGTGTGGTGCTCCGCGCAGCCGTTGGTGACGAGGGTGTACCGCCAGCTCTCGGCCCAGGTCACGCAGGACGGAGCCCGGGTCGCGGTCGGTGTCGGCTCCGCCGTCGGCGTCGGCGTCGGCTCCGTGGTGGTGGTGGTGGTGGTGGCGGTGGCGGTGGGCGTCGGCGCGGGCGTGGGCTCCGCCGTGACGGTCGGGTCCGGGGCCGGCTCCGCGGTGGCGCTCTGCACGGGGGTCGGCTCCGCGGTGGCGGTCTCCGCCGGGGCGGCCTGCGCCCGGGGGCTGGCCTGCGCCGGTGCGGCGGTGAGGGCTGCGGCCGCGGTGACTGCTGCGGCTGCCGCGAGGCCCGCGAAACGTCGTGCGGTCGAGCTGCGCATGGGAGTGCTCCTCCTGGGTCGGTCGTGCCCGGTCCGCCGGTGGTCCCCCGGCGTCACGACGACCCTAGGCCGCTCTGCAATTTCTTGCAGCAACTTGCAGAAAGTTGCGCAAGAACCGGCCGGGCCCCCGCCGCCCCCCATCGGGCACGGCGCCCGAACCCCTGCTCGGCCCCGCTCGCGGAACGGCCGGAAAACACCCTCGGAGCCAGGGCCGCCTCCGCTCTTGCGAGAGCGACCCGGCTCGAAGGTCGGCGGGGGAGCCGCTCCCCGGGCAGCCCGGTACGGGCACACCTTCCCCCGTGTCGGCTGCTTCGAGCCCGCCTCGCAGGTCTGCTCGGCGTGCGGCGCGAAGGAGAAAGTTCGGCCTCAGGCCCTGCATGCCCGCATGCGGACGTGCAGGACCTGAGGCCGCGTATCGAGTCGTGATCAACCTCGGCTGTTCAGCTGGAGGGATGATCTGGGGGGAATCCGTAGAAGGTGCCCGTGACCTGCGAGGATGTGAGTATTGAGTTCATATCCGGTACGCAGGCAAGGGCACCTTCCGGGTGAAGGCCGTCGGGTGGGACGAGCGGTTGTCGGTGAAGGTCGGCGGCAAGGGCGTGGTCGGACATGCAGGGACCGCGCTGCTGCGCCGGTGTGCCGGCCGGACGGGGCTGACCGGCACGCTGGGCAGGGTGCTGCCGCACGGGTCGAAGGCCGGGTGCGCTGCAGCAAGGCGATGGGCCTGCGGAAGCTGCCCAGCCAGGACTGGCAGGTCGACCGGGCGTGGATGCTCGCCTGCGCCATTGCCGCCGGCCTCGACGCCTGGACCCGACTGTTCGGTCTGCACGACATCGACGGCCTCGCCGCCGAACCGGACACGATGCGCGGCGGCCTCCACCGCCTCCCGGCGAAGCCGGCCCGGCATGCCTGCCGCTGCTGGCTCACCCTGTCCCGCGGCCTGCCTTGACGCGACGCCTTCGCCGTCTCCCGGACGCGCCTCGGCCGACTGCCCGCCCTGGACTGGTCACCGGCACCACTTCGACGAGGACCGGGAAGGAGGCCACCGCAGCGCCCGGGGGCCAGTGGAACCCGGGCGCAGCCGCAACGACACGCGAGGATCCCGCCCGCGATCACGAGGGACGGAAGGGGTGAACCGGCAGGATCGTCTACCTCTCGACCGCTCCGACGAATCGAGGTCGCCTCGTCGAGCGCGGCGGAGGTCACGGCGGGGCTGTGCGAGGACTTCACCTGCGAGGTGCCGTGCCGGTCGGGCGGACGGAAGCGCAGGGAACTTCCACCCTCCCGGCTCGGCAGGCACCTCTTTGCATCATCCCCATCCCGCCGCAGTCACCGACCGGTGGATTCGGGCTCAGGCGCGGAGCTGCATGTACTCGAAGACGGAGCCGTCCGGGTGGAGGGCGACGATCCTGGTGCCGTTGGGTACTTCGTTGGGTGCTTCAAGGATCTCGGCGCCCGCTTTGCCGAGTGCGTCGAGAACGGGGGTCAGGGAGCCGACGAGGACGGTCCCGTTCTGCGAGACGTACTTCTCCAGCGGGCCTGAGTAGAGCAAGAAGGGCCCCACCAGTGCCAATTCGAGCTCGCGGAACGGGAATCGGTGGACTTCCGCTTCCCCGGCCAATTCCTGGTAGAGGGGGATCGCGTCTTCGAGGTTTTCCACTGCAACGTTTGCGATCATTGAGCCGTTTCAGCGGGGGCTCGATCGGGTGACGTCCGAGCAGCGCTGGAGGGGTGCAGAACGGACGAGGCTCCCGGGCGGTTGAGCGAGGTGTC